>NZ_JBJGYQ010000007.1:0-204962 GCF_054050075.1 Geodermatophilus sp. SYSU D00965 | reverse complement strand
AACAACCCCCACCCCACCCCCCCCGCCCCGCGGCGCGCCCCCCCCCCCCCCCCCCCCCCCCCCCCCCCCCCCCCCCCCCCCCCGCCCCCCCCCCCCCCCCCCCCCCCCCCCACCCCTCCCAAGACCTCAGCTGGCACCCACATCCGAGAGGCACTGACATGGCCGTCCTGACGGTGAACGACCTCTGCAAGACCTTCGGCGCGGGCACCGCCCGCAGCAACCGCGTCCTCGACCACATCAGCTTCGACGTCCGCGGCCAGACCTTCGTGTCGATCGTCGGCCCGTCCGGCTGCGGCAAGAGCACCCTGCTCAACATCATCTCCGGGGTCGAGACGCACACCTCCGGGGACATCTCGGTCACCAGCGACGAGGGGCGGCCGGCCCGCCTGGGCTACGTGTTCCAGGACCCCCGCCTGCTGCCCTGGCGCTCGGTGCGGAAGAACATGATGTACGTCCAGGACAAGGACGACGAGGTCACCGGCAAGCGGGTCGACAAGTACCTGGACATGGTCGGCCTGGGCAAGCACGGCGACTTCTACCCGGGCCAGCTCTCCGGCGGCATGCAGCAGCGGGTCGGCATCGCGCGGGCCTTCGCGGTGGAGCCGGACCTGCTGATCATGGACGAGCCGTTCAGCCACCTCGACGCGATCACCGCCCGCGGGCTGCGCGCCCAGCTGCAGGACATCTGGTCGCAGTCGAAGAAGACCGTCGTCTTCGTGACCCACGACGTCGTCGAGGCCGTGGAGCTCTCCGACCGGATCATCGTGCTGCAGCCCGGTGGCCGGATCTACGAGGACATCACCATCGACCTGCCGCGCCCGCGCCGTCAGTCCGACCCCGCGGTCGCCACCCTCCAGGCCGAGGTGCTCGCCCGGCTGGAGAAGATGAAGGCCCTGACTCCCCAGGTCGCCGCGGCCGTCTGAGGCAGCCGGCCACCCGTCCCGCGGGCAGCTCACCCCGCCGCCCGCGGGACGTCGGCCCCCGCGGGCCCACAGCGAGGCGCGGCACCCTGGAACTCCACACCACCGTGCGGTGCGCCCGGACGGTGCGGCCGCGACGCCCGCGACGCCGTCCGGCCACCCGTCACCGGCACGACCCGAGGGGGAAACCATGTCCACCGCCTGCACCGGCACGGCCCGCCCGCACGGGGCCGACCGGTGACCGCCGGGTCCTCGGCGCTCGACCCGACCGACGACCCCGCCGGCCCGCCGTCCCCGCTGTCCCCTCCCGCGACCCGGGACCGCCGCACGCCGGACACCCCACCGACCAGCTGGACCGTGGCCCGGGCGGCCGGGGTGTCGCAGTCGACGGTCTCGCGGGCGCTGCGCGGCGACCCGCGGGTGCGGGAGGAGACCCGGCGGCGGGTCGACCAGGCCGCCCGGCGGCTGGGCTACGTGCCCAACTCGCTGGCCAGCAGCCTGGTCTCCCGGTCCACCCGAACCGTCGCGGTCGTCGTCTCCGACCTGACCAACCCGTTCTTCCCGTCGCTGCTCACCCCGATCTACGACGAGCTGCAGCTGCTGGGCTACCGGGTGGTCCTGCTCACCGAGCGGACCGACAACCTGGCCGGCCAGGAGACCCTTCAGCGGCTGCTGGACCGCTCCATCGACGGGGTGCTGGTCACCACGGCGACGCTGGGCTCCCGCTTCGCCGTCGAGCTGCAGCGCCGGGGGCTGCCGACGGTCCTGCTCAACCGGTACATCGACGGTCTGGACGTCGACCGGGTGATCAGCGACAACCACGGCGGGGCGGTGGTCGGCGGCCGGCACCTGCTCGAGCTCGGGCACCGCCGGATCGCGGCCATCAGCGGCCCGTCGAACACGTCGACCAGCCGGGACCGGCGGGCGGGGCTCATCGACGCGCTGACCGGGGCAGGGCTGCGCCTGGACCCGGCCCTGGTGCACGAGGGCACCTACTCCCACCAGAGCGGCTACCAGCACACCCGCGAGCTGCTGCGGCTGCCGGAGCCGCCGACCGCCATCGTCTGCGGCAACGACGTGGTGGCCTTCGGCGCGATCGACGCGGCGCTGTCCCTCGGCGTCCGCGTCCCCGACGACGTCTCCATCCTCGGCTTCGACGACATCCCGATGGCGGCCTGGGAGGTCTTCCAGCTGACCACGCTCCGCCAGCCCATCGGCGACATGGCCCGCGCGGCGGCCCGGATGCTGGCCGAGCGCATCGAGCACACCGGGGAGCTCGGCCCCGGCCGCGAGCAGGTGTTCGCCACCAGCCTGGTCCGCCGGGCCACCGTCGACCGCCCGCGCAACGGCTGAGCGCCCCACCCGGCCCTCAGCGCGCCGCCGCGAGCGCGGCGAGCACCTCCTCCGGGCGGATCGGCTGGTGCCACACCCGCGCCCCCGCCCGGGACAGCGCGTCGTTGACCGCGCAGTGGAGCGCGGCCGGCGCCCCCGCGGTCCCCGCCTCGCCGACGCCCTTGGTGCCCAGCGTGGTGGTGGGGGCCGGCGTCTCGATGTGCTCGATCCGGATGTCGGGCAGGTCGACGGCCGTCGGCACGAGGTAGTCGAGCAGGGTCGAGGTCAGCGGCTGGCCGATCGGGTCGTACACCACCCGCTCCAGCAGCGCCCCGCCCAGCCCCTGGGCGACGCCACCGCGGATCTGGCCGTCGACGACGTCGGGGTTGACCAGCACCCCGCAGTCCTCGACCACGCCGTAGTCGACGACGCGGACCAGGCCAGTGGCCTCCTCCACCTCGACGACGGCCACGTGCACGCCGTTGTTGAACGTGTACGGCGGGCCGGCGTAGGACCCGACGGCGCCCAGGCCCACCTCGACGTCGGACGGCAGCCGGTGGGTGCCCCAGTACGCCGCGGCGGCCACCTCGCGCAGCGGCGTCCCGGCACCGGGGACCCCGCGGACCCCGACCACGCCGTCGGCGAGCTCCAGGTCGTCCGGGTCGGCCTCCAGCAGGTGCCCGGCCAGGACGAGCAGCCGCCGGCGCACCTCCACCGCCGCGGCGTGCGCCGCCCCGACGGAGACGACGGCCGACCGGCTGGCCCACACGCCGCTGCCGTGCGGCACCACGCGGGTGTCGCCGGAGATCACCCGGACGTCGTCCAGGCGGACGCCCAGCCCGTCGGCCACCACCTGCGCGGCCGTGGTGTGCAGCCCCTGCCCCTGGCCTGGGGTGCCCAGCAGCACGGTGACCGACCCGTCGGGCTGGACGGTGACCTCGACCTGGTCGTGGGCGGTGATCGGCGCCCCCTTGGCGCCGTAGAACATCGCCCCGGGGGCGGAGAGCTCGACGAACGCGGCGAGTCCCACGCCGAGCAGGCAGCCGCGCCGCTCGGCGTCCTGCCGCCGCTCCTCCAGCCCGTCCCCGAGCAGCGCGACGGCGCGCTCCAGGGACTCCAGGTGCGAGCCGGAGTCGTACACGTTGCCGGTCGGCGAGGTGTAGGGCAGGTCCGCAGGAGCCAGCAGGTTGCGCCGGCGGATCTCCGCGGCGGTCAGCCCCAGCTCCCGCGCCGCCTCGTCCACCAGCAGCTCCATGACCAGGATCGCCGGCGGGTGCCCGACCGCGCGGTAGACCGCGAGCGGGGTCTTGTTCGTGAACACCACGCGCAGCGAGGCGGCGCTGGCCGGCACCCGGTAGGGCCCGGGCATGATCGTCGCGACCTGGACGCCCTCGGTGACGCAGCCGCGCGGCAGCATCGAGTACGCGCCGGCGTCGGAGACCACCTCGGCGCGCAGCCCCAGGATCCGCCCGTCCGCGTCCACGGCGAGCGCGGCGGTGACCCGCTCGTCGCGCGCCTGGGTGTCGGACTGCAGCGCCTCGAACCGGTCCTGGGTCCACTTCAGCGGCCGGCCCAGGAGCACCGCGGCGGTCACGACCGCCATCTCGTCGGGGTAGACGAACGCCTTCATCCCGAACGCGCCGCCGACGTGTTCGGTCACGACCCGCACGGAGTTCTCCGGCAGGTCCAGCAGCCGCGCGTAGAGGGTCTGCAGCATCTGCGGCGCCTGCGTGGACACCCGCACGGTCAGCGTGCGCTCGTCGCGGTCGAATGCGGCCAGCACCCCGCGGGGCTCGAGGGCGACGGCGGTGTGCCGGCCGGTCTGCACCGCGACCTCGACCACGGCGGCGGCCTGCGCGAAGGCCGCGTCGACGTCGCCGCTGCCGAACGGGGCGGCGAAGCAGAGGTTGGTGCCGAGGTCCTCGTGGACCAGCGGGCTGTCCGGCTCCAGCGCCTCGACCGGGTCGAGCACCGCGGGCAGCTCCTCGTAGTCGACGACGACGAGCTCGGCGGCGTCCTCGGCCTCGGCGCGGCTGCCCGCGGCCACCAGCACGACCGGCTCCCCGACGTGCCGGACGACGCCGGAGGCCAGCGCCGTCTGCTCCCCGGCGACCATGCCCGGCCAGGACAGCAGCCCCCGCCAGGCCGGGCAGAGGGGGGCGAGGTCGGCCGCGGTGAGCACCGCGACCACCCCGGGCGCCGCCTCCGCCGCGGCGGTGTCGACCCGCACGATCCGCCCCGCGGCGATCGGCGACCGGACGAACGCCACGACCGCCTGCCGCGGCTCGTCGACGTCGTCGACGAACCGGCCCCGCCCGGCCAGCAGCCGCGGGTCCTCGCTGCGGAGCACCCGCTGCCCGACGTACCGCGGCGCGCTCACCGGCCGGCCTCCGGCAACTCGGCCGCGGCGGCCAGGACGGCGTCGACGACGGTCTGGTAGCCGGTGCAGCGGCACAGGTTGCCGCCGAGCCGCTCGCGCAGCGCCGCGCGGTCCCAGTCGGTCCGCTCGCGCAGCGCCACCAGCGCGGTCATCAGCAGCCCCGGGGTGCAGAACCCGCACTGCACCGCCGATCGCTCCCAGAAGGCGCGCTGCAGCGGGTGCATCCCCTCCCCGCCGAGGCCCTCCACGGTCTCCACCGCGCACCCGTCGGCCTGCACCGCGAACACCAGGCAGCTGCGCACGGCGACCCCGTCGAGGACGACGGTGCACGCTCCGCAGACGCCCTGCTCGCAACCGACGTGGGTGCCGGTCAGCCCGAGCTCCCCGCGGAGGAAGTCGGCCAGCGTCGTCCGCGGCTCGGCCGACCCCGACTCGCGCCTGCCGTTCACCTCCAGCCGCACGCGCACCGGCTCCCCGGTCACGTCGCCTGCCCCGCGACGGTGGCCAGCGCCCGCCGGACCAGCGCCCGGCCGGCCTCCCGCCGGTAGCCGGCCGAGGCGTGCACCTCGTCGCCGACCACCTCCACGCCGTCGAACGCGGCCGCGGCCGCCGCGTCGAGGACGGCGGGGATCGGCTCCTCCCCCACGAGCACCTGCTCCGCGCCGACGGCCCGGACCGGCGTCCCGGCCACGCCGAACAGCGCCACCCGGGCCCGCGAGCAGCGGCCGGCGTCGTCGCGCTCGACCCCGCAGACCACCCCGGCGAGGGCGAAGTCGCCGCGCCGGCGGGAGACCTCGTCCACGGTCCAGGCCGACCCCGGCGCCGGCAGCGGCAGCCGCGCGGCGACGACCATCTCCCCCTCTCCCAGGGCGGTGCCGAACGGCCCGGTGAGGAAGTCGGCGGCGGCCACCCGGCGCCGGCCGGCGGGCCCGTCGACCTCCACCTCGCCGTCGGTGGCCAGCAGCAGCGCGGGCAGCTCGGCCGCCGGGTCGGCGTGGGCCAGCGAACCGCACAGCGTGCCCCGGGCCCGGATCTCCGGGTGCGCGACCAGCCCCAGGGTGCGGACCAGCAGCGGGTGGGCGGCGGCCACCTCCGGGTCCAGCTCGAGCTCCCGGTCGGTCACCGCGGCGCCGACGGTCAGGACGCCGTCCGCGCGCCGGGAGGTGCGCAGCTCCGGGCACCGGGTGATGTCCACCAGCAGGGCGGGGGTGGCCAGGCGCAGCGCCATGACCGGCACCAGGCTCTGCCCGCCGGCCAGGACCCGGGCGTCCTCCGCCGACCCCAGCGCGGCCAGGGCGTCGGCCACGGTCTCCGCGCGCACGAGGTCGAAGGGCGCGGCCTTCACCGGCCGCTGCCGGCAGGCGGCGCGGACACCCCGTCCTCCGGCGCGGCGGGGTCGGAGAGCAGGCCCGACGCCGCCACCCCGGCGAGCGCGCAGACCTCGTCGACGTCGGAGACGTCGCCGCTGACCCCCACCGCACCGACGACCCGGCCGTCGGGCGTGCGCACCAGGACGCCGCCCGCGGCCGGCGCGAACCGGCCGTCGGCGACGGCGGCCAGCGCGGTGAAGAACACCGGCTGCCGCTCGGCGCGCACGCCCAGCTCGCGGGAGCTCAACCCCATCCCGAGGGCGCCGTAGGCCTTGGCCGTGGCGATCTGGGGGCGCAGGATCCCCGAGCCGTCCTCGCGCTTGAGGGTGACCAGGTGCCCTCCGGCGTCCAGGACGGCGACGGTCAGCGGTGCCGCGCCGATCGACCGCCCGTGCGCCAGGGTCGCCGAGGCCACCACCTCGGCCTGCTCCAGCGTGATCATCGGGGCTCCTCCCTCGATCGGTGGTTGCCGGCGCCCAGCACCTCGAGCAGCGCCGCCGCGTCGGCGGCTGCCAGCCCGAGCTCGACGGCGCGGTCGTAGAGCGGGCGGACGGCGGCGAGCACCGGGGTGTCCAGGCCGAGCCGGTCGGCGAACTCGGCGATGACGCCGACGTCCTTGACGAACATCGAGACCTTCGCCGTGGCCGGCTCGTAGGTCCGGTCGACCATCAGCCGGCCGCGCTTCTCGAAGATCACCGAGTTGCCCGCACCGTCCCGGATCGTGTCGTAGAGCAGCTGCGGGTCCAGCCCGGCGGCCTCGCCGAGCGCGAACGCCTCGGCCGTCGCGGCGTTGTGCACGGCCACCAGCAGGTTGGCGACCAGCTTCATCGTCGAGCCGTTGCCGAACGGCCCCAGGTACCGCACGGAGCGGGCGACGGTCTCCAGGACCGGGCGGATCCGCTCGAAGGCCGCCTCGTCGCCGCTGCCCAGGACGACCACGTCCCGCTCGAGGGCCTGCGCGCCGGTGCCGCTCAGCGGGCAGTCCAGGAGCACGCCTCCGGCGTCGGCGAGCCGGGCGCGGCACTCCTCCTTGACCTCGTGGGGCAGCGTGGAGGTCTCCGCCACGACCAGCCCCGGGTGCCCGGCGTCCGCCAGCCCGGCGACCACCTCCCGGGCGGCGTCGGCCGTGGGCAGCGAGGTGAGGACCAGGTCCGCCGCCCCGGCCACCTCGCCGGCCGAGGCCGCGGCGGTGCCGCCGGCCGCGACCAGCTCGTGCACCCGGCCGGGGTCGACGTCGTACCCGACGACGGCACGGCCGCCGGCCAGCAGGTGGCCGGCCATCGCCGAGCCCATGATCCCGAGCCCGACCATGCCCACGGTCGTCATGCCGGCCTCCCGGGCGGACCCGAGGTCGCCTCACAGGTCCCGCAGCGCCGCCACGACCGCGTCGAGGTCCGGGAGGACGAGGGCGTCGTCGGTGACCCACCGGTACCGGACCACGCCATCGCGGTCGATGACGAAGACCGACCGCTTGGCCAGGCCGGCGTGCCCCTTCCACACGTCGTAGCGCACCCCGTAGTCGGCGCACACGGTGCGGTCCCAGTCCGACAGCAGCGGGAAGTCCACGCCCAGGGAGCGGGCGAAGGCCTGCTGCGAGAACGTGGCGGTGACGGCGACCGCGAGGACGTCGGCACCCAGCGCGCGGATCTCGTCGGCCCGTTGTCCCAACTGGGACAGCTCGGCCGTCTAGACGCTGCCGAAGTCGAAGACGTAGAAGAGCAGGACGACCGGGCCGTGCTGCAGCCGCTCGGCCAGGTCGACGTCGTCGTCGAAGGTGTGCCGGAGCCGGAACGCGGGCGCGCGGTCACCGACGTCGACGGCGGGCGGGAGTGCGGACACCGGGTCCTCCTCACGTCACTGCAGGGGGTGCAGCGGCTGGGGCTCGGTGATGGTCGCGGTGATGGCGCCGAGCAGCTCGGTCTCCAGCCGCACCGCGTCGCCGGGCCGCAGCCACGGGTACTGCTCCGAGCTGTGCACGGTGGACAGCTCGAGGATGCACCCGGTGCCCACCGTGCCGCTGCCGATGACGTCGCCGGTCCGCACCTCGGTGCCCCGGGAGGCGTAGGCGATCATCTGGCCGAAGCTCCAGTACAGGTCGGCGGCGTTGCCCTTGCTGTAGATCTGCCCGTTCACCGACGCCTGCATCTGCAGGTCGAACGACCGGTCCCGCCGGCGGGGCTCGAGCTCGTCGGGGGTGACCAGCCACGGTCCGAGGCTGGTCGCGGTGTCCTTGCCCTTGACCGGGCCCATGCTGTGCCGGACCTCCTGGGCCTGCAGGTCCCGGGCGCTCCAGTCGCAGAACAGCAGGTAGCCCGCGATGTGCCGCTCGGCCTCCTCGGGCGTGAGGTTGGCCCCCGTCCGGCCGATGACCGCGGCGAACTCCAGCTCGAAGTCGAAGTCCGTGCAGCCGGGCGGCAGCGGCACGTCGTCGCGCGGACCGCGGATCGCCGCCGGGTTCTGGAAGTAGAAGACCGGCCGCTGGTACCAGTCGGGGTCCATCTGCAGGCCGTTGGCCTCCCGGTAGGTCCGCACGTGGGTCTCGAAGGCGTAGAAGTCGCGGACCGACGGCGGCACCGGGATCGGCGCGCGCAGCCGGGCCTCGGCCTCGGGGACGACGTCGAGCGGGTCGGCCTGTGCCTGCTCGGCCGACCGCGCGAGCAGCTCGCCGTCGTCGCCGAGCAGGTCGAGCAGCCGGGTCGCCGTGCGCAACCCGTGCAGGGCGCCGTCGACGAGCACCGCGGGGTGCTCCTGGCCGTCGGACGGCGACACGTAGGTGGTCCAGCGCACGGGGGGTCCTCCTCGAGAGGGGTCGGGGGTCAGACGAGTGCGGAGCCGGACCCCGCGAACAGGTCGCGGGGCGGCGCGGGGACGACGGCCGGCGGGTCCTCCAGGCCCTCGAGCAGGTGGCCCATCCGCCGCTGCTTGGTCCGCAGGTAGACGAGGTTCTCCGGGTTCGGCGCGGTCAGCAGCGGCTCGCGGGCCACGATCTCCAGCCCGTAGCCGGTCAGGCCGCCGTACTTGGCCGGGTTGTTGGTCAGCAGCCGCAGCCGGCGGGCACCGAGGTCGACGAGGATCTGCGCCCCGACGCCGTACTCCCGGCTGTCGACCGGGACGCCGAGGTCGAGGTTGGCGTCCACGGTGTCCCGCCCGGCGTCCTGCAGGCCGTAGGCGCGCAGCTTGTGCCCCAGGCCGATCCCCCGGCCCTCGTGCCCGCGCAGGTACACGACCGCCCCGCGGCCGGCCGCGGCGACCCGGGCCATCGCCGCCTCCAGCTGCGGGCCGCAGTCGCAGCGCAGGGACCGGAAGATGTCGCCGGTCAGGCACTCGCTGTGCACCCGCACGAGGAGCTCGTCGTCGCCGGCGACGTCGCCGAGGGTGAAGGCCGCGTGCTCGGTGCCGTCGAGGACCGACCGGTAGCTGACGCACCGGAACTCCCCCCACGGCGTGGGCACCCGGGCCTCCCCCGTCCGCTCCACCAGCACGTCGACCCGCCGGCGGTGGGCGATCAGGTCGGCGACGGTGATGATCGGCAGGCCGTGCGCGGCGGCGAAGCGGAACAGGTCGGGACGGCGGGCCATCGTGCCGTCGTCGTTGACCACCTCGCAGATCACCCCGGCCGGCTCCAGCCCGGCCAGCCGCGCCAGGTCGACCGCCGCCTCGGTGTGCCCGGCCCGCTTGAGCACGCCGCCCTCCCGGGCGCGCAGCGGGAAGACGTGGCCGGGCCGGTTGAAGGCGGCCGCGCCCACGGCCGGGTCCGCCAGGGCGCGGATGGTCGCCGCCCGGTCGGCCGCCGAGATGCCCGTCGTCGTCCCCGCCGCGAGGTCCACGGTGTGGGTGAACGCCGTCCGGTGCGACTCGGTGTTGCGGTCGCCCACCATGAGCGGCAGGTCCAGCCGGTCGCAGCGCTCCCCGGTCAGGGCCACGCACACCACCCCGGAGCCGTGGCGGACCATGAACGCCAGGTCCGGCGGGCGGACGTGCTCGGCGGCCATGACGAGGTCGCCCTCGTCCTCGCGGTCCTCGTCGTCGACCACCAGGACCATGCCGCCGTCGGCGATCTCCTGCACCGCCAGCTCGACCGGGTCGAACCGCGGCCCTCCGGTGCCCGGCTCCGCGTCGCCCACGTCAGGCCTCGTAGGGGGTCATCTCGTCGAGCGCGGGCTTGACGTGCTCCATGAACAGCTCCAGCTGTCGGACGACGCTCTCGGCCGGCTGCTGCGCCCAGTGGTAGATGAGCACGACGTACTCGGCCGGCAGCTGCCGCCACAGCTCGACGTACTGGTCCCGGACCTGCTCGGGGGTGCCCACGACCCACAGCCCGGAGTTGACGACGGAGTCCACCGGGTTGGCCGGGTCGAACTTCATCGGGGTGGTGCCGGCGTAGAGGTCGCGGAAGATGTCGACGTCGTACTCGGCGACCATGCGGCGGGCCTCGTCCTCGGTCTCGGCCATCTGCCCCCAGCGGACCAGCGCCTGGTTCTGCCCCAGCGCGTAGTTCCGCCCGGCGCCGGCCGCGGCCTCGACGTAGGCCGCGCCGAACTCGGCCGCCCGCTCGATCTTGGAGAAGTAGGTCGGGATGAACCCGCGCGGCCCGCAGTACTCGATCGTCTCCTTGCTGGCGTTGCTGGAGACGAACACCGGCGGGTAGGGCCTCTGCAGCGGGGTGGGCACGACGCTGACCCGCCGGATCCGGTTGTGCTCGTCCATCTCGCCGGGCGCGCCGAGCTCGCGGGTCGCCGTCATCGTCCAGTCGACGCCCTCGTCGTAGGGGTAGGGCACCTGCCAGCGGCCCTTGGCCTCGACGCTGTCCTGGGTCCAGGACTGGAGCACCAGCTCGACGTTCTCCTCGAAGATCTCGCGGTTGACCTGGTCGTCGGAGATCCGGGCGGCCTTGGTGGCGTCGTCCAGCTCGGCCATCTTCTCCTGGTTGCCCGACGGCGACAGCGTCGCGCGGGTGCCCAGGTGCTGGCCGAGGATGTTGGTCCAGCGGGCCTGGTAGCCGCGGGAGAAGCCGCAGAACGAGCGACCGCCGGAGAGGTGGTCGATCACCGCGACGTCCTCGGCCACGCGGAAGGGGTTCTGCGCGCTCATCGTGTAGCCGAGCTGGCCGACGCGGATGTTCTTCGTCATGGCCGCCCAGTAGGCGTCGAGCAGGCCCGGGTTGGGGCCGACCTCGTAGCCCTCGCTGTGGAAGTGGTGCTCGATGGAGGAGATGCCCCACAGGCCCAGCTCGTCGGCCGCCCGCACGATCGTCGGCATCTCCCGGATGAGCGCCTGGTACCGCTCGGCGTCGCGGCCGAGGGGCCGCTGCTCGATGCGCTCCTCGCGGGTCGCGGCCACCTGGGGGTAGAGCTGCAGGATCACTTTCACCATGGCCGCCGGCCTCCACTCGTCGTCGCAGACTGTGGGGTGGGTCACCCCCGTCGGCCAGCGACGCTACGGAGGACGGCGGGGCCTGACTGCTGAGGTCCCGACAGTGTCTGCCCGGCTCCCTTTGTGGCCGCGCACAAGCCGGGCAGGCCCGCGACCACTCGATACTCGACGCCCACGACGGCCCTCCCGGGTCGGCGCGGACGGGAGGAGACCTGCGTTGCCGATCGACGAGCTCGAGGGCCTGGCCGTGGCCTGGACGCCCCCACCCGGGGCCTTCGCCGACTCGCCCGCGGGGCGGATGGCGGCCCGTCACGGCATCACCGACCCGCAGGAGTTCGTGGCCCGCGCCGCCGCCGACCCCGAGTGGTACTGGGCCGCGGGGATGGCCGACCTGGGCATCCCGTGGATGCGCCCGTACGAGGCCGTGCTCGACCTGTCGCGCGGCGCCCCGCACCCCCGCTTCTTCCCCGGCGGGCAGCTCAACTGGGCCGACTTCGCCGTCGACCGCTGGGTGCGCGAGGGGCGCGGCGAGGCCCGCGCCGTCTGGTGGGAGGGCGACGACGGGGCCACCCGCACCCTGACCTACGCCGAGCTCAAGGCCGAGGTCGACGCGGCCGCGGGCGCGCTGCGCGCCGCCGGCGTCGGCACCGGGGACGTCGTGGCCCTGCTGCTGCCGATGGTGCCCGAGGCCATCGCCACCGTGCTCGCCGCGGCCAAGACCGGCGCGGTGGTCGTGCCGCTGTTCAGCGGCTACGGGCCGCTGGCGGTGCGCGCGCGGCTGGAGGACTCCGGCGCCTCGGTGCTGGTCACCTGCGACGCCGTCCCCCGCCGCGGGCGGCCGGTGCCGCTCAAGCAGGTCGCCGACGAGGCCGTGCAGGACCTGCCGGGGCTGCACACCGTCCTGGTCGTGCGCCGGCTCGGGGTCGACGTCCCGATGACGCCGGGGCGCGACCGGTGGTGGCACGAGGCCTGCGCCGCCGCCGAGCCGGTGGCCGACGCCGAGCCCATGGACGCCGACGCCCCGTGCCTGCTGCTCTACACCTCGGGCAGCACCGGCCGGCCCAAGGGCTGCGTGCACACCCACGCCGGCCTGCCGTTCAAGGTGGCGCTGGAGGCCCGGCACGCCATGGGCGTCGACGAGACCGCGGCGATGCTGTGGCTGACCGACATGGGCTGGGTCATGGGCTCGTTCGTCATCGCGGCGGCACTGGGCAACGGCGGCACCGCCGTCTTCTTCGAGGGCGTGCCGGACTGGCCCGAGCCCGACCGGCTCTGGGCGGTCGCCGAGCGCAGCGGCACCACCGTGCTGGGCATCTCCCCCACCGTCGTCCGCGCGCTCATGGCCCACGGCGACTCCTGGCCCGACCGGCACGAGCTGCCCGACCTGCGGGCGATCGGGTCCACCGGGGAACCGTGGAACGCCGGCCCCTGGCGCTGGTGCGCCGAGCACGTGGGCAAGGGCCGCGCGCCGATCGTCAACATCTCCGGCGGCACCGAGATCGGCGGGTCGCTGCTGTGCGGCTCGACGTTCCTGCCGGTCAAGCCCACGTCGTTCGCCGGCCCCACCCTCGGTGTGCGCGCCGACGTCGTCGACGAGCACGGCCGGTCGGTGCGCGGGGAGATCGGCGAGCTCGTCGTCCGCTCGGTCTGGCCGGGCATGACCCGGGGCTTCTGGCGCGACGGCGAGCGCTACCTCGAGACGTACTGGCGGCGCTTCCCCGGCGTCTGGCACCACGGCGACCTCGCCTACGTCGACGCCGACGGCCACTGGTACCTGCTGGGCCGCTCCGACGACACGATCAAGGTCGCCGGCAAGCGGCTGGGCCCGGCCGAGGTGGAGTCTCTGCTGGTCGCCGACGAGCGGGTCGTCGAGGCCGCCGCCGTCGGGGTCCCGGACGACGTCAAGGGCGAGGCGCTGGTCTGCTTCGTCGTGCTGCACGACGGGGTGGACGCCGACGCCGCCGTCCCGGCGCTGCGCGAGGTGCTGACCGCGGCCCTGGGCCGGGCGATGGCCCCGCGCGCGGTGCACGTCGTCGAGGCGCTGCCCAAGACCCGCAACGGCAAGGTCCTGCGCCGCGTCGCCCGCGCCTCCTACCTCGGCGTGCCGGCCGGCGACCTCTCCTCGATGGAGGACGTCCGGGTCCTCGACCGGTGGCCGCGCCCGGAGACCGCGCCGGTCGGGTGAGGAACGCGGTCGGGTGATCGGCGCGCAGAACGCGGAAGGGGGGTTGCGGTGTCCGTAGAGTGGCGTGACCTGCAACACAGTGCTGTGGAGGTGGGATCCGTCGTGGTGCACCCGCCGCTCGTCGAGGCCGACGTCCTCCTCGCCGGGGAGCCGGCCGCCGCCGAGCTGAGCTCGTGGCTGGACGCGATCGCCGAGATCACCCGCGCGGCCAACCGGGCCGCGCCCCTGGACGAGCTGCTCGACCTCATCGCCGGCACGACCGCCCGGCTCACCGGCTACGACTTCTGCGCGGTCTTCGTCGCCGACCCCGAGCGGGAGGCGCTGATCATCCAGGGCAGCTACGGGCTGTCCCAGGAGTACATCGACGCCATCAACGCGCGGACGCCGATCCTGCTGCGCGCCTGCGACACCGGCGAGGGGCCCTCCAGCCGGGCGTTCCGCGCGCAGCGACCGGTCACGGTGCTCGACATCTCGGCGGACGCGCCGTCGCGCTCGTGGGAGACCGTCGCGGCGCAGCAGGGGTACTCGTCGCTGCTGGCGGTGCCGCTGGTCGTGGGGCAGGTCCCGTTCGGGCTGGTCAACTGCTACACGGTGGACGCGCACGACTTCTCCGCCCGCGAGATCATCCTCATGGAGAGCATGGCCAACCAGGCGGGCCTGGCCATCGAGACCACCCGCCGGCTGGCCGAGGCCCGGGAGCGGGCCGACCGGCTCGCCGCCGAGGCCGCGGGCCAGCGCACCGAGCTCGACGCGCAGCGCCAGGCCGACGACGACCACGGGGAGCTGCTGCGGGTCGTGCTTCGCGGCGGCGGGCTCTCGGCCATCGCCGAGTCGGTCGCGGCGATGCTGCGGTGCGGGGTCGCGATCGACGACGCCGGCGGCCGGCTGCTGGCCTCGGCGGGCGGGGGCGGGCGGCCCGGCGCCGGCCAGCGCCAGGTCGCCGCGGCCTGGTCGCGGGCCCGGACCCGGCTCGGCGAGGAGGTGGACGTCGACGCGGTGACGGTGCCCCGGGAGGAGGGGCTGCCGGCCGGGTCGGAGGGGCTGGTGGTCCCCGTCGTCCTCGACGAGGAGACGGTGGGGCACCTGTGGGCGCTGCACCCGCAGCAGCCGCTGGGCGCGGCGCAGCGGCGGGCGCTCGCCCGCGCCGCCGCGGTCGTCGCGCTGGCGCTGCTCAAGGAGCGCACCGCCCAGGAGGTGGAGTGGCGGCTGTCCCGCGACTTCCTCGACGACCTGCTCGACCCGGGCACCCAGGCCCCGGAGGCGCTGCACGCCCGCGCCCGCCAGCTCGGCGCCGACCTGTCCCGGCCGCACACGGTGCTGGTGATCCGGCGCGACCCGACCCCGGACACGACCGGGCCGGGCACGGAGGACCGTGCGGCCTACGCGCAGCGGGCGCTGCTCTCCCTGGTGCAGCGGACCGGCGCCGCCTGGCGGGGGGCCACGCTCACCGCGACCCGCAGCGACCACGTCGTGGTGCTGTGGCACGACGGGGAGGCCAACCGCTCGGCCCGGGACTTCGCCGAGCACCTCCGCCGGGAGATCCAGGCCTACGCCAGCGGCTGGACGGCGACGATCAGCGTGGGACCGAGCTGCACCGACGTCCACGAGTACGGCGACGCCTACCGGCTGACCTGCGGGGTGCTCGACCTGGTGCAGCACGCCGAGCGCGGCGACCGCGTGGTCTCCCTCGACACGATCGGCGCCTACCGGCTGCTGCTGCAGGTGAAGCGGCCGCGCGAGCTGCAGTCCTTCGCCGACTCGATGCTCGGCACCGTCCGGGAGTACGACCGGCAGCACCAGACCAGCCTGCGGGCGACCCTGGACTCCTACATGTCCCACCGGTGCAACGTCTCGGTCACGGCCAAGGCGCTGCACGTGCACCCCAACACGGTGGCCTACCGGCTGCGTCGGGTGGAGGAGCTGCTCGACTGCGACCTCGGCGACCCGCAGGCGCTGCTGCACCTGCAGCTGGCGCTCATGGTCGAGGCCGTGCTCGGCGACCCGGCCTGACCGGTCCGCTCAGCGGGGCGCGAGCCGGTCGATGGCCCGGCGCACGCCCGCGACGTAGCCGTCCGCCTCCTGCACCGGGTGCGGGACGACCGCGACGGTCGCCGCGTCGGTCTCGTGCCAGGCGGCGAGCTGCTCCCGGCACCGCTCCGGCGGCCCCACCAGGCAGTACTCGTCGACCAGCCGGTCGGAGATGGCCGCGCGCAGGCCCGCCTGGTCGTCGGCGGCGAAGGCGGCGGCGATCGCCGCGGCCTCGGCCTCGTAGCCGGCCCGGGCCAGGGCGCTGTTGTAGCTGGGCAGCCCGACCCAGTAGCCGAGCGAGGCCCGGGCGGCGTCCCGCGCCGCGGCGAGGTCGTCGGTGACGAAGGCGTGCACCGTGGCCTCGACCGGCGGCGCGGGCCGGCCGGTGCGCTCCCCCGCGCGGGCGGTCGCCGCGGCCAGCACCGCCAGGCCCGAGCGCGGGACCAGCCACGCCATCACCCCGTCGGACACCGCCGCCCCGGCCTCGGCCATCTTCGGGCCGACCGCGGCGGTGTAGACCGGTACCGGGTGCTCGGGGAGCCGGAAGTCCAGCAGCTCCCCCTGGTAGACCTGCGGCGGCAGGTCGGGGTAGCGCTCCCGGCCGCGGCCCTCCAGCACCGCCTTGACGTCGCGCACGTAGGCCGGCAGGTCCTCGCTCGGCCGGCCCACCTCGACGCCGAGGGCGGCCAGCCGGACCTTGTGACCCAGCCCGAGGCCCAGTACGAACCGGCCACCGGAGAGGTCCGACGCGGTCACGGCCATCTGCGCGGCGATGACCGGGTGGCGCAGGTAGCTGATCGCCACGCAGCTGCCGACCCGGATGCGGCTGGTGCCCAGCAGCATCGCCAGGTCGATGGCGAGGGTGTCGGTCAGCGACTCGGTCGTGTAGAAGGCGGCGTAGCCGGCGTCCTCGGCGGCGCGGGCCAGCTCGACGAACTCGCAGGTGCGGGCGGGGACGAAGGTGGGCAGCGCGACACCGGTCTCGGCCATGCGGGCAGGGGTCCTCCCTCGAGTGGTGCACGACGGGTTCCGGCTGCAGGCGTCAGGACCGCAGGCGGGTCACAGCTGCAGGTACTGCTCCATCCAGCCGGGGTCGCGGCGCAGCTCGGCGGCGACGCCCGAGTGCACGATCACCCCGGAGTCGATGACGTAGACCCGGTCGGCGAGCTCGAGGGCCATCTGGGCGTTCTGCTCGACGAGCAGCACCCCGTGCCCCTCGTCGGCGATCCGGCGCAGGGTGGTGCCCATGTCGGCGGCGATGTTGGGCGCCAGGCCCTGGGTCACCTCGTCGACCAGCAGCAGGTTGCGGCCGCAGATGAGCGCCCGGCCGACGGCGACCATCTGCTGCTGGCCGCCCGACAGGCGGGAGGCGTCGCGGTCCAGGTGCGCCTCGAGCTGCGGGAAGACCTGCAGGGCACGGTCGATGGCGGCCTGCTGCTCGGGCTTGGGCACGCGGGAGCCCAGCGCGGCCAGGCGGAAGTTCTCCCGCACGGTGAGCCCCGGGAACATCCGGCGGTCCTCGGGCACGTAGCCGACCCCGTTCTGGGCGACGCTCTCGGCCGGCAGCCCGACGACGTCCCGCCCGGCGCAGCGGATCCGCCCGCCGCGGACGGTGACCAGACCCATGATCGACTTCACCGTGGTGGTCTTGCCGGCCCCGTTGCGGCCCAGCAGCGCGACCAGCTCCCCCGGCTGCACGGTGAGCGAGACCCCCTGCAGCACGTGCGCCAGCCCGTAGTAGGCCTGGATGTCGGCGACCTCGAGCAGCGTGGGCGCGGCGGCGTCGGCCCGCTCGGCGCGACCGGCGCCCTGGGCGGTGCTCACCGGCTGCCCGTCAGGTAGACGGCCTGGACCTCGGGGTGGGTCCGCACCTCGTCCGGCGTCCCCTCGAACAGCTTGCGGCCCTGGTGCAGGACGGTGATCCGGTCGGCGATGGAGAGGATCACGTCCATCTTGTGCTCGATCATCAGGATGGTCACGTCGCGGTTCAGCTCCTGCACGAGCTCGACGGTCGCGGCCGTCTCGGGTGGGCTCATCCCCGCCGTCGGCTCGTCGAGGAGCAGCAGGCGGGGCCGGGTGGCCAGCGCGATCGCGAGGTCGAGCCGGCGCTGGTCGCCGTGGGAGAGGTTGCTGGCGATGACGTCCCGGTCGGCGGCCAGGCCGATCCGCTCGAGCACCTCCTCGGTGCGCCGGAGGACCGGCTTGATCCCGTCGGCCGGGCGCCAGAACACGTACGAGTGGGACGCCGCCTGGGCCGCGATGCGCACGTTCTCGAAGACGGTGAGCAGCGGGAAGACCGTGGTGATCTGGTAGGACTTCGCCAGCCCCTTCCGGGCCACCTTCGAGTACGGCATGCCGGTGATGTCCTCGCCGGCGAACCGCACCCGTCCGGCGCTGGGCCGGGTGTGCCCGGTGATCAGGTTGAACAGCGTCGTCTTGCCCGACCCGTTGGGGCCGATGATCGCGTGCAGGCTGCCCTCGGGGACCTCCAGCGACACGTCGTCGACCGCGTGGATGCCGCCGAAGGAGCGGTCCAGCCCCTCGGCCTGCAGGACCAGGTCGCGTCCCGGACCGCTCACGACGCCCTCCGTCCCCGCCGGAACAGTCCCGGCAGCGTCTGCGTGAGCAGGCCCCACAGCCCCTGCGGGAAGGCCAGCACGCACAGCACGAAGATCGCGCCGACGATGAGCTGCCAGGACGCGAAGGTGCGGCTCAGGCTGCTCTCCAGGAGCAGGTAGACGACCGCGCCCAGGAACGGCCCGAACAGCGACGACCGCCCGCCGAGGATCACCATGATCAGCACGACGCCGGACAGCAGCCAGTACGGCTGCAGGCCGACGAAGTTGTTGAGCATCGCGAACAGGCCGCCGGCCAGCCCCGCGACCGTGCCGGCGACGACGAAGGTGACCAGCTGGACCAGCCGGGTGTTGTAGCCGCACCCGCGGGCCCGCTCCTCGTTCTCCCGGATCGCCTGCAGGACCCGGCCCATCGGCGACTCGGTGTAGAGGATGAGCGCGGCGAAGACGACCAGCACGACCACCGCGGTGAACACGAAGAAGGTCAGCGGGTCGCGCAGCGCGTTGAGCTCGATCGACGCACCCGGCAGCCACAGCGTCGAGACCGGGATCCCGGACAGGCCGTCGTCCCCGCGGGTGACGCTGTCCCACTGCAGCGCGATGAAGAAGCCGAGCTGGGCGAAGGCCAGCGTGAGCATCGAGAAGTACACCTCGGTGCGGCGCAGGCACACCGCCCCGACCAGCAGCGAGAGCACCGCCATGCTCAGTGCCGAGACCAGCAGGGCCAGCCAGGCGCTGGTGCTGACGTGCAGGAGCACCAGCCCCGCCGCGTAGCCGCCCCAGGCGAACGGCAGCGCGTGCCCGAAGGACACCAGGCCGCCGTAGCCGACCAGCAGGTTCAGCCCCGAGGCCCACAGCCCGTAGACGAGCATGCCGATCGCCAGGCTCGGGTTGGGCACGGTGAACATGACGACCACCGCGAGGACCACGAGCAGCACCAGCTGCCCCCAGGTCCAGCGGGCCGGCCCCACCCCCCGGGCCCGTGCGACGGTGACCGCCGCCGCCCCGGCGTCGGGGGTGCCGTCCGAGGCGGACGAGGTCCTCAGGTCGGTCATGTCGCCCCCAGCAGGCCGCGCGGCCGGAACGTCATCACCAGGATCATCAGCACGAACGGCACGATCCCGGCGTAGATGCTCGCGTACAGCGTGGTCAGGGAGACCACGACGCCGATCAGCAGCCCCGCGGCGACGGCGCCCCAGAAGCTGCCCATGCCGCCGACGACCACGACCACGAACGCGAGGATGAGGATGTCGGCGCCCATCTCCGGGTAGACGCCGGTGATCGGCCCGGTGAGGACCCCGGCGATGCCGGCGACCGCCACGCCGAGGGCGAACACCAGGGTGCGGTAGCGGTCGAAGCGCACCCCCAGCGCCCGGATCATCACGTGGTCGCGGATGCCGGCGCGCACGACCAGCCCGACGTTGGTCCGCTGCAGGAACAGCCACAGCCCGGCGACGACGAGGCCGACGACGATCACGACGAACAGCAGGTAGGCCGGGATGGGGCGGCCGAACCCCAGGGGGACCTGGAAGTCCAGCAGCCCCGGCGAGGGGACGCGGCGGCCACCGGAGCCGGCGACCAGCCGCACGCCCTCGATGAGGATGTAGGTCAGGCCGAAGGTGAGCAGCAGGGCGTCGACCTGGTCGCGCCCGTACATGGGCTTGATGACCGTCCGCTCCAGCAGCGCGCCGAGCGCGGCCATCACGACGGGCACCAGCAGCAGCGCCGGCCAGATGCTGCCGGTCGCCGCGGCCAGGTACGAGGTGACGTAGGCGCCCACCATGTACAGGGCGCCGTGGGCGAAGTTGATGAACTCGAGCAGGCCGAAGATCAGGTTCAGGCCGAGCGCGAGCAGCACGAGCAGGGCACCGCTGACGAGCCCCAGCACGAGCTGGGAGAGCAACTGGTCCATGCGCCTCCTTCCCTGGTGGGGTGCCGTCCGGACCGGCCGGCCCGCGGACCCCCGTGACCCCGCGGGCGGGCCGGTCAGCCCACGCGCTGGAACTCGCTCTTCACCTCGTCGCAGGTGGGCGCGTACTCCTCGGTCCCGGGCGCGGTGGCCACGACCTCGCGGTAGCCGAACTGGGCGTCCCCGCCGCGGCTCTCCGCCTCGTCGGCCGCCAGGCCCTCGAGGATGTAGATCGGGATCAGCGCCTGGTGGTCGCAGGCGCGGATGGTCATGTCGCCCTGTCCGAGGGTGACCTCCAGGCCCTCCATCCCCTCGCGGAAGGCCTCGGGGGTGTCGTTGCCCGCCTCCACCTGCTGGGCGATGAGGTTCACCGCGTTGTAGGTGTAGACGCCGTAGCCGCCCGGCACCGAGCCGTTCGCCTCCCGGTAGGCCTCGACGTACTGCTGCACGCCGTCGTCGTCGACGTTCCAGTAGAAGGCGGACATCGCCCAGGTGTTGTCGATCAGGTCGAAGCCGAGCTCCTGGTCGAAGCTGAGGTCCTCGAGGGTGAAGAAGGTCTTGAACCGGTCGGTCAGGCCGAACTGCGAGGCCTGGCGCAGGAAGCTCACCTGGTCGCGGCCGACGCCGCCGAAGACCAGGACCTGCGCGCCGGACCCCTCGATCGTCGGGACGTAGGGGTTGAAGTCGGTGGTGCCCAGCGGGAAGTACGCGGTGCCGGCGACCGAGCAGCCGGACTGCTCGGCGATCGCGTTCTTGTAGCCGGCCTCCTGCTCGTAACCGAACGCGTAGTCCGGCAGCAGCAGGAAGACGCTCTGCCCGAGCTCGCTGCAGATGAACGGCGCCGCGGCGTTCGTCGTCTGCGACGGGACCGGCGCGAGGTGGTAGGTGATCGCCGGGTCGAAGTTCGGCGGCCGGTTGAGCTGCTCGGTCTGGCACGCGCCCAGGTACGGGACGCCGGCCTGCGCGGCGATCTGGTTCATCGCCAGGGTCGTGGCCGCCGAGACGCAGCCGGTGAGGAAGTCGACCTGCTCCTCCTGGACCAGCGCCTGGGCCTCGCGCAGGGCGACGTCCGGCTTGAGCTGGTCGTCGCGGACGACGAGCTCGATCGGCCGGTCGCCGATCTTCCCGCCGAGCTGCTCCACCGCCAGCTCCGCGCCGTTGCGCTGCTCCTCGCCCAGCTGCACGTAGGCGCCGGTCAGCCCGGTGATGACGCCGATCTTGACCGGCTCGGTGGAGCCTCCCCCACCTCCGCCCCCGCCGCCGTCGCCTCCGGCCACCGTCCCACCGCAGGCGGCGAGCAGGAGTGCCACCCCCGCCACCATCCCGGCCTTAGCCCGCATGACACCCACCTCTCGCCGTCGACAGGTGGGCGAACCCTACGAGCGCAGTGGTGATCTACGTCTCATGTGCGTGCACATGATCGAGCGGACCCACCTTGTGGAACGGCACAATCACAGGCGCGGTCGCGTGCTGTTGCATGCGGCGTGGGTGCGGCCGGGTCGCCGTCCCCGCCTCCCGAACGCCTCAGACGAAGGCGAGGACCGCATGCAGATCGGTCTGTTCCACTCCATCCAGTGGCCCGAGGGCAGCGACCAGCGCGACCGGTACGAGCAGGCGCTCACCCAGGCCTGCCACGCCGACGCGGTCGGCTTCGACTCCGTCTGGCTGACCGAGCACCACTTCAGCCGGCACGGCATCGTGTCCGACAGCCTCACCGTCCTCGGGCACCTGGCCGCCCGCACGAGCTCGGTGCGGCTGGGCACCGCGGTGTCGGTCCTCCCGCTGCACCACCCGCTGCGCTTCGCCGAGTCCGCCGCGACGGTCGACCAGCTCAGCGGGGGCCGGCTCGACCTGGGCATCGGCCGCGGTTACCAGCCCGGGGAGTTCCGCGGGTACGGGGTGGACATCGGCGAGAAGCACGACCGCTTCGCCGAGGCCCTCGACGTGCTGCAGCGGGTCTGGTCGGCCGACGGCCCGGTCTCCTACTCGGGGCGGTTCTGGTCGTTCGAGGACGCCTCCCCCCAGCCGCGACCGGTGCAGCGGCCGCACCCGCCGCTGTGGGTGGCCACCGACAGCCCCGACGGGCTGGCCCAGTGCGCGGCCAACGACTGGGGCGTGCTGCTGCCGCAGGGCACCTCGCTCACCGTCACCGCCGGTCAGGTGAAGCGCTACGCCGAGGCGCTCGAGGGCGCCGGCGCGCGGCTGGAGGACGGCCGGGTGTACCTGGCCCGGGCCGCGCACGTGGCGCCGACCGACGAGCGGGCGTGGGACGAGGCGGAGGGTCCCTACAAGGACTTCCTCGGTTACGCCGACAAGCTGCGGCGGGCGCAGGCGGGCAGCGACCCGGGCGGGCGCAGCCCGTTCGACCTGGACGCCGACCTGCGCGACAGCGCCCTGTTCGGCAGCCCGGAGACGGTCCTGTCGCGGCTGCGCGAGATCCGCGAGCTCGGCGTCGAGCGGGTGATGCTCTTCCTGCACCTGGGCGGCCTGCCGCACGAGCGGATCATGTCCTCGCTCGACCTGCTGGCGACCGAGGTCCTCCCCGTGGTCCGGGAGTGGTGACCGTGGCTCCGCAGGGGGCCGGCGGGACGCCGGTGGTCGACGCGCAGGTGCACGTGTGGCTGCCCGAGGCGCCCGACCGGCCGTGGCCGCCCGGCGGCGCGGAGCGGGCCCAGGCCATGCACCGGGCCGAGCCGATCAGCGGCCCGACGCTGCTGCGCGAGATGCGCGAGGCCGGCGTCGACCGCGCCGTCCTCGTGCCGCCGTTCTTCGAGGGGTACCGCAACGACTACGCGGTCGCCTGCGCGACCGAGGCGCCCGACGCCTTCCGCGTGATGGCCCGGGTCGACCTGCGCACCGGCGACCCCGGTCCGGTCCGGGAGCTGCTGCGCGACCCGGTCGTGGCCGGCGTCCGGCTGGTCTTCCTGCCCGCCGACGCCGGCCGGGTGGACGACGCGGGCGCGGAGTGGCTGTGGGCGTTCGCCGAGGCCGAGGACGTGCCGGTGGCCCTGCTGGCCTCCGGCCAGCTCGGCGCGCTCGCGGACCTGGCGAAGCGCCGGCCGGGGCTGCGGCTGGCCGTGGACCACCTCGGGCTGACCGGGCAGGGCACCGACGCCGCCGCCGGGCCGGAGATCGAGGAGCTCGCCGGGCTGGCGGCGCTGCCCAACGTGTCGGTGAAGGTGACCGCCGTCCCCTGCTACAGCACCGAGGGCTACCCCTGGCCGGCGATGCACCCGCACCTGCGTCGCCTGTTCGACGCCTACGGCCCCGACCGGCTGTTCTGGGGCTCGGACCTCTCCCGGCTGCGGGGCTCCTACGCCGACCTGGTCCGGCTGTTCCGCGAGGACCTGGACTTCCTCTCCGGCCCGGACGTCGACGCCGTCATGGGCGGCAGCGTGCTGCGCTGGCTGGGCTGGCCGGCCTGACCGCGATCCTGCTCGGCCTGCTCACCGCCCTGCTGTTCGGGTCGGCGGCCTACCTGGGGCCGGTCCTCGGCCGGCGGCACGACCCGGGCGCGGTGCTGGCCGCGGGCCAGGTCGCGGGCGTGGCCGGGGCCGGCCTGGTCGTCGCCCTGCTGCGCGCGCCCGCGCCACCGGCCGGCGCGCTGGTGTTCGGCCTGCTGGCCGGGGTCGCCAACGGGCTGGCGCTGCTGGCCATGTTCGAGTGCGCCCAGCACCTGCGGCTGTCGGTGATGGCCCCGATCGGCGCCTCCGGCGGCGCGGTCCCGGTCGTGGTCGCGCTGGCCCTCGGCGAGCGTCCCGCGCTGGCGCAGCTGGCCGGCATCCCCCTCGCCCTGCTCGGCGTGGTGCTGGTCGCGGCAGGGCAGGCCGGTGGCTCCGGGGAGGACCCGCCCGGCGGGCGGCGCCGGCTGGGGCTGGGGCTGGCCGCTCTCTGGGCGCTGCTCTACGGCGTGTTCCTCAGCCTGTTCGCCGAGGCGGTGGCCCTCGGCGGCACCGACCTGGCCGGCGGCATGTGGGCGGTGTTCACCAGCCGGGCGATGCTGCTGGTCACCGTCGTCCTGGTGCCGCTGGCCCGCCGGTCGCCGCTGCGGCTGGCGCGGTCGGCGCTGCCGCTGGTCACCCTCAACGGGCTGCTGATCCTCGGCGGGGTCACCGCGTTCGCGGCGGCCACCTCCGCGGGCCTGGTGAGCGTCGTGTCGGTGCTGGCGACGCTGTCCCCGCTGGTCACCGTGGCGCTGGCCGTCGTCCTGCTGCGGGAGCGGCTGGGCGCCGGCCAGCAGGCGGGCCTGGCGACGGCGACCGCCGGCGTGGTCCTGCTGGCCGCCGGCTGAGGCGCCTCGCCGCCGGCCGCACCGGTCAGCTCGCCAGGATGGCGGCGGTGATCCGCTCCGGCGTCAGCGGCAGCTCCCGGACGCGGACGCCGACCGCGTCGGCGAGCGCGTTGGCCAGGGCCGCGGTCACCGGTCCCCCGGTCACCTCCCCGGCGCCGAGCGGCGGTTCCCACGGCCGGTCCAGCAGCGTCACGGACACCCGGGGCACGTCCGGGAAGCGCAGCACCGGGTAGCCGTCCCAGTCCCGGCTGGTGACCGTCCGGTCGTCGAAGGACACCTGCTCGCGCAGCGCCCAGCTGGTGGCCTGGATCGCGCCGCCCTCGAGCTGGTTGACCAGCCCGTCGGGGTTGACCACCTGCCCGGCGTCCACGGCGACCCACAGGTCGGTCACCCGGAGCTCGCTGACCGCCTCGACCCGCGCGACCGCCGCGCAGTAGCCGCAGACGTCCTTGTAGCGGGAGTAGCCCACCCCCCAGCCGATCGACTCGGCCGGCTGCCGGCCGGCCCACCCGGACCGCTCGGCGACCGCCCGGAGGACGGCGCGGGCACGGTCGTCGGCCAGCTGTCGCACCCGGTACTCCAGTGGGTCGACCCCGGCGCGGACCGCCAGCTCGTCCACCGCCGACTCGATGGCGAACACGTTCACGGTGGCGCCCAGCCCCCGCAGCGCCGAGGTCCGCAGCGGCATCTCCAGCACCCGGTGCGCGCGGACGGCGAGGTCGGCGACGCGGTACTCGGGGACGGCGTCGCGGGCGTTGCCCCCTCCGGTGGCCAGCGACGGGTCCGCGGCCGGGTCGGCGGGCGCACCGGCGGCGAGGCGGGCGCCGAGCAGCCCCGGACGGCCGTCGAAGCCCGGCCGGCTGAGGTGCCCGGTGCCCCAGGCGTCGGAGGCCCAGGTCACCAGGTCCCCGCGCTCGTCCACGCCGGCCTCGATCGCCACCGCCATCGCCGGCCCGTAGGGCTCCCACGCGAACTCGTCCTCGCGCGACCACACGACCTGGACCGGCCGGCCGGGCACGGCCCGGGCGAGCAGGGCCGCGTCGCAGGCGACGTCGTCGGCGCTGTTGTGGCCGTAGCAGCCGGAGCCCTCGACGTGCCGGACGACGACGCGGCCCGGGGCGAGGCCGAGCGCGGCAGCGAGCGCCCGCCGCAGGGGGTGGATGCCCTGGCTGGCGCACCAGACCTCGAGCCGGTCGTCATCCCAGCGCGCGACGGCGCAGCCCGGGCCGATCGAGGCGTGCGCGACGTAGGGGCGGGTGTAGGTGGCACGCAACGCCGCGACGACCCGGTCGCCGGCCGCGGGGTCGCGCCGCCGCGCCACCTCGGTGCACTCGGCCTCCTGCCCCACCAGCTCGCCCGGGAGCCACCCGACCCGGCCGTCCGGTTCCTCCCAGCGGGCGGCGGCACGGAGCCGCTCGGCAGCGCGCACCGCCTCCTCCTCACGGGTCGCGACGACGCCGAGGAAGTCCCCCTCCCGCACGACGGCGACGACCGCGGGCAGCTCGCGGGCCGGCCGCTCGTCGCAGGACACGAGGCGCGCCGAGGGTGCCGGCGGGCGCACGACCCGGCCGGACAGCTGGCCGGGCAGGGCCAGGTCGTGGACGAACGCCGGCGCGCCGGTGAGCTTCGACGGCAGGTCGACCCGCGGCAGGCTGCGGCCGACCACCCGGTACCGGGCGGGGTCCTTGGGCAGCGCCGTGCCGGACACCGGGACGTCGAGGGCGGCCCGGTCCACGAGGTCTGCGTAGGTCCCGCAGGGGCGCCCCGTCTCGTCGCGCACCTCCCCGTCGACGACGGTCAGCCGCTCGGCCGGGACGCCGGTGCGGGCGGATGCCGCGTCCAGCGCGCAGGCCCGGACCTCGGCGCAGACGGTCCGGACCGCGGTCCCCGAGTCCATCACCGACCGGCTCCCGGCGGTCAGCCCCTCGTCCGGGCTCCCGTCGGTGCCCGCCGGGACCAGCGTGATCCGCTCCACGCCGACGTCGAGCTCCTCCGCGGCGATCTGCCTCAGCGCGGTGAGGATCCCCTGGCCCAGCTCCACCTTGCCGACCCGCAGCAGGACCCCGCCGTCGGCCCGGAACCCCAGCCACGAGGACGGCAGGGGGTTCGCGCGCAGGCTGGGCCCCGGCGGGTCGGGGACCCCGGTCACCGGGGACGGGGTGCGCCTGCCGGGGCCGCTCACGGCGCGCCGGCCCGTCCCGGGAGAGGGCCGAACGCCGGCGGCGGGATGCGGCGGCGGGAGGCGGCCTCGTAGGCCGAGGCGACCTGCAGGACGACGTCCTCCCGGCCGGGCTCGGCCCGGAAGACGAGCGAGAACGGCAGCCCCGGCTCGGGCAGGGTGGTCGCCCGGTCGGACTCCGTCGGCACGTACTCGGTGCGGTCGGCGCTGAGCGTGAAGACCGGGTCGTGGACGGTCCGGACGTAGCCCGCCGGGACCAGGACCTCGGTCAGGCCGGCGTTGGGGCCGGAGAAGGACTCCGGGCGGAGGTTCTGCGGGGTGCCGGGTTCGATGGCGGAGCCGATCTTCCCCGGCGGGAGCGGGGTGTGCAGCCGGACGAGGACGTCGAGGTGGTTCTCGAGCAGGACCATCACGTCCACCCGTCGCAGCAGCTCGCGGAGCATGATCCGCTCGGGGATGCCCTGGCGCTGGTCGAGCGGGTTGCGCACGTCGGTCACCTCCTCCCAGTTGCGCCACCAGGCCCGCTGGTCGTCGCCCCAGAACTTCGAGCGGGCGTTGAGCGCGGCGAAGTCGACGAGGGTCTCGGTGTGGCCCCGCGCACGCCAGTCGGCCGCGCGGCGGGTCAGGTACTGGGGGATGTGGAAGCGGAAGGCCATCGCCAGCTCCTGGTCCTGGACCGTGGCGAGGTCCAGGTTCGCCGGCGCGGCGATGCGCTCGTCGGCCAGCTCGACCAGGTAGTCGACCGGCTGCATGCTGCCGGTCCCGAACACCCGGCCGGGCACGAACTCCGTCGGGACGACGGCGGCCGCGACGTCCGGGAACAGCGGCGTCCCGTCCGGCCGCAGGCGGAACAGCAGGTCCGGCAGGAAGACCGGCACCAGGCGGGCCAGCGCCCGCCGGAAGTCGGTGACCATGGGTTCGGCGTCGGGGTCGGGCGACCAGAGCGGGTCGGCGGACTCGACGAGGGTGGCGCCCAGGTGCCGGCCGAGGACCGCCGTGATCTCCGCGGCGGCGCGCGGGGGGATGACCGAGGAGGCGGGGGCGTCGGGGCGGGTGAGCATGGACTCGCGGACGACGCCGATCCGCGTGCCGCGCAGCGCGCCGGCCTCCCCGGTGCGCCGGGCGTGCGGGGCGTAGGCGGGCAGCACGCTCGATCGCGGCACGGTGGTGTGCGGGTCGCGGGGGTCGTAGTAGCCCTCGACGGGGTCGCGGAGGGCGTCGAGGACCCGGGCCGCGTCGTGCAGCGTGCGTGCGAGGACCCCGGTCCGGTCGACGTGGATGTCGGCGCCGATGGCCCCGCCGTCGAAGCCGAGCATCGCCTTGTGCGGGAGGACCAGCGCGACGGCGTTGTGGTTGGCCGGGCCCCGGCACGACGCCCGGGTCTCCTCGCCCAGGCTGCACATGACGAGGTTGGCGCTGACCGAGACGCCGGACCCCGAGCTCGAGCCCAGCGACGCCGACCGGGTGGTGTCGTAGGGGTTGGCCGGGTTCCCGCCCCAGGTGCTGCGCTGGTAGCCGAGGGTGGAGGGCAGGACGGCGTCGGGCCGGTGGCGGCCGCCCGGGTCGCCGACCCGGCCGTTGTACTCGGTGCAGACCGCCTTGGCGTAGATGATCGCGCCCTTCGCGCGCAGCTGGGCGACCAGCGCGTGGTCTCGCGCCGGGAAGTCGATGTCGAACCGGGCGTCGGCGCCGCCCGTGGTGCGCATGTCCGCGGTGTCGAAGGGGTCCTTGAAGGAGAAGACGACCCCGTACACGGGCATCGCCTCGAGGTCGGGGTCGCGGCCGTACGCGGCGTCGAGCGCGGCGGCCTGCTCGAGCGCGTCGGGCTGCCGGCGGAACAGCTCGCACACCGCCGGCGCGTCCGGGGGCAGCGGCCCGTCGTCGGGGTGGCGGTCGAAGTCGCCCCGGCAGGTGACCGACCGCTCGCCCCGGATGTTCAGGGTGGCCAGCGCGTTGAGCTGTCCGCCTCCGGGGATCCCGGCGATCATCCCGAACTGCTGCTGCACCCCCGGGTCGGAGGCGGTGGCCTCCATCCGGCCGAACTCCAGCGGCGGCCCCTCGTACTTCTCCAGGTCCGGGAGGATCGTGGCGGCCGCGACGGTCTCCGTGGGGAACCGCAGCGGAGCCCCGGCCCGGACGGTGCCGGTGGCGGGGGGCACCGGAGCGCCGTCCGCGGTCACGAGCCGGCTGGCCACGCCGTTGTAGGCGCGTGCCCGGTCGATGTAGTGCTGCACGACCTCGACGCAGGTGACCTCCCCGGCGCGGATGGCCCGGTGGAGGTCCTCGATGGTCGCCTCCTCCAGCCGGAAGGGCCGGCCGGGAGTCGGGTCGTCGGTCATCGGTCGCCCCGTCCGTCGTCGGTGGTGGAGGACGCAGGGCCGGCTGCGGGCCGGTCGTCGGCGAGGGCGGCGGCTGCGTGTGCCACCGCCCGGAGGACGCGCTCGTGGCTGCCGCACCGGCACAGGTTCCGCTCCAGCGCCTGCGCCACCGCGGGCCGCGGCGGGGCCGCCTCCGCCCGGAGGAGGGCGCACGCGGAGACGAGGATGCCGGAGCTGCAGTACCCGCACTGGGCCGCCTGCAGGTCCAGGAAGGACCGCCGCAGCGCCTCCATCACGCGGTCGCCGGCCAGCCCCTCGACGGTGACGACGTCGTGTCCCTCCGCGGCCTCCACCGGGACGTCGCAGGACGGCGTCGGGTGCCCGTCCAGCAGCACCATGCAGGCGCCGCACTGGGCCAGCCCGCAGCCGAACCGGGAGCCACGCAGGCCGAGGTCGTTGCGGAGGAGGTGGAGCAGCGGCGCGTCCCCGCGGCAGGTCACCTCCTCCTCTCGGCCGTTCACGCGGAGGCGGAAGGTCGCCTCCGGGGGCAACCGGCGGGCGGTGCTCCACGCGGGGCGGCTCACCGAGCGGCTCCGGCGGGCGTCGTCCGGCTGCCCGGCCCCGCGCGGCCGGTCACCCCAGCACCGAGTCCAGCCACCCGGCGACCAGCTCCCCGACCGCGGCCTCGTGGCCGGTGTAGAAGTGGTCGCAGTCGGCCAGGATGCGCACGTCGACGGGCCCGGCCGCCACCTCGGCGAACCGTTCGGCCGGGTACATGCCCGGGTCCTCGCGGTCGCCCCGGACGTAGAGGACCGGGCAGGTGATCTTGGTGGCGTTGTCCAGGAGGACGGGCAGGTTCTCCGCCAGGTCCACGAAGGACCCCGCCGTGATCACGTAGAACCAGCCCGGCAGGAGCAGGAGCTCGTCCGGCCGGCCCGCGTCGACCAGCTCGTGCGCCCGCCGGGTCAGCTCCGCGAGCCGGTCGCCGGCCAGCAGCCCGAGCTCGGACCCGCGGCGGAGCATCTCCCGGCCGCCGAGGTGCGCCGACAGCAGCACCAGGGCGGGGGTCTCGGGATGGCGCACGACGTGCTCGGAGGCCAGCATCCCGCCGTTGCTGTGGCCGATCACGACCGGGGCCGGGTACCCGCGGTCGGCCAGCCACCCGGCGGCGCGCTCGTTGTCGTCGATCGCCTGCGCCGTCGTCTGGTAGGCGTTGCCCTCCGCGACGCGGGTGCGGGCGCTGACGGTGTCGTGGCCGTGCCGGTTGTAGCTGAGCACCGCCAGCCCGGCGGCGGTCAGGTGCGGCGGGAGGAACCCCGAGGCGCCGTAGTAGAAGTTCATGCCGTTGCCGTGCATGAGCATCGCCGCCGTCCGCGGCGGCCGGCCGGGCTCGTAGAACAGGCCGTCCAGCGGCGTCCCCAGGGTCGGGATCGACACCAGCTCGGCGAGGACCGGCGCTCCCCCCGGCCGGGCGGGCGTCACCGCGCCAGCGCGACGGTCCGCCGCTCCTGCGCGGAGCGGGTCAGCGCGGCGATGAGCTCCACGCTGCGCAGGCCGTCCACGCCCGACGGGCTGGGGTCCTCCCCGCGCAGGACGGCGTCGGCGAACGCCTGGACCGTGGCGAGGAAGGCGCCGCCGGTGGAGACGGTGCGCTCGCTGGTGCCGTCGGGGCCGATGACGGTGAAGGTGCCGGTCAGGTTCGGCCGGGTGACGTTGCGCCCGAGCACCGTGCCCTCGGTGCCGTGGACGGAGAGGTCCTGCTGGGGGTTGGGCAGCGACTGGTTGGCGTTGACGTAGGCCAGCGCGCCGTTGTCGAAGCGGAGCACGGCGAGGGCGAGGGTGTCGACGTCGTAGCCGGGCTCCACGTCGACCACGGCGGTGGCCTCCACCACCTCGGCGTCGAGCAGGTAGCGCAGCAGGTCGAAGGCGTGCACCCCGAAGTTGTTCATCACCCCGGCGCCGGCGAGGGCGGGGTCGGTGCGCCAGCTCTTCGGCAGCATCCGCCCGGGCCCGAGCTGCAGCTGCACCAGCCGCACCGGCCCGATCTCCCCGCGGGCGACCAGCTCCCGCAGGTCGCCCATCCCCTCGTGCCGCCGGGTCTGGAAGGTGATGCCGAGGCCGACACCGGCCTCCCGGCAGGCGGTGACGGCGCGCTCGGCGTCGGCCACCGTCGTCGCCAGCGGCTTGTCGCACAGCACGTGCTTGCCGGCGGCCGCGGCCGCGACCACCTGGTCGGCGTGCAGGGCGTTGGGGGTGGCGATGTAGACGGCGTCGACCGCGGGGTCGACCAGCAGCGCGCCGAAGTCGTCGTAGGCGGACGCGGCACCGTGCCGACCGGCGAAGTCCCGGGCCCGGCCCAGGTCGCGGCTGACCACCCCGACCAGGGTGCTGTTGTCCGCGGCGGCCACGGCGGGGGCGATCTCGGTGTCGGCGATCCGGCCGAGGCCGACGATGCCCCAGCCGATCCGGTCTGCGTCAGTCATGGGGAGCCTCTCGGTCGTGGGGGTGCGCGGGCGCCGCCGGGCCGGGCCGCGGCGGCCGCCCGGGAGCGGCCGCCGCGGCACCGGTCAGGCCTGGGGGATCACCGGCAGCAGCAGGTGGGAGGGCCGGTCCGGCCCGGTGTGCACGGTGACGTCGCCGCCGAAGACCTCCGCCGGACGGTCACGCGGGTCGTCGTGCTTGAACGGGCCCACGCCGTTCCACACGCCGGCGAGCTTCTCCCCCTCGTCGCTGACGTCCCCGGGGTAGACGTAGTCCCTGCCGCGCACGGTCAGCCCGATGCGGTGGCCCGGCGGCACGACGATGCACGTCGGCCAGATCTCCACGTCGAGCTCGTACACCTCGCCGGGCGCGAGCGGCTCGATCTCGTCGTGGGTGTGGTACGGCCGGTAGGGCAGCGACAGCTCCTTGTCGAGCTTGCGGTGGGAGGCCCGCAGCCAGCCCTGCGCGACCGGGGTGTGCGGGTCCAGCGCCCCGTGGAAGACGACCTCCTTCAGGTCCGGGCCGAACACCCGGACGACGAGGAAGAGGTCGGCGTCCTCCGTCGCCGACGAGACGAACAGCTTCGCCGCCAGCGGGCCGGTGATCTCGGTCTCCTCCTGCACCGGCGGCAGCAGGAAGGTCACACCGTCGCCCATCCCGGCGTAGGTGACCGAGCCGGCCGCCTCCGGCGCCTCGGTCGAGAGGGTGAGGTCCCGGGCGTCGAGGTGGTACTCGGTCCACTGCGTCCGGGCCAGCGGCCACTCCTGCTCCCGCCGCTCGACGAACCGCTCCCCCGGGTGCCGCACCTGCAGCAGCACCGGCGGCTGGTCGGCCCAGCCGGTGTCCTCGCCCTTGAGGAAGTGGCCGAAGAACTTCTTCTGCAGGGCGACGCCGTAGTCGGTGTAGAACTCCGTCCAGTGCTCCAGCCCGTGCACCTCCAGCCACTTCTGCGAGCTGGCCGAGCGCACGAAGCCCTCGAAGTTGCCCCGCGGGTGCAGGCCCTGGCCGCCCCAGTTGGCCGAGGAGAGCAGCGGCGTCTCCACCTTGCTCCAGTCGGGCATGCGCGACTGCCAGTACTCGGCGGTGTCGAGCTTGTTGGCCAGACAGTCCTCGTAGAAGTCCCGCCGGTTGGCACCGAGCTGCTCGGGGGTCAGCGTCTCCGGCCCGGAGACCCAGTCACCGGTCAGCCGGCTGCGGTAGCCGTTGGTGCCCTTGCCGTTCTGGACGCTCCAGACCTGCGCCTCCGACCACGCCTTGGTGAACCCGTTGCAGAAGATCCCGCCGTGGTGGGCCATGTCCCGGTAGAAGTCGGCCGCGCCCTCCCAGGTGCAGATGGCGGCCAGGTGCTCCGGCTGCAGGGCCGCGGTCTGCCACTGGTTCTCCGCGAAGTAGGAGATGCCGTTGAGCCCGACCTTGCCGTTGGACCACGGCTGCACGCCGGCCCAGTCGACGCAGATCGCGAGGTCCTGGGCCTCCCGCAGCGACCAGATGTCGATGACGCCCTCGGAGGTGCCCGCACCCCGGCTGTCCACGCGGATGACGACGTAGCCGTCGGGCACCCACTTCTCCGGGTCGACGACCTCCCACACCTGGTACTTGTTCGTCGACCCCGTCGGCACGTCGGGGTGCTCGGCGCACATCAGGTGCCACTGGAAGGCGTAGCCGTCCTCGAAGTGCAGCTGCTTGCCGTAGGGCCCGAGGGTCATGATCACGGGGTAGCGGCCCTCGGCGGGCGGCCGGTAGATGTCGCACCGCAGCACGACCCCGTCGTCCATCACGATCGGCATGTCCCAGTCGATGAGCATGCCGTCGCGCAGTTCGGTCTTCTCCCGGTGGCGCATGGATCTCCCTCGTCGTCGGATGCGGGCCGCAGGGCGGCGGACCTGGTGGTGGGGCTCAGCCGACCTCGCGCTCGGCGGCGATCACGTCCTGCATGAGCAGGTCCCAGACGTGTGCGGTGACCTCCTGGAACCGCGCGGTCTTGAGCGTCGCGCGGGTGCGGGGGTGCGGGATGCCCACGTCGATGACCTCGTGGATGTGGCTGGGCCGGCCCTTGAGCACCACCACGCGGTCCCCCATGAGGACCGCCTCCTCGATCGAGTGGGTCACGAACATCATCGCGATCGGGCGGGTCTCCCAGATGCGCAGCATCTCGAACTGCAGGATCTCGCGCGTCTGGGCGTCGATGGCGCTGAAGGGCTCGTCCATGAGCAGGACGCGGGGTTCGACGGCCAGCGCCCGGGCCAGGCCCGCGCGCTGCTGCATGCCGCCGGAGAGCTGGTGCGGGAAGGCCTTCTCGAAGCCGGCGAGGCCGACCATCTTGATGTACTCCGGGACCACCTCGGCGATGCGCTCCTTGGGCGCCTTCGCCAGCTTCAACCCGTAGGCGACGTTGTTGTAGACGTTCTTCCACGGGAAGAGGCCGAAGTGCTGGAAGACCATGCTCACCCCGGGCGTCGGCCCGTCGACCGGCTTCCCGTCGATGGTCACCGAGCCCGAGTCGAGCCGGGTCAGCCCGTCGACGCTGCGCAGCAGGGTGGTCTTGCCGCAGCCGGACGGGCCCACGATCGAGACGATCTCGCGGTCCTGGATGGTCAGGTCGATGCCGTCGAAGACGGTCAGGTCGCCGTAGCGCACCGCCGCCCCCGAGACGACGACGCGGGGGGCGGTCGAGGGCCCGGTCGCGGCGCCGCCCGGGGCAGCGCCGGGGCCGGTGGTGGATCGGGTCATCGCTGCGCTCCTCGTCCTCGGGTCCCTCAGGCGCCCGGGATGATCGGGAGCAGGAGGGAGGACTGCCGCTCCCCGCCGGTGTGGACGGTGACCGTGCCCTCGAACAGCTCGGCGGGCCGGTCGACGGGGTCGTCGTGCACGAACGGGCCGCACCCGGTCATCGGGTTCTTCATGTTCGACAGGTGCTCGGCCGGGCCGGGGTAGACGTAGTCCTTGCCGCGGACGTCGAGCTGCAGGGTGTAGCCGGCCGGGATCACCAGGCAGGTCGGCCAGATCTCGACGTCGAGCTCGTACACCGTGCCCGGCTCGAGCGGCTGGATCTCGTCGTGGGAGTGGTAGGGCCGGTAGGGCCGGGACAGCTCCTCGTCGAGCTTGCGGTGCGAGGCCCGCAGCCAGCCCTGGGCGACCGGCGTGTGCGGGTCGAGGGCCCCGTGGAACACGACCTCCTCCCCCTCCGGCGAGAAGACGCGGACGACGAGGAACAGGTCGGCGTCGGCGGTGCTGGACTCCACGAAGAGCTTCGCGGCCAGCGGGCCGGTGATCTCGGTCTGCTCGGGGAACGGGCCGAAGGAGAACGTCGCGCCGTCGCCCGTGGTGTCGTAGGCGACAGAGGCCGCGGCGGCCGGCTGCTCCTCGCTGAGGGTCCCGGCGTCGGCGTCCAGGTACAGGCGCGTCCACCGGGTCCGCTCCAGCGGCCAGGACTGCTCGTGGCGCACCGCGAAGGTGCTGTCGACGTGCCGGATGTTCAGCTGCACCGGCGGCTGGTCGGTCCAGCCGTTGTCCTCGCCCTTGAGGAAGTGGTCGAAGAAGCGCAGCTGCAGCTCGCGCCCGTAGTCGGTGTAGAAGTGGCTCCAGTGCTCGAGGCCGTGCATCTCCAGCCACTTCTGCGACGCCGCCGACCGGCCGTAGCCCTCGACGTTGCCGCGCAGGTGCAGCCCCTGTCCGCCCCAGTTGCCGGTGGACAGCAGCGGCACCGTGATCTTCGAGAAGTCCGGCGTCCGCTCCCGGTAGACCTCGTCGTCGAGCGGGTGGCTGCGGTACCGCTCGTCGAGGTCGGTCAGGTTCTCGGCGAGCTCCTCCTTGCTGAGCTTCTCGTCGCCGCAGACCAGCAGGCCGGAGTTCGGGTCACGGGGGCCGTCCTCGCCGCGGCCGTACTGCACGGTGGTGACCTGCATGGGGATCCAGTTGGCGACGAAGGTGCAGAGGATCCCGCCGTGGTGGCTCATGTCCCGGTACCAGTCCGACGCGCCCTCCCACACGCAGATCGCCGCCAGGTGCGGAGGCTGCAGCGCGGCCACCTGCCACTGGTTCATGGCGTAGTAGGAGATGCCGTCGAGGCCGACCTTGCCGTTGCTGTACGGCAGGGTGCCCGCCCACTCGATGCAGTCGTAGAAGTCGCGGGTCTCGCGGGCCGACCAGAGGTCCATCTTGCCCGGCGAGCGGCCGGCGCCGCGGGAGTCGACCCGGATGCAGACGTAGTCGCGGGGCACCCACTTCTCCGGGTCGACGACCTCCCAGTTCTGGAAGCGGTTCGTCGAGCCGGCCGTGACGTCGGGGTGGTTCCTGGCCATGATCTCCCAGGAGGTCCGGTAGCCCTCCTGGAACGGCAGCCCCTTCCCGTACGGGCCGTAGGTGATCAGCACCGGGAAGCGGCCCTCCCGGGCGGGCCGGTAGACGTCGGCGCGCAGCAGCAAGCCGTCGTCCATCTCGATGGGCACGTCCCACTCGATGAAGATGTCCTCGGGCGTGGTCTCGCGGTGGTGTGCGCCGGGGGTCTCGGTCAGGGCCACGGGGGAACTCCTCCTCGACGGGGCCGCCGCGTCGCGGCGGGTGGGACGGGGGCGCACCGGCGGCGCACCCCGGGACGGAACGGTCAGCGGCCGTACCAGGGCAGGAACCGCCGCCGGGCCAGCGTCAGCAGGGCCCGGGCGGCGACGACGAAGAGGGTCAGCACGATGACCCCGACAAAGGCCTGGTTCTGCTGGAAGCTGCGGCTCTGCTGCAGGATCGAGTAGCCCAGGCCGGGGACGCCGGCGAGGAACTCGACGGCGACGGCGGTGACCAGCGCACGGGCGATGGCCAGCTGCAGACCGGCGATGAGGTACGGGATCGCGTTGCGCAGGGCGATCCCGAACCAGATGTTGTGCAGACGCGCCCGGAAGGTGCGGGCCACGTCCAGGTACTCCTTGGGGATGGCCCGCGACCCGTCGGCCGTCGTCACCACGATGGGCAGGAACGCCGACAGGGCGACGGCGACCAGCCGGGTCTCGGCCGTGTAGCCGAGCCAGATGGTCATCAGCGGGACCACCGCGACCATGGGCAGGGTGTAGAGGGCGCTCACGTAGGACGTGAAGAACCAGCGCACGAGTTTGATCCGGCCCATCGCCAGCCCCAGGACCAGCCCCGCGGCGGCGCCGATGAGGACGCCGTAGACGACCGAGCCGATGGTGGCCCAGGCGTCCTCCCAGAACTGCTCGCTGGCGAACACCTCCGGGACGGCCTGCGCCACACCCAGCGGGCGGGCGATGAACGGCGACTCCAGCATCCGCGCACCCAGGTCCCAGAGGACCAGGATCAGCACGCCGGTGATCACCCGGAGCAACCAGTTCGGCGGCCGACGGCGTTCCCGCCGCCGTCCCGGCGGGACCGCCTGGGGCGTGCCCGAGGGCTCGCCGGGCAGGGGTACCGCCTCGGTGGCCGTCGAGCCCTGACCCGCGGGTGCGCTCACCGGCCGGCCCGCGGCGGCCGGCTCCCTGGTGCCGGTTCGCTTCGTGGTCATCCGGACAGCCCCTCCCGCCAGCCGGCGAAGCGCCGCTCGACGACCCCGCTCACCCCCATCAGGCTCACCGCGATGACGGAGATGACCAGGGTCACCGCGAGCGCGCCGGCGGAGTCGAAGTTGGTCGACGCGCGGATGAGCAGGTCCCCGACGCCGGTGGCGTTGAGGAAGAGCTCGGCGATGATCGTGCCGACCAGCGCCCCCGCGATGCCCTGCTTGATGCCGGTCACCGCGTACGGGACCGTGTAGGGGATCACCACGTCGGCCCACAGCTGCCGCTCGGTGGAGCCGTAGGAGTGGGCGACGTCGAGCAGCCGGCCGGGGACGCTGCGGGCGCCCTCCATCGCGCTGATCAGGATGGGGAAGATCGCCGTCAGGACGACGACCAGGACCTTCGCCCGGAAGTCGAACCCGATGCCGGCCAGGATGAACGGCACCAGCGTGATCACCGGGATGGCGTAGAGCCCGTACACGTACGTCTCCACCGCCGCGGTGACCAGCGGGAACCGCGCGAAGACCAGCCCGAGCGGGAGCCCCAGCACGATCGACAGCACCAGGCCGGTGAGGAAGATCTTGCCGGAGGACACCAGTGCCGCCGGCAGCTCGCCGTTGCTGATGAGCTCACCCAGGCGCGCCATCGTCTCGGTGAAGCTCGCCAGCAGCAGCCCGCTCCCGGCGGCCGCGAGCTGCCACACGACCGCGAGCACCACCAGGCTGAGGGCGTAGACGCCCCAGCGCGCCCATCTCTCCGTCGCCATCCCGATCGCTCCCCCTCGGTGGCGTGCCGGTCAGTTGCTCGACTCGACCAGCTGCTGGGCCTCGTCGTAGATGCTGGGATCGATGAGGTCCTCGTAGGTCGGCGCGTTGGCCTCGGTGATGGCGCCGGCGTCGATCTGCTCCTGGATGACGCCCTCGACCTTCTCCTGGACCAGGCCCGAACCCTCCGGCCAGAACTCGAAGTCGAGGAAGAGGTCGACCGCCTCCTGGGCCACCTCGACCGGCTGCTGGTTGTACTTCGAGGCGATCTCGGCGAAGCGCTCGGAGTTGGCCGGGTCGCGGACGAACTCGTTGGCCTCGATGTAGGCCGCGGTCAGCCGGACGACGGCGTCCCGGTTCTGCTCGATGTAGTCGGTCGTCGCCACCTGGAGCACGTAGTGCGTGTTCGGGTTGACGTCCTTGACGAGGCTGATGACCTCCTCGACGTTGGTGTCGGTGGTCGCCTCGATGAACGCCTCCTCGTCGTAGTGCAGGTTGGCGATGGTCACCTGGCCCTGCACCAGGGCCTGGATGACCGGCGGCCCGGCGAAGTTGACGAACTCGACGTCGTCCACGGTCAGGCCGCAGGAGGCGAGCATCGTGACGGTGGAGTTGTAGCGGGCACCGCCGGTCTGGTCGACCGCGATGGTCTGGCCCCGGAGGTCCTCGCAGCTGGTGATGGCCGGGTCGGTGGTCCCGAGGTAGTAGTCGGGCTTGTCCATGCCGACCATGCCCTTGACCGGCGCGCCCTCGGCGACGACGTTCACCAGGCTCGACGTGGACGTCAGGGCGGCGTCGATCTGCCCGCCGATGACGGCGCGCACGGAGTCGGCACCGTTGGCGAAGTTCTGGAAGGTGACGTCCAGGCCGTACTTGTCGAGCATCCCCTCCTCGTCGGCCACGTGCATCATCAGGCTGCCGTAGACCACCGGCGTCCCGGCGGTGCCGAAGGTCAGGGCGATGGTGTCCCCTCCGCCTCCGCCACTGCCGCCTCCGGCGGACCCGGAGTCCGCGTCGTCCCCACCGCAGGCGGTGGCGGCCAGCAGCACGGCGAGGCAGGCGCCTGCCATCCGCGAGCGTCGAGTGGTGCGTCCAAGAGCGGTCACGGGCTTGCCTCCGGGCGTGGGAGGGACTGCGGACAGCGATCCGGTCACGCCCGGCACGTCCACGCAACCGTGGCTTGCGCCGGGCTCGGGCGACGAAGTTAGCGGCGATGTGACGCGCAGCACTCCACGATCCGGACAGATCGACGGCCGGGTTTTTGGGCCGCCACACAAAGCCCCCGGCTTGTGGCCGAACACAATGCAAAGACCGAGCCGACGGCAGCCGACGGGGGATGCGCCCATGGACGACCTGGACGGGCGGATCGCCGTCGTCACCGGTGGAGGGACCGGGATCGGCCGGGCGACGGCCGTGGCCCTCGCCGTCCGGGGGGCCCGGGTGGTCGTCGTCGGCCGGCGGCCCGAGCCGCTGGAGGAGACCGTCGACGCGGTGTCCGCCGCGGGCGGGTCCGCGACCGCCGCGACGGCCGACGTCGGGGACGCCGAGGCGGTGGAGCGACTGGTCGCGGACGTGACCGGCCGGCACGGCCGCCTGGACCTGCTGGTCAACAACGCCGGCGTGAACGTCGCGCGGCGCAGCCTGGCGGCCCTGTCGGTGGCCGATTGGAACGCGATCGTGCAGGTCAACCTGACCGGCACGTTCCTCATGACGCACGCGGCGCTGCCGACCATGCGGGCCCAGCGGTCGGGCACGGTGGTCAACGTGTCGTCGATGGCCGGCTACCGCGCCAGCGCGCTGACCGGACCGGCGTACAACGCCGCCAAGGCGGGGGTGAACTCCTTGACCGAGTCGGTCAACCTCGCCGAGCGGGTCAACGGCATCCGGGCCTGTGCGATCTGCCCGGGCGAGGTGGCCACCCCGATCCTGGAGAACCGGCCGGTGCCCCCGACGCCGGAGGCGCGGGCGACCATGCTGCAGCCGGAGGACATCGCGGACACCGTCGTGTTCGTGGCCGCGCTGCCCCAGCGGGCCAACGTCGAGCTGCTCACGATCTACCCGACCCAGCAGCGGGACTGGACCACGGAGCTGGGGTGACGCCGTCGCCGCCCGAGCGGTACCCGACCGTGCGCAGGCCCCTGACGATCGGGGGCATGCGGCTCCCCAACCGCCTGGTCATGTCGCCGCTGACGACCTACGGGCTCCCCGACCCCGACGGCTCCTCCAACGCCCGCCACCTCGCGTTCTACGAGCGCCGGGCGCGCAGCGGGCTCGGGCTGGTGCACGTGGAGTCCGCGCTGGTGCACCCGTCGGGCCAGTGCTGGCCGAACCACCTGGCCATCCACGACGACCGGTTCGTCCCGCGGCTGGCCGAGCTGGCGCGGGCCATCCAGCGGCACGGACCGCCGGCGGTCCTGCAGCTGCACCACGGCGGGCGGGTCGCCGTGGAGGCGCTCAGCGGCTGGCCGGTGCTCGCCCCCTCGCCGCTGCCCGCCCCGGGCCGCCCGGTGCCCAAGGAGATGACCCTCGACGAGATCGACCTGCTGGTCGAGGCCTTCGCCCAGGGCGCCCGGCGGGCGCGGGAGGCCGGGTTCGACGGCGTCGAGCTGCACATGGGCACCGCCTACCTGCTGCTGGGCTTCCTCTCCCCCGCGCAGAACCAGCGGCAGGACGAGTACGGCGGAGACCTCGCCGGCCGGATGCGGTTCCCGCTGCGGATCATCGAGCGGATCCGGGAGCTGGTGGGCGAGGACTACCCGGTCGGCGCCCGCATCGTCGGATCGGACTACCACGACGGCGGCGTGGACCTCGACGTCTGCCGTCGGGTGGCGGTCGGGCTGGAGCGGGCCGGGATCGCCTACCTCGACGTGTCGGCCGGGGTGGGCCCCAACGCCGTCCGGGACTCGCCGCTGGTGATGGGCGGCGGGTCGGCGGTCTTCGCCGGGTTCGCCGCCGCGGTCCGGGAGGTCGTCTCCGTCCCGGTGGTCTCCGTCGGCCGCTACTACACGATGGCCGCGGCCGAGCGGGCCGTCGCCGAGGGCAGCGCCGACCTGGTCGCGCTGGGCCGCGCACTGATCGCCGACCCGGACTTCGTGACCAAGTCGCTGTCGGGCCGGGAGGACGAGGTCGTCCCCTGCATCGCCTGCCAGGCCTGCCACGGCGGCATCACCACGGCCCTGGGCGTGTCCTGCCTGCTGCACCCGGAGACCGGCCGCGAACTGGACCTGCCGGTGGTGCCGGCCGGGCGGCCGCGCCGGGTCCTCGTGGCCGGCAGCGGCGTCGCGGGCCTGGAGCTGGCCCGGGTCGCCGCCCTGCGCGGCCACGACGTCACCGTGGCCACCGGCGCGCTCCCCTTCGGCGGGCTGCTGGCGCTGCGGGCGCGGGTGCCCGGCGCGGCCGAGGTCGGCGACGGCGTCAGGTACTTCCGGCGGGAGCTGGACCGGCTCGGGGTCCGGGTCGTGCCGGTCGCCGACCCGGCGCACCACGACGTGACCGTCGACGCGACGCCGGGCCCGCCGGTCCTGCCCGACCCGCCCGGCGACGGGAGCGTCCCGGTGGTCCCGGCGGACGACGTCCTGACCGGGCGCCTGGACCTCGACGCCGCCGGTGAGGTGGTGGCCGTGGTCGGCCCCGGCCTGCTCGCCGGGGAGACGGCGCTGCTCCTCGCCGCAGCGGGCAAGCAGGTCACGCTGGTCGTGCCCGGCGACCGGCCCATGGCCGACGCGCACCCGCTGGTCGCCGGGACCACGGCGCACCGGCTGGCCGGCCACGGCGGGCGGACGGTCACCGGGGTCGTCCCGGGCCGCGTCGCCGGCGCCCACCTCGGGCTCGGCGGCGCCGAGGGGCCCGGGTCGGTGGGTCCCCTGGACCTCGTGGTCTGGGCGGTCGGCTGGACGCCGGCAGAGCGGGGACCGCTGACCGTGGGCGACACCTGGGACGCGTTCGCCCAGCGCCTGCTGGTGCACGACGCCGCCCGGCTGGCCCGGCAGCTCTGAGCAGCGCCCGGTGGCGGGCCGTGCGGCACCGCCACCGGGCGACCCCCTCCCGGGTCCCGCCCCGAGCCTGCGAGGGGTGGGGAGGAGGGGGTCCTCTCTCAGTACATGACCAGCCCGTTGGACACGTTGAGGTCCTCCCCGGTGATCGCCGCGGCGCGGGGCGAGGCCAGGAAGGCGACCGCGTCGGCGACGTCCTGCGGGCTGACCAGCCGCTTGAGCGCCGCGCCGGACAGGAAGTCGGCCCGGGCCTCCTCCACGGTGATGCCCCGGGCGGCGGCCTGCTGCTCGAGCACCCACTCGATCCGGGCGCCCTCCACCGGGCCCGGCGAGATCAGGTTGACCCGCACCCCGGAGCCGCCCAGCTCGACGGCGAGGGTGCGGACCAGGCCGATCAGCGCGGTCTTCGACGCCGCGTAGGGCGTGCGGTTGACCAGCGGCCGCTTGCCGGTCATCGAGCCGATGACCACCACCGAGCCGGACCGGCGGGCGATCATGCCGGGCAGGAACGCCTTGCAGGCCAGCAGCGTGCCGGTCACGTTGACGCGGAAGGTGTCCTCCCACTCGTCGAGCGGCATCTCCACCAGCGGCGCGCTCGGCCCCCCGACCCCGCTGTTGTTGACCAGGACGTCCACCCGGCCGAACTCGGCGTCCGCGGCCTTGGCGGCGGCCGTGATCGAGTCCGGGTCGCGCAGGTCCATCGCGACCGGCAGCGCCCGCCGCCCGGCGGCCCGGATCTGCTCGGCGACCTCCTCCATCGCCTCCGTCGACCGCCCGGTCAGGACGACGTCGGCGCCCTCGGCGGCCAGCCGCAGGGAGATCGCCCGGCCGATGCCGGTCCCCGCCCCGGTCACCGCGGCCACCTGCCCCTCGAGGGGCGCGCCGGTCGTCACTTGACCGCGATCGCGTTCATCGGCGAGCCCGCCGCGCCGGTGATCGGCAGCGGGGCCGCGGAGAGCATGAACTCGTAGACGCCGTCCGCGGCGCAGTCCTCACCGATGGCCTGCAGGTCCCAGATCTCGCCGAAGAGGATCCCCATGTGCACCAGCGCGACGATGTGCAGCGGCTGGAAGAGGTCGACCTCGTTGGGCCGCACCTCGCAGCCCCACGTGTCGGTGGCGATGGCCGCGACGTCGTGCTCGTACAGCCACGGCGCGGTGTGCAGCGACAGGCCGGGTGCGTCCCCGCCGTTGTAGTCCCCCCAGTTGCCGCGGCGGGTCTCGGTCATACCCGTCCGCACGATGACCGCGTCGCCGGTGCGGACCTCCACGCCCTGGGCCGCGGCCGTGGCGTCGAGGTCCTCGACGGTGATCGCGTAGCCGGGCTCCAGGCACTCGACGCCCTTGTGCCGGGCGACGTCGAGCAGCACGCCCCGCATGACCAGCTTGTCCTTGGCGACCTGGATGCCGCAGGTCGCCGCGCCCTTGGCGGTGACGTTGCCGGCGTCGAAGCCGTTGTACATCTGCCCCTTCCAGAAGATGTGCGCCAGGCTGTCCCACTGGCTGCCCGACTGGTTGGGGGTGACCAGGACGTCGTCGGAGAAGCCGAACCCCTTCGACGGGCCGAACCCTCCCGGCAGCGGGTCCTGCTTGCCGGCCAGGTAGTCGGTGCCGGTCGCGGTCATCATGTTCAGCGGGTTGGCGCGGAAGCCGCCCGACTGCGGGCCGTTGAGGTCCAGCGGCAGCCCCATCGAGATGACCTGGCCCTGGCGGACCAGCCCGGCGGCCGCGACGACCTGCTCCGGGCCGACGTGGTTGAGGGCCCCGAGCTGGTCGTCGGCCCCCCAGCGGCCCCAGTTCGAGAACTTGCCGATGTAGTCGCGGATGACGTCGTCTCCCCGGAAGGGCACGTCATCGGCCGGCGAGCTGGCCATGGTTCCTCCTGACCTGGTGGGTGGACGCGCCCCGGGGCTGGGACGCGGGTCGGTTGGGGTCACCGCACGGGCATGTCCGCGGAGTCGCCCGGCGCGCGGAGACCGAAGGTGAGCGACGGGTCGCCCGGGACCCAGTCGCTGCGGAACTGCGCGCCCTCGCCCAGGTCGCGGGTGCGGGCGAGCAGCGCGCGGCCGAGGTCGAGCTGGGCGGGCTCCCACAGCCGCAGCGCCTCGGGGACGTCGCCGCCGGCGCGCAGCAGGGCCGCGGCGAGCGCCCACACGTCGTCGGCGCCCTTGGCGGTGGCCGCGGCCGCGTGGGGCCGGACGGCGAACGCGGCGTCGCCGACCAGCGCGACCCGGCCGAAGGCCATCCGGGGCACCTCGACGTCGACCATCACCTGCAGGAACGGGGCCGCCGCCCGGGCCGCGACCTCGGCCAGCGGCGGCGGCAGCTGGGCCTGCGCGGTGTCGCGGAAGTCGGCGAGGTGCTCGTCGCGCACCGCGCCGGGCGGGAGGGAGACGTCGCGCTGCCGGCCGGTGCGGTCGGTGAGCAGGTCGGCCAGCGCCGCGCCCTGGGCGACGTTGCGGTACCAGACCAGGTTCATCAGCCGGCGTCCCGGCTCGACCGCGCCGTCGTAGTTCGGGATCGGGTAGGTCAGCGCGTGGCTGTGCGGGCGGACGTAGTAGGTGAGCGAGTCGTCGAGCGCGGCGAACGTCGCCGGGCTCAGCTCGCGCTCGTCGACGACCCCGCGCCAGGCCACGTACCCGCCGTAGCGCGGCTGGACGTCGGGCAGCATCGTTCGGCGGGCGAACGAGGAGACGCCGTCGGCCCCGACCAGCAGGTCGCAGGTCGCGGTCCGGCCGTCGGCGAAGGCGATCTCCACCTCGTCGGGCGTCTGCCGGATGCCGGTCGCCTCGGAGTCGAGGTGGTAGCGGTCGCGGCCGAAGGCGCCCAGCAGCGTGCCGTAGAGCGTGTTGTAGCCGGTGAAGTGGTGCCGGCGGGCGTCCTCGCTGAGGACCGACCCGTCGTCGGCCAGGTAGCGGTGCCACCGCGCCGACGTGCTCACCGCCGACAGGTCCAGCAGCCGGTTGTCCAGCAGGTACCGAACCGTCGTGGGGTGCAGCACGATGCCCACCCCGCGGCCCTCCAGCGGTGCGCGGGAACGCTCGTAGACGTCGACGTCGCAGCCGATGTCGCGGAACACCAGCGCGGTGGTGAGCCCGATCAGCGAGCCGCCGAGCACGCCCACCCGCAGCGGCCGGTCGCCGGGCAGCACGCCGGTCACCGCGGCACCGGCCCGGTCGGCGTCCGCCCGGCGGCCCGCTCACCCGGGAGCGGGAGGCCACCCCCGCACGCTGGAACGTGCCCTGCGTCACGTGTAGCGTCGCGGCGGCCGTCGGCGGAGGGAGGGACCCGGTGCTCGACGCGGCCGACCCCGCGCTCACCGGTCGCGAGCCGCTGCCCGCCTGGGTGCGCGAGCTGGCCGCCGATGTCGACCTGGCCGCGCTGTGCGAGCGCGTGGTGGCCCGCGACGTCGCGGTGGCCTTCCCCGACCTCGCCGACGACGCCGGCTTCGCCGAGCACCTGCGGGCCAGCGTCCAGGAGAACCTGCGGCTGCTCCAGCAGGTCCTCTGCGGGCGGCTGCCGCTGGAGGCGGTCCGCCTGGAGCAGCCGCTGGTGTTCGCCCGCGTGCAGGCCGAGCTGCGGATCCCGCAGACCGCGCTGCAGCGCTCCTACCGCGTGGGGTTCGCCGAGATGTGGCAGGCCTGGGCCGACCGGCTGCAGGAGGTGGCCGAGGCCGCCGACGTCCCCCGCGCGGAGGCCGTGCGCGCCCTGGTCCGGCTGACCACCGCGATCTTCGACTACCAGGACCACGTCGCCTCCCTGGTCGCGGACAACCACGCGCGGGTGGACGAGGCGCTCAGCCGCACCCGAGCGCACGTCCGGCAGGGGCTGGTGCGCGAGATCCTGCGTGGCGACCGGACGTCGCTGGCTCCCTCGGACCTCATCACCCTCGACCACGACCTCGGCGGGGAGCACGTCGTCGTGCTGCTGCCCTCGGTCGCCGAGGGCGCGGCCGGCAGCCTGATGACCGGGGTGCGTGCCCGCACCGGCGTCCGGTCGACCCTGGTGCACCCCGTCGACCTGAGCCGGACGGCGGTCTGGCTGACCGTCCCCGGCTGGACGCCGGACGGACGGCGGCGCCTGCTCGCCGCGCTGGCCGACGCCGGGGTGGAGGCCTCCGTCTCCGAGCCGCTGGCGGGCCTGGTGGGCTTCCGCGAGGCCTACGCGCAGGCCCAGGACGTCGAGCGGGTGCGCGCCGCGTGGGGCCGCGCCGCCGCCCCGCGGGTGCTCGAGCACGCCGCCGTGGCTCTGGAGATCCTGCTCATGCGCGACCCCGAGCGGGCCCGCCGCTTCGTGCGCACCGAGCTCGGCCCGCTGGCCGAGGACACCGCCGAGGCCGCCCGGCTGCGCGAGACGCTGGAGGCCTCCTCCCGGCTCGGCAGCCACGTGGCCACCGCCGAGCACCTCCAGCTGCACGAGCACACCGTCCGCAACCGGCTGCACCGGGCCGAGGAGCACCTCGGGCACCCGCTGTCGGAGCGGCGCACCGAGCTGCAGGTCGCCCTGCGCCTGCAGCGGCTGCTCGCATAGCGGTACCGCAATCGGTGCTCCTGGTTCCCTCCCGCGCGGCGGAGCCGCCCGGACGGCAGAGCCGCTCACTGGCCGGCCAGCCGCTGGAGGACGCCGAACACGCAGGCGGTGTCCTCGGTGAGCCGGTCCTGCGCGACCGCGGCGTCGTAGAGCACCCGGGTGGCCGCGAACAGCGGCGTCGGGCTGGCCACCCCCTGCGCGAACTCGGCGATGAGCCCGTTGTCCTTCTGCATGGTCGCGACGGTGGCCGTGGCCGGCTGGTACCGCCCGGCGGCCATGAGCGGGCCGCGCACCTGCAGCATCCGCGAGCCGCCGGCGCCGTCCCCCACGGCGGAGAGCACCTGCTCCAGGTCCAGCCCGGCCCGCTGCGCGAGCAGCAGCGCCTCCGCGGCGGCGGCGTTGTGCACCGCCACCAGCAGGTTGGCCACCAGCTTCATGGCGGTGCCCTGGCCGAACGCGCCCAGGTCGTACTGGGCGCGGGTGAAGGTCTCGAGCACCGGCCGCGCCCGCGCCTTGGCCTGCTCGTCCCCGCTGAGGTAGGCGATCAGGTCGCCGTCGCGGGCCTGCTGGCCGGTGCCGCTCATCGGGCAGTCCAGCAGGGTGGCGCCGAACGCCCGCGCGCGCTCGGCCCCCTCCCGCTTGGTCTCCGGGGACAGCGTGCTGGTCTCCACCAGCACCAGCGTCTCGTGCACGCCGCCGGACAGCGCGTCCAGCACCGCGCGGAGGGCGGCGGCGCTGGGCAGCGAGGTCACCACGACCCCCGCGGCGCGGGCCACCTCGGCGGGGTCGGCGCAGACCGTGCCGCCGCGCTGCTCGTGCTCGGCCCGGCGGGCGGGGTCGGGGTCGAAGCCGAGGACGGGGTACCCGGCGGCGAGCAGGTGCCCGCTCATGGCCGAGCCCATGACGCCCAGGCCCAGGAACCCGACCGGCTCGCGGCTCACCGGGCCGCTCCGTCGCCGAGGAAGCCGGTGAGGGCGTCGACGAACGCGTCGCGCTGCTCCAGCACGCCGGCGTGCCGTGCCGGGGACAGCCACACCAGCCGGGCGTCGGGCAGCGTGGCGGCCAGCTCGCGGGCCGCCACGGTGAACGGCGGGGCGTCGTCCTCCCCGCAGACGAGCAGCGTGGGTGCGGTGATCCGCCCGACGAGGCCGGTCTGGTCCACCTCCTCCAGGGCGGCGCAGGCGGCCGCGTAGCCCCGGGGGTCGGCGTCGGCGACGGTGCGCCGGACCCGTTCGACGACCGGCCCCCCGGCGGCCAGCGTGTCCGCGGTGAACCACAGCGACAGCGTCGGGTCGACGAACGGCGCCATGCCCTGCGCGGGTGCGGCCGCCGCCCGGTCCCGCCACTGCTGCTTGAGCGGCGGCGGGTAGACCACGACGGCGTCGACCACGACCAGCCGGCGGACCAGCTCCGGGTGACAGGCGGCCAGCCGCTGCGCGACCAGCCCGCCGAGGGAGACGCCCACGACGTCGGCCGGGACGGCGCCGGCCTCGGTCAGCAGCGCCGCGGCCTGCTCGGTGAGGTCCTCGATCGTGTACGGCTGCTCGGGCACCGGCGTCGCCCCGTGGCCGGGGAAGTCGTAGGTGAGCACCTCGTGGCCGGACAGCGCCGGGACGACGTCGTCCCAGAAGCCGGCGTCGACGCCCAGCGGGTGCAGCAGCAGGACCGGCGAGCCCTCCCCGGTCCGGTGCAGGGCCGGGGTCGGCAGCGGGCTCACCGTCGCACCCCCTCGGCGCGCAGGTCGGGCAGGATCGAGCCGCCGGGCACCGGGGTGCGGGCCACGTTCATGACCATCGCCAGCGTCGTGTAGTAGCCGGCCGTGCCGACGACCTCGACCGCGCCGGCGTCCCCGAGGTGCTCCAGGGCCCGGGCCCAGGTGTCGTCGCCGACCCGCTTGGTCCGGTGCAGCTCGTCGAGCAGGTCCCAGACCGCCTCCGCGGCCGGGTCCATGCCCTCGGGTCGCCGTCCCTCGCCGATGGCGTCGGCGACCGCCGGGTCCAGGCCGGCCTCGAGGGCGAGCGGGTGGTGGTAGCTCCACTCGAAGTCCTGGTCCCACCAGCGGGAGACGAACAGGATGGTCATCTCGAACAGCCGGCGGTCCAGCGGGCTGGACCAGCGCAGGTGCTCGCCGACCTTCTGCAGCCGGGTCATCAGCTCGGGGCTGCGCAGCAGCGGCGCGAACGGGCCGATGACCGCGCCGCGCGGGCCCGAGCTGATCTCGGCGACCGCCGCCCGCTGGGCGTCGGTCAGCTGCTCGTCCGGGGGCAGCGGCAGCCGGTCCTCCTCCACCGTCACCGCCCCCCGTCGGCCGGGACGGGGCCGTCGTCGGCGCCCAGCGCCTCGTTGACCCGCGGCATGACCTTGGTGGCCATGAGCTCCATCGACCGCCGGGCCAACTCGGGGTCGACCCAGTCCAGACCGGCGTAGACCAGCTCGCCGAACTCCCCGGTCTGCTCGCGCAGCGCCAGGATCTGGTCGGCGACGGAGTCGGGGGTGCCGCAGATGACCAGGTCGCGCAGGACGCCCTCGAGGGTGACCTCCTCGTCGGGCTGCTCGCGGGAGGTCTTGAACAGCGCCAGGCGGCCCAGCGACCGCATCTTGCCGAGCATCTTCCCGTAGTAGTAGCGGTACGGGCTGCTCGCGTCGGCCCGCCCGTAGGCCTCGGCGACGTCGGCGTCGTCGGCGACGAAGACCGTGCGCGCGACCCGCCAGTCCGCCGGCGCCGCGGTGGCGCCGACCGACTCCTTGCCCTGCACGTAGTTGGGCCAGTGCGTGGCCACCCACTGCGGCAGCAGGAAGTTGGCCGACAGCGGGTGGAAGTCCTTGGCGCCCATGGCGACGACGCCCTTGGAGAACGGCGCGACGACGGTGCCGACGACCTCCGGGCGGGGCTGCTGCAGGGGCTTGCCGACGATCCCGACCCCGACGTCGCCGTCGAAGGTGTTGGCGGTGCTGACGGTGAACCGGTTGTCGGGGAAGTCGATGTCGTAGGGCGGCTCGCGCTCCCACAGCGCCGTGATGACGTCGATCGCCTCGGCGAAGATCTGGTTGCGGTCCTCCTTGAGGATGCCCAGCAGCTCGGCGTCCGACGGCAGCGCGCCCGGGCTGACGCCGAGGATGAACCGGCCGCCGGCGAGGTGGTCGAACATCGCGCTGTTCACCGCCACCAGCGCGGGGTGCATGTGCGAGAGGTTCGTCGTCCCGGTGCCGAGCCGGATGCGCTGGGTCTCCGGGATGAGGGTGGCGAGGAAGACCAGGCTGTTGGTGATGTTCTCGTGCCGGTCGGTGAGGTGCTCGCCGATGAACGCGTCGTGGAAGCCGAGGCGGTCGGCCAGGATGACCGCCTCGCGGTCCTCCTGCAGCGTCTCGGCCCACGTGCGCCCCTGCGGGTGCATCGGCATGGCGAAGTAGCCCAGTCTCACGACGTCTCCTCGGGGCTCGGCCGGTGGACGCCGCCAGTCAAGGCCCCGGACCGGTCCCCGGGCAGTGTCGGGACCGGACAAGTTGACCGCCGGCGGATGACAGCGGACGTGAGTCGGGACGCCGTGGTGACGGGCTCCGCCATCGCGGCGGCACCCGCATGACGCGCTCCGCCATCCCCCCGGGCCCGCGCCGCCGTTCTACTCGACGGACAGGACCGCGCCCGACCGGGGTGCGGCACGGCCTCCCGAGGAGGTCCCGCGTGACGACCCCCGAGCCGGCAGCTCCCCCGGCGTTCGACGCCCAGCGGTTCCGGCACGTCGTCGGCCACCTCGCCAGCGGGGTGACCCTGGTGACGACCCGCACCGCCGAGGGTGCGTTCGGCATGACGGCGAGCTCGGTGACCTCCCTGTCGCTGGACCCGCCGATGATGCTGGCCTGCCTGAACAGCTCCTCGGCCACCTGCGCCGCGGTGGCCGAGGCCGGCGCCTACGGCGTCAACGTGCTCGGCCAGGGCCAGGGCCACCTGGCGCAGCAGTTCGCGACGCCGTCGGCGGACAAGTTCGCCGGCGTCCAGGTCGCCGAGGGGGTCACCGGCGTGCCGCTGCTGACCGAGGCGCTGGCGCGGATCGAGTGCGAGGTCGTCGAGCAGGTCGACGCCGCCACCCACACGATCTTCCTCGGCCGGGTCCGCCAGGCCGAGGCCGACGAGGGCGCCCCGCTGACCTACTTCCGCGGCGGGTTCGGGCGCTTCGAGTTCGCCCGCGACGACGCCGTCTACCTGCGGGCCCGCCAGCAGGTGCTGGAGCGGCGGTACGCCGCCGACACCGTGCTGCTGCTCGACGACCTCGCCTACTCGCTGGACGTGGACAAGCCGGCGGCGTTCTACGCGCTCTCCCGGCTGGCCGCCGAGGGCCTGGTGCGCCGCGACCCGGAGCGCGGCTACGTCGTCGTCCCGTTCACGGCGCGGACGTCGGACGAGACCTTCGACGCCCGCTGCGCCATCGAGCTCGGCGTCATCGACATGGTGTGCGGCCGGGTGCCCGAGGCGGAGCTGGCCGGGCTGCGCACCCGGTTCGAGGCCATGGCCGCGCTCCTGGTGGGCGAGCGCTTCGTCGACTTCGACGGCTACCTCGACGCCAACTACGCCTTCCACGAGACGCTGGTCGCCCTGGCCCACAGCACCGCGCTGACCGCGGCCTTCAGCGAGCTGCACATCCGGTCGGTGATGACCCGCAGCTTCGGGGCGACGCCGGTGACCTCGCAGAGCTTCATCGAGGCGCAGCGCGGGATCACCGAGGGCCTGGAGCGCGGCGACGCGGAGACGGCCCGGGCTGCGGTCTACCGGTACACCGAGCTGGCCAAGCAGCGCGTGCGGGACATCCTCGAGCAGACCGGCGGCCGGCTCTGAGCCGCCGCCCCGGCCTAGGCGGGCCCGGCCTGGGCGGGCCCGCCCGGCGCCGCGCCGCGGGCGGTCACGGTGGCCCGCACGGTCGCCGCGTCGGCACCGGCGGCCAGGAGGGTCCACAGCAGCAGCCGCGCCTTGCGCGGGTCGAGCCACCCCGCGGGCAGGACGCCGCGGCCGAGCAGGTCCTCCTCGCTGCCGACGAACCCGTAGGTGGCCGACAGCACCGGGCCCCCGCCGGTGCGGGTCGCCAGCACGACGGGGCAGCGGCCCGCCACCGCACCGACCACCTCGGCCGCGGTCGCCGACACGTGCCCGGCGCCGAACCCGGCGACCACGACCCCGTCCCAGCCCGCCTCGGCGACCAGCGCCAGCAGCTCGCCGCGGTCCCCGAGGGCGGTCTCGAGGAGGGCCACCCGCGGGTCGCGGCCCTCCAGCGGGCGGGGCAGCGCCGGCCAGCGCGCCGCCCGCCCGGCGAAGGTCACCGCCTGCTCGTGCACCCGGCCGAGCGCGCCGAAGACGCCGGAGGTGAAGGCCTGCAGCGCGGTGCTGTCGGTCTTGCGCACCCGCGCCGCGGCGTGCACCTCGTCGGCGAACACCACCAGCGCGCCGCGGTCGCGCGCCCCGGGGTCGGCCGCGACCCGGACGGCGGCCAGCAGATTGGCCGGGCCGTCGGCGCCGGCCGACGACGGGTTGCGCATCGCGCCGGTGACGACGACCGGCTCGGGGCGGTCCCAGAGCAGGTCCAGCAGGTAGACCGTCTCCTCGATCGTGTCGGTGCCCTGGACCAGGACGACGCCGGCCGCGCCCGCCGCCACCTGCTCCCCGGCCCAGTCCGCGGCGGCGACCACGTCGGCCGGGGTGAGCCAGGCGCTCGGCACGGTCTGCAGCGTGGTGGCGGCGAGGTCGGCGACCTCGGCCAGCGCGGGGACGCCGGCGAGCAGGTCGGCCGCGGTCAGCGCCGGCTGCACCCCGCCGCCCGCCGCGGGTGCGGTCATCGTGATCGTGCCGCCGAGCGACCCCACGGCCACCCGCGGCCGCTGCGCCGAGCTCCCCATGCCCCTGCCCTCCCCTGCCCGGCCCCGGTCGGCGCCCGGCCGGCCCACCGTAGGGCCCACCCCGATCGAGAGGACCGCTGATGCCCGACCTGGACCTGCTCGTCGCGGGCGGCACCGTCGTCACGCCGTCCGGCCGCCGCCGCGCGCACGTCGGCGTGCGGGACGGCGTCGTCGTGCACGTCGGGCCGCCGGGCGCCGCGGACGCGCCGAGCGCCGCGCGCACGGTGGACGCCGCCGGCCTGGTCGTCCTGCCCGGCGGGATCGACACCCACGTGCACCTGATGGACCCCGGCAGCCCCGAGCGCGAGGACTTCCCGACCGGCACCGCGGCCGCCGCCGCCGCGGGGGTCACCACCATCGTCGAGCACACCCACGGCGCGCCGGTCCGCACCGTCGACGACCTCCGCGACAAGACGGCGTACCTGCGCGAGCGGTCCGAGGTCGACTTCGGGCTGGCCGCGCACGCCTGGCCGGGGGCGTCCGGGGAGGTCGGCGCGCTGTGGGCGGCGGGCGTGGCGTTCTTCAAGGTCTTCACCTGCACGACCCACGGCGTGCCCGGCCACGACCCGGCCCGGCTCAAGGAGCACCTGGAGGCTTCCGCTCGGGCGGGAGCGGTCAGCCTGCTGCACTGCGAGGACGAGTCGCTGACCGGCGCGGCGGAAGCGTTGCTGCGGGCCGGGGGCCGCACCGACGGCGGGTTGGTGCCCGAGTGGCGCAACCGGGACGCCGAGCTCGTGGCCGCCGCCGTCGCGGCGCTGCTCGTGCGGCGCACCGGCGCCCGGGCGACGATCGCCCACGTCAGCAACCCCGAGGTCGCCGCGTACCTGTCGGCCGAGCGCGCCCGCGGGGCGGGGCTGGCCGTGGAGGGCTGCCCGCAGTACTTCCTGCTCCGCGAGGACGAGGTGCTCGACGCCGGTGCGCTGCGCAAGTTCACCCCGCCGGCCCGGGCCCGCACCGACGCCGACGAGGCCGAGATGTGGCGGCTGCTGCGCTCCGGGGTGCTCACCCACATGTCCAGCGACCACGCACCGTCCACGCTCGAGCAGAAGCGCGCCGGCGACATCTGGAACGTCCACTTCGGCCTGCCCGGCCTGGACAGCACCATGCAGTTGCTCCTGGACGCCGTCGCCCGCGGCCACCTGGCCTACGAGGACGTCGCCCGCGTCTACGCCGAGCAGCCCGCCCGGACCTACGGCCTGTGGCCCCGCAAGGGCCGGATCGCCCCGGGCGCCGACGCCGACCTCGTGCTGGTCGACCCCGGCGGACGGCGGACGCTGCGCGACGCCGACGTCCTGTCCAAGGCCGGGTGGACGCCGTACGACGGACGGGCGGTGCAGGGGCGGGTGGTGCAGACCTGGCTGCGCGGGGAGCTGGTCGCCGAGGAGGGCCGCCCCGCCCGGGGCCGCTGCGGCCGCTTCCTCCCCGGCCCCGGTGCGTCCCCGGCCTGAGCCTTGCCAGGGCCGCGGAACCGCCCTAGGGTCGCCCGCAGCCCGTATACAGCCGCACACCTCCGGCATACGACCCCTCCCGGGAGGACACCCGTGACCCTGTCGAGCCCCGTCCCCGACGTCGTGGACCTGCCGGTCGCCTCGCTGCCGACCGGCCTGCGCATCGGCGGGGAGCTCTCCCCCGGCGGCGCCGAGCCGATCGAGGTGGTCAACCCCGCCACCGGCGAGGCCTTCGCCACCGTCGCCGCGGCCGACGCCGCCGACGTCGACCGCGCCGTGCGGGTGGCCGACGAGACGTTCCGCTCCGGGGTGTGGAGCCGGATGCCGATCCACGACCGGGCCGTGCTGCTGCACCGCTTCGCCGACGGCATCGAGGCCCGGATGGAGGACCTCTACAAGCTGGAGACGATGAACAACGGCCGGCCGATCACCGAGACGAAGGCGCAGATCACCCGCCTGTCGGAGTGGTACCGGTACAACGCCGCGCTGCTGCTGGCCGACCGCGACGCGGTGGTCCCGCTGCGCGGCGACTACCACGCCTACACCAGCCGCTTCCCGCTGGGCGTGGTCGGCATCCTGGCGCCGTTCAACCACCCGATGATGATCGCGTCGAAGAGCCTCGCGCCCGCGCTGGCGACCGGGAACAGCGTCGTCCTCAAGCCCTCGGAGCAGACCCCGCTCACCGCGATGCTCCTGGCCGACATCGCGGAGGCCGCGGGCATCCCCCCGGGTGTGCTCAACGTCATCAACGGCCTCGGGCACACCGCCGGGGCGGCGCTGACCGAGCACCCGCTGGTGAAGAAGGTGGTGTTCACCGGCGGGACCGAGGTGGGTCGCGCGATCTCGCTGGCCACCGCGGGACGGTTCGCCAAGGCGACCCTCGAGCTCGGCGGCAAGTCCCCCGTGCTGGTCTTCGACGACACCCCGGTCGACACCGCCGCCCGCGGCGCGGCCTTCGCCGGGTTCATCGGCGCCGGCCAGACCTGTATCGCCGGCAGCCGGCTCCTCGTCCAGCGCGGCATCTACGACGACGTCGTCGAGGGCCTCGCCACCCAGGCGCGGCAGATCCGCACCGGCGACCCGACGCTGCCGGAGACGCAGCTCGGTCCGGTGATCTCCGAGCGGGCCCGCACCCGCATCCTGCGGCACGTCGAGAGCGGGATCGCCGAGGGCGCCCGGCTGGTCACCGGCGGCCGGCCCGCCGACGTGCCGGACCTGCCCGGGGGCTTCTTCGTCGAGCCGACCGTGCTGGCCGACGTCCGCAACGACATGCGGATCGCCCAGGAGGAGGTCTTCGGGCCGGTCGTGGTCGTCATCCCCTTCGACGACGAGGACGAGGCGATCCGGCTGGCCAACGACTCCCCGTTCGCGCTGGGCTCGGCGATCTGGACCCGCGACGTCGCCCGCGCCCACCGCGTGGCGCAGCAGCTGGAGATGGGCATGGTCTGGGTCAACGACCACCACCGCCTCGACCCCTCCTCGCCGTGGGGCGGCCTCAAGGAGAGCGGCACCGGTCGCGAGGGCGGCTGGGAGTCCTTCCACGACTTCACCCACGTCCGCGCGATCACCGTCCGGACCGCGCCCGACGACGTCGACTGGTACGGCGGCCGCGCGACGGGACGGCTGAACTGATGGCCGGGCTGACGGTCTCGCCGGTCACCGACGGCGTCGTCGTCGCGGAGGTGGACCGGCCCGACGGCCTCTGGGCGCTGGCCGACCTGCGCGAGCTGACCGCGCTGCTGACGGACCCGCCCGAGGGCGCGCACGTGCTGCGGATCCGCTCGGCGGCCGAGGCGTTCTGCCTGGGCCGCGAGCGCGGCGGCACCAACGCCGCGCCGGGGGTGGTCCGCGGCGAGGCGGAGACGCTGGCCGCCACCACGCGGGCGTTCCGCCGGACCCGGCTGGTCACCGTCGCCGAGGTGCACGGCGACGCCGCCGGCTTCGGCGTCGGGGTGGTCGCGGCCTGCGACGTGTCGGTCGCCGTGGCCGACGCCCTCTTCTCCTTCCCGGAGGTCGGCATCGGCCTGGCCCCCGCGCTGGTGCTGGCCTGGCTGCCGCGCAAGGTCGGCGAGCGGCAGGCGTTCTGGCTGACCGCGACCGGCGAGCAGGTGCCGGCCTCGCGCGCCCTGGAGCTCGGCCTGCTCAACGCCGTCGTCGCCTCCCCCGAGGAGCTGCGCAAGGACGTCGACGACCGGGTGGCCGCGCTGCGCACGCGCAGCCCGCGCGTGCACGCCGAGATCAAGGACATGCTGCGGGCCTTCGGCGCGGTCGGCGACGACGCGGCCCTCGACATGAGCGTCGACCGGCTGGTGGTCGGCTCACTCCGCCGGGGCGAGAGCTGAGGCGGACGGCGGTGCCACGATGGACCGACCGGGAGCCGGACCCAGCCGAGGGAGGTCGCCGATGAGCGAGGAGTCAGCGGGCAGCCGCGTCGCGCGAGGGCTGCGCGACCGGCTGCGCACCGGCGCGATCCCCCCGGGGACGGTGCTGTCCCAGTCCGACATCGCCGCCGAGTACGGGGTCAGCCGCATCCCCGTCCGGGACGCGCTGCACGTGCTGTCCACCGAGGGCCTGGTCGACCTCGCGGTCACCGGGGCGGTCGTCACCGGGCTGTCCATCCCGGAGCTGCAGGAGCTCTACGAGCTGCGGGAGGCCGTCGAACCGGTGGTCACCGCGATCGCGGTGCCCAACGTCGGCCGTGCCGAGGTGGCCCGGATGGCGGCCCTGGCCGAGCGGATGGAGTCCGGCGAGATGACCCCGGGCGAGTGGCTGGAGGCCAACGCGCGCTTCCACGCGCTGGTCTACGAGCGCGCCGACCGCCCGCGGATGGTCGCCCTCACCGAGCAGCTGCGCCGGCTGACCGACCGCTACGTCTACCTGCACCTCGACGTCATCGGCGACGTCGAGCACCTGCACGAGGAGCACCGGCAGATCCTGGCCGCGGTGCGCCGCGGGGACCCGCGGGAGGTCGCCGAGCTGACCCGCCTGCACCTGGAGACGTCGCACGACTTCATCCTGCGGTACCTGCTGCGGACGGCGGCCGTCGAGGAGGGCGCCGCCACCGGCTGACCGCGGTCAGCGGGGGCGGGGCACCGCCCCCGCTGCCGCCGCGCGGATCGCCGCGCGCAGCCGGTCGGGCGTCATGGGCAGCTCGGTGACCCGCACCCCGAGCGGCGCCAGGGCGTCGTTGACCGCCGCGTTGAGCGCGGCCGGCGCCATCATCCGGCCGCCCTCGCCGCCGCCCTTGATGCCGTGCGGGGTGTACGGGGACGGCGTCTCGACGTGGCCGATCCGCAGCTCCGGTACCTCCATGGCGGTCGGGATCGAGTAGTCGAGGAAGCTGCTGGTGACCAGCTGCCCCTGCTCGTCGTAGACGAACTCCTCGTACAGCGCGGTGCCGATGCCCTGGGCGGTCCCGCCCACGATGTGGCCGGCCAGCGAGCGCGGGTTGACCAGCGTGCCGCAGTCGTGGACCGCCGCGTAGGCGAGGATCCGCACCTCCCCGGTGGCCCCGTCGACCTCCACCACGGGGACGTGGCAGGCGTTGCCCATGAACGGGTAGAAGACGCCGAGGTCGCTGCGGTCCTGCGCGGGCATCGTCGTGTAGGGGTGGTCGTAGACCTTCGACTCCTCCAGGCCCGACTCCAGGTCCTCGGGGAAGCTGTGCTTGAACATGTGCAGCATGGCCGCGACCTCGTCGAGGCCCTTGCGCTGGTCGGGCACGCCCTTGACCTGGAAGCCGCCGTCGGCCCACTCGAGGTCGTCGGGGTCGACCTCCATCAGGTGCGCCGCGGCCCGCCGCGCCTTGGCCTTGATCTTGGCCGAGGCGCCCTCGACGGCGCCGGCGAGCATCACCGTCGTCCGCGAGCCACCGGGGCCGGTCGCCGGCAGCCCGCCCGACAGGCCGTGGTAGATGATCGAGACGTCGTGCGGGTCGCAGTCGAACTCCTCCGCGACCAGTTGCGCGACCATCGTCTCCGGGCTGTTGCCCCAGAAGGCGCACGAGTACAGCGTCGCGGTGATCGTGCCGGTCGCGTCCACGCCCAGGGTCACGCTCTCCGGGCTGCTGGTGACCGGGGCGTTGGGCTCGTCGAACCAGAACCAGAACTCGGTCGCGGAGAAGACGCTGCGCTCCTGCGCGGAGATCACCCCGATGCCGATGTACCGCCCCTGCTCACGGGCGCGGGCCTGCTCGGCCCGCCAGCGGTCGTACTCCCCCAGCCGCAGGGCCTCGTCGAGGACGGCGGCGTAGTTGCCGCTGTCGTAGACGTTGCCGCTGGGGATGAAGTACGGGAAGGACTCCGGCGGGATGAAGTTCCGCCGCCGGATCTCGACCGGGTCCATCCCGATCTCCCGGGCGGCCAGGTCGACCATCTGCTCGAGCATCCAGTTGTTGACCTCGGAGCCGAAGCCCCGGTAGGCGCCCTGCTGGTTCTTGTTGGTCATCGCGGCCCGCACGCGGTACTGCACGCTGCCGATGGTGTACGGGCCGGTGACCTGGGCCAGGGCGTTGCCGTGGTGGCCGACGCCGAACTGGATGTAGGCCCCGTAGTCGTCGACGGTGTCGATCTTGATGCTGCGCAGCGTCCCGTCGCGCATGAGCGCCAGCTCGACGTCGTAGACCCGGTCGGAGCCGTGGTGGTCGCAGTTCGACATGTTGTCGACGCGGTCCTCCAGGTAGACGACCGGCCGGCCCAGGGCGCGCGAGCACATGCCGGCGATCACCGTCGGCTTGGTGACGAACAGCTTCGAGCCGAAGCTGCCGCCGGCGGGCACCTGGTGGACGTCGAACTTGTTCATGGGGATCCCGAGCGCCCCGGCCGCCATGAACATGTAGCTGGTGAAGCTCAGCGAGTTGGTGTGCACCGTGAGCTTCCCGGTCGCCGGGTCGAAGTCGGCGATCGCGCCGACCGTCTCCAGCGGCTGCCCGCCCGAGCGGTGCCAGCGCAGCCGGTCGCGGACGACGACGTCGGCCGCGGCGAAGTCGCGGTCGACGTCGCCGAAGGTGAACTGCCGCTCGTAGGCGCAGTTGCCCTCGAGCGCCTCGTGCACCAGGGCCGCACCCGGCTGCAGCGCCGCCTCGGGGTCGGTGACCGCGGGCAGCGGGTCGTAGTCGACCTCGATCAGCTCGAGGGCGTCCTCGGCCAGGTAGCGGCTGTCGGCGACGACGACGGCCACGCCCTCCCCGACGTAGCGGACCTTGTCCACGGCCAGGCAGCGCCACGTGTGCTTGGTCGGGTCGGGGCCGAAGTCGGGCAGCGGGCCGGTCACCTCGGCGGCCTGCGCGCCGGTCATGACCAGGTGCACGCCGGGGGCGGCCTCCGCGGCCGAGGTGTCGATCGAGACGATCCGGGCGTGCGGCATCGGGCTGCGCAGCACGGCCGCGTGCAGGGTGCCCGGCCGGACCAGGTCGGCGACGTAGCCGCCGCGACCGCGCAGGAACTTGGGGTCCTCGACCTTGCGGATGCTCTTGCCGACCCAGTTGCGGTCCGCCTTGTGGGTGCGGACCGGCGGCGGGGCGGGACGCTCGACGATGGTCATGCCTGGGCTCCCGTCGCGGGCTGGGGGGCGGTGGCGTCGGCCTGCCGCACGCGCGGCGCCGCGGCCATCACCGCCTCGACGATGAACTGGTAGCCGGTGCAGCGGCACAGGTTGCTGGCTATCCCCTCGCGCACCCGTTCGGGCGTCGGGTCGGGGTCCTCCTCCAGGATCTCCAGCGCCCGCATGAGCATGCCCGGGGTGCAGTAGCCGCACTGCAGGCCCTGCTTCTCCCAGAACGCCTCCTGCAGCGGGTGCAGCCCCGCTCCGTTGCTGAGCCCCTCCACCGTGCGGATCGCCCGCCCGTCGGCCTGGACCGCCAGGGTGGTGCAGGACCGGGTGCTGGCGCCGTCGACGAGCACGGTGCACGTGCCGCAGACGCCGTGCTCGCAGCCGATGTGCGTCCCGACCAGGCCGAGGTCGTCGCGCAGCACGTCGACGAGCAGCCGGCGGGGCTCGACCGCCAGGGTGTAGTCGCGTCCGTTGACGGTGAGGGTGATGTCCTGCAGCTGGGTCATCTCTCCGGCTACCTCCGGTCCCGGGCTCGGTCCAGTGCGCGCCTGATCCCCTCGCGCAGGCACGCCCGCGCGACGTCGATGCGGGTCGCGGCGCTGGCGTGCACGTCACCGGCCGGGTCCAGGCCGGACGTGCCCGCGTCGACCGCGGCCTCCACGGCGGCCTCGTCACCGGCCGTCCCCACGAGCGCGGCCTCCGCGGCGGTCAGCCGCACGGGGGTGGGCGCGACGCCGCTGGCCGTGAGGGCCGCGCGGGTGACCCGCCCGTCGGCGACCGCGACGAGGGCGGCCACGCCGACGACGGCGAAGTTCCCGTGCGTGCGGGCGAACTCCACGAACGCGTGCCCGCCGGGGAAGGACGGGAAGCGGACCTCGGTGAGGATCTCGTCGGCGGCCAGCGCCGTGGTGAACGGGCCCTGGAAGAACTCGGCGGCGGGGATGCGCCGTTCGCCCCGCGGCCCCACGGCGGTCATCTCGGCGTCCAGGGCGAGCGCGACCGCCGGCAGCTCGGCGGCCGGGTCGGCGTGCGCGATGCTGCCGACGACGGTGCCGCTGTGCCGCACCGGCGGGTGCGCCACGTGCCCGAGGGCCTCGGCGAGCACGGGCGCGGCGACCGCGACCTCGGGACTGCGCTCGGCGGTGGCCTGCCGCACCATCGCGCCGACCACGAGGTCCTCCCCGTCGAGGCGGAGGGTGTCGAGCCCCGCGACGCGGCGCAGGTCGACGAGGTGACCGGGGTGGGCCAGCCGGAAGTTCATCAGCGGCACCAGGCTCTGCCCCCCGGCGAGGACCCGCGGCTCCTCCTCGGCGTGCTCGACGAGCAGCGCCACGGCGTCGGAGACGGTCGTCGGGACCGAGTAGGTGAACGGCGGCGGTTTCAACGGCGGCCTCCTCGCGACGGGCTCGCGCAAGCGTGCCGCGATCCTGCCGGGGAACCGAGACGGGCACCATGGGTTCGGCCCCAGGAAGTGCGCCGTTCCTCGGTGACCGGGCACAGGCCCGGCCACCGAGGGTGGCCCCTCTGCAGGCTCCCGTCGCCGGCCCCGTCCCGGGCACCGCCCTGAGCCTGCGAAGGGCGGGGAGGACGGGGTCCTCTCTCAGCCCCCGGCGAGCGCGGCGAGCCGGTCGCCGACCTCCGCGGTGCGCAGGGTGCTCTGCCGGTCGCGCGTGGACAGGTCGAAGGCGACGGCCGCGTTGACCTTCTTCGCCTGGTCGCTGCGCCCCAGGTGCTCGAGCAGCAGGCCGACCGACAGCACGGTGGCGGTCGGGTCGGCGATGCCCTGGCCGGCGATGTCGGGCGCCGAGCCGTGCACCGGCTCGAACATGCTCGGGTGCGTGCCGGAGGTGTCGAGGTTGCCGCTGGCGGCCATCCCGATGCCGCCGGTCACCGCCGCGGCGACGTCGGTGACGATGTCGCCGAACAGGTTGTCGGTGACGATGACGTCGTAGCGGGCCGGATCGGTGATGAAGAACATCGACGCCGCGTCGACGTGCTGGTAGGCGACGGTGACCTCCGGGAACTCCGCCGAGACCTCCTCCACCGTCCGCGACCAGAGCCCGCCGGCGTGGGTGAGCACGTTGGTCTTGTGGATGAGGGTCAGGTGCCGGCGCGGCCGGGCGACGGCCCGCTCGAAGGCGTACCGGACCACCCGCTCGACGCCGAAGGCGGTGTTGAGGCTCACCTCGGTGGCGATCTCCTGGGGCGTGTCCCGGCGGATCACGCCGCCGTTGCCGGCGTAGAGACCCTCGGTGCCCTCCCGCACGCAGAGCATGTCGATCTCGCCCGGCTCGGCCAGCGGGCTGCGGACGCCCTCGTAGAGCCGCGCCGGTCGCAGGTTGACGTGGTGGTCGAGCTCGAAGCGCAGGCGCAGCAGCAGCCCCCGCTCGAGGATGCCGCTGGGCACGCCGGGGTCGCCGATGGCGCCGAGCAGGATCGCGTCGTGCTGGCGGAGCTCGTCGAGCACGCTGTCGGGCAGCAGTTCCCCGGTCCGCTGCCACCGCGCGGCCCCGAGGTCGTAGGGGGTGGTCTCCACGTCGGGGGCCACCTCGCGGAGGACCTTGAGGCCCTCGGCCACCACCTCCGGACCGATGCCGTCTCCAGGGATCACTGCCAGGCGCATGGGACCAGACCCTAGGTCAGCGGGGGGTGAGGTCCGCCGAGCGGGCCTCACGCGCGCCGATCCGGCCCGCGATGTCCCCGAGCAGCTCGGCGGGCACCGGGCTGTCGACGGTGACGGCCATGAGCGCCTCGCCGCCGCGGTTGGTGCGGCTGACCTGTGCGCCGGCGATGTTGATGCCGGCCTCGCCGAGCGCGGCGCCGATGGCGCCGACGACGCCGGGCCGGTCGGAGTAGACGAAGAACAGCAGGTAGCCCGACAGGTCCAGGTCCATGTCGAACCCGCTGATCTCGACCAGCTTGGGCACCTGGTTCTTGCCGAAGAGCGTGCCCGAGACGGTGACCTCGGTGCCGTCGGCCATCGCGCCGCGGACGCTGATCAGGTTGCGGTAGTCGGGGCTCTCCACGTCGCTGGTCATCGCGACGTCCAGGCCGCGCTGCTCGGCGAACAGCGGGGCGTTGACGTAGGTGACCTGCTCCTCGACGACGTCGGAGAACACGCCCTTGAGCACGGCCAGCTGCACCACCGAGACGTCGAACTCGGCGATCTTGCCGCGCACCTCGACGTTCACCGACTGGGCCAGCCCGCCGGCGACGGCGGTGAAGACCCGGCCGAGCTTCTCGGCCAGCGGCAGGCCCGGCCGCACGTCCTCGGCGACGACGCCACCGGCCTGGACGTTCACCGCGTCCGGCACGAACTCGCCCTGCAGCGCCAGCCGCACCGAGTGCGCCACGGCCGTGCCGGCCTTGTCCTGCGCCTCCGTGGTCGAGGCGCCCAGGTGCGGGGTGACCACGGTGTTGGGCAGCTGGAACAGGGGGCTGTCGGTGCACGGCTCGGTGGCGTAGACGTCGATGCCCGCCGCGCCGACCTGGCCGGACTTCAGCGCGTCGGCGAGGGCAGCCTCGTCGACCAGCCCGCCCCGGGCGGCGTTGACGATGATGACCCCGCGCTTGGTGGTGGTCAGCTCCGCGGCGCCGATCAGGCCGAGGGTCTCCGGCGTCTTGGGCAGGTGGATGGTGATGAAGTCCGCCTCGCGGAGCAGTTCCTCCAGCGACACCATCCGGACGCCGAGCTGCGCGGCCCGACCCGGCTGGATGTAGGGGTCGTAGGCGATCAGCGTGACCCCGAAGGCCGCCAGCCGCTGGGCGACCAGCTGGCCGATCCGGCCCAGGCCGACGACGCCGACGACCTTGTCGGTGACCTCGACGCCGGTGAACTTCGACCGCTTCCAGGTGCCCTCGCGCAGCGACGCGTCGGCGGCGGGGATGTGCCGGGCGGCGGCCAGCAGCAGCGCCACGGCGTGCTCGGCGGCGCTGACGATGTTGGAGGTCGGTGCGTTGACCACCATGACGCCGCGCTCGGTGGCCGCCGTGACGTCGACGTTGTCCAGGCCGATGCCGGCCCGGGCGACCACCTTGAGGTTGGGTGCGGCGGCCAGCGCCTCGGCGTCGATCTGCGTGGCGCTGCGGATCATCACCGCGGAGGCCTCGGCCAGTGCGGGCAGCAGTGCGGCGCGGTCGGCGCCGTCGACGTGACGGATCTCCACCTCGCTCCCGAGCACCTGCAGCACGCTGGGGGCGAGTTCTTCGGCGATGAGGACGACGGGCGCAGGCGTGGTCACAGGAGGAGAGCCTAGGGAACCCGGCCCTCCTCTCCCCTCGTCAGCCCCTTCCCGCACGCACCGTCACGTCACGGATGCGGCACGACACCTCCGCCGGAGGGGGGAGTGTGCTTGCTCCCGTCGCTCCCCGGCGGACATCCTGGCCGGGACGAGTCGGCGAGTGCCGGCGCCGACGGAGGAGACCATGAGCACCCACGACAACGAGCCCGGCTCGAACGCCGGTTCTCCGCAGTACGGCCAGCCCGGCCACGGGCAGGACGCCGGCTCGCAGGGGTACGGCCAGCAGGGCTACGGACAGCAGTACGGACAGTCGTCCTCCCCCTCCTACGGCCAGCAGTACGGGCAGCCCTCCCCCTCCTACGGCCAGGAGTACGGGCAGCCCTCGCCGTCCTACGGCCAGCAGTACGGGCAGTCGCCCTACGGCCAGGCCCAGCCCTACGGACAGCAGGGGTACCCCGAGCAGTACGGCCAGCAGGGCAACTACGCCCAGCAGTACGGCCAGTACGGCCAGTCGGCGGTCCCCGCCAAGCCCGGTGGCGTCGTCACGGCGGCGGTCCTCGGGTTCGTCTTCGGTGCCATCGGCATCCTCATCAGCCTCGCCCTGATCTTCGCGGGCGCGTTCTTCGGCGGCGCCGCCGGCGACACCGAGATCCCCGGGCTCGGGGAGGTCGCGGGCGCCGTGGCCGGCATCGCGCTGGTCTTCGGCCTGCTGGCGCTGGTCTGGACCGTCGTCATGATCTGGGGCTCGGTGTGGGCCCTGAGCGGGCGCAGCCGGGTGATGCTGCTGGTCGGCGGCTCCATCGCGCTGGCCTTCACCGCGATCAACGTCGTCGGCAGCCTCGCCGACACCGGGAGCAGCGGCGCCGGCGGCGTCGTCATGAGCCTGTTGTTCTTCCTGGCCGCGCTGGCGATCGTCGTCCTGCTGGCGATGAAGCCGGCCGCGGCCTTCTTCGCCGCGCACCGCGCACGCCGCGGGCGCTGACCCGCCGGACCGAGCAGCTCACCTCAGCCCCTGTCCGCGCCGCCGACGGCGCGGACAGGGGCTGCCGCTCTCTCAGGAGGACTCCCCCGTGACCGATCCCGACCGGACCCCGCCGGGCCGGCGCCCCCCTCAGGTGCTCGCCGCGGCTGGGATCGGCTTCGTCCTGGCCTTCTACGTCCTGATGTACGCCCTGCTGCTCCTGGGGGCCACCCGGGTCCTGGGCGCAGCCAGTGCGGCCTTCGGCACCGTGTACCTGGCCGTCGCCGTTGCCAACATCTGGGGCGGCGTCCTGGCGTTGAAGGGCAAGAGCAGCAGGGTCCTCGAGGTCGCCGGCCTGGTGATCGCCGGCATGGCCGCGCTCGGGCTCGTCGTGTCCCTGTTCGGCGGCGGCTTCAGCATCTGGTCGATCGTGCTGATCCTCGCCGGCGTGGGGGTCTTCGTCCTGCTCCGGCAGCCGCCCTCCCGCCAGTACTGCGCCGACCGCCGCGCCCGGTAGGCCCCACGGACGACAGGGGCCCCCGCTGCCGGCCGGCAGCGGGGGCCCCTGTCGTCAGGCCCCGTCCAGAGGCTCGGCGCGAGCCTGCGAGCGGTGAGGAGGACGGGGTCCGTGTTCAGTTGCGGGCGGCGGTCCCGGTGTAGTCGTCGGACGCCGACACCCAGCTCATCAGCCCGCGCAGCTTGCGGCCGGTCTCCTCGATCGGGTGCGCCTCGGCCTCGGCGCGGCGCCGCTTGAAGTCCGGCGCGCCGGCGTCCTGGTCGGCGATGAACGCCGCGGCCCACGAGCCGTCCTTGATCGCGGCGAGGACCTCCTTCATCGTCGCCTTGACGTGCTCGTCGACGATCTTCGGGCCGGTCGTGTAGTCGCCGTACTCCGCGGTGTCCGACACCGACCAGCGCTGCTTGGCGATGCCGCCCTCGTACATGAGGTCGACGATCAGCTTGAGCTCGTGGAGGCACTCGAAGTAGGCGATCTCGGGCTGGTACCCGGCCTCGATGAGGGTCTCGAAGCCCGCGGCCACGAGCGCCGACATGCCGCCGCAGAGCACGGCCTGCTCACCGAACAGGTCGGTCTCGGTCTCCTCGGCGAAGGTCGTCTTGATGACGCCGGCCCGCGCGCCGCCGATGGCCTTGGCGTAGGACAGCGCCAGCTGCAGCGCCTGCCCGCTGGCGTCCTGCTCGACGGCGACCAGGCAGGGCACGCCCTTGCCGTTCTCGAACTCGCGGCGGACCAGGTGGCCCGGGCCCTTGGGGGCGACCATCGCGACGTCGACGCCGGCCGGGGGCTTGATGTAGCCGAACCGGATGTTGAAGCCGTGGCCGAAGAACAGCGCGTCGCCGTCCTGCAGGTTGGGCTCCACCGACTCCTTGTACAGGTTCCGCTGCACGTGGTCGGGGGCGAGGATCATGATCAGGTCGGCCTCGGCGGCCGCCTCGGCGGGCGTGACGACGCGCAGGCCCTCGGCCTCGGCCTTGGCGCGGCTCTTGCTGCCCTCGGGCAGCCCGACGCGGACGTCGACGCCCGAGTCACGCAGCGACAGCGCGTGCGCGTGGCCCTGGCTGCCGTAGCCCAGGACGGCGACGGTGCGCCCCTGGATGATCGACAGGTCGGCGTCGTCGTCGTAGAAGATCTCGGCGGCCATGTGCTGTGCGGTTCCCTTCGAGTAAGGACCCTCCTGCCCCCCGCTGCTCGCAAGCTCGCAACGGGACCCTGCAGGAGGGCCGATCAGTGTGCTAGGCGGTGCGCTCGACCGGGCGCAACGTACCGGCGCCGGACATGGAGCGCGGACCCCGGCCCAGGGCCACGGTGCCCGACTGCGCCATCTCCTTGATCCCCAGAGGGGCGAGGACGGCGAGCAGGGCCTGGAGCTTGTCCGGCGTGCCGGTGGCCTCCAGGGTCACGGTGTCGGTGTTGACGTCGACGACGCGGGCCCGGAAGAGCTCGGCGGTCTGCAGCACCTGGGTGCGGTCGGCCATCGGCGCGCGGACCTTGACCAGCAGCAGCTCGCGCTGGACGGCGGCCGTCGACTCGAGCTCGACGATCTTGATGACCTCGATCAGCTTGTTCAGCTGCTTGGTGATCTGCTCCAGCGGCGCGGTGTCGGCGTCGACGACGATCGTCATCCGGGAGAGCTCGGGGTTCTCCGTCGGCCCGACGGCCAGGGACTCGATGTTGAAGCCGCGCCGGCTGAACAGCGCCGAGACACGAGCGAGGACGCCGGACTTGTTCTCGACGAGGACCGACAACGTATGGCGGGTCATTACCCGAGGTTCCTTTCAGGACCGAGTGGCAGGGCTGGCCCCGTCCAGAGGCTCGCCCCGAGCCTGCGAGGGGTGAGGAGGACGGGGTCCTTCGACTTAGACCTGGCCGTCGCCGAAGACCGGGCGGACGTCGCGCGCGGCCATGATGTCGTCGTTGCTGGCACCCGCGGCGACCATCGGCCACACCTGGGCGTCGTGGCCGACCACGAAGTCGATGACCACCGGGGCGTCGTCGATCGCCATCGCCTTCTCGATCACCGCGTCGACGTCGTCCTTGCTCTCGCAGCGCAGCCCGACGCAGCCCATCGCCTCGGCCAGGAGGACGAAGTCGGGGATGCGCACCGGCTTGGGGGTGCCGTCCTCGTTGAGCGCGTGCAGCTTGGTGTTCGAGTAGCGGCCCTCGTAGAAGAGGGTCTGCCACTGGCGGACCATCCCGAGGTTGCCGTTGTTGATGATCGCGATCTTGACGGGGATGCCCTCGATCGCGCAGGTGGCCAGTTCCTGGTTGGTCATCTGGAAGCAGCCGTCGCCGTCGATCGCCCACACGGTGGTGTCGGGGCGGCCGTACTTGGCGCCCATCGCGGCCGGGACGGCGTAGCCCATCGTCCCCAGGCCGCCGCTGTTGAGCCAGGTGCCCGGCTTCTCGTACCGGATGAACTGCGCGGCCCACATCTGGTGCTGGCCGACACCGGCGGCGTAGATCGCGTCCGGCCCGGCGATCGCGCCCAGCCGCTCGATGACGTACTGCGGGGACAGCGCGCCGTCCTCGGGCCAGTCGTAGCCCAGCGGGTAGGTCTGCCGCCACGCGTCGAGCTGGGCCCACCAGGCCGCCAGGTCGGGGGTGCGCCCGGCCTCGTGCTCGGCGCGCAGGGCGGTGACCAGCTCGGCGATGGTCTCCCGCGCGTCGCCGACGATCGGGACGTCGGCCTTGCGGTTCTTGCCGATCTCGGCCGGGTCGATGTCGGCGTGGACGACGAGCGCGTCGGGCGCGAAGGAGGACAGCTGTCCGGTGACCCGGTCGTCGAAGCGGGCCCCGAGGGCGACGATGAGGTCGGACTTCTGCAGGGCGGTGACCGCGGCGACGGTGCCGTGCATGCCGGGCATGCCCAGGTGCTGCGGGCTGCTGTCGGGGAAGGCGCCGCGGGCCATCAGGGTGGTGACGACCGGGGCTCCGGTCAGCTCGGCGAGCTCGGCGAGCTCCGCGGTGGCCTGCGCCTTGAGCACGCCGCCGCCGACGTAGAGGACCGGGCGGCGGGCCTTGGCGACCAGCGCGGCGGCCTCGCGGACCTGCTTGCCGTGCGGGCGGGTGGTCGGCTTGTAGCCGGGCAGGTCCAGCCGCGGCGGCCACGCGAAGTCCGTGGTCGCCTGCAGGGCGTCCTTGGCGATGTCGACCAGGACCGGGCCCGGCCGGCCGGTGGCGGCCAGGTGGAACGCCTCGGCGATCTTCTGCGGGATCTCGTCGGCGTCGGTCACCAGGAAGTTGTGCTTGGTGATCGGCATCGTGATGCCGCGGATGTCGGCCTCCTGGAAGGCGTCGGTGCCGATCGCGGCGCTGGGCACCTGACCGGTGATCGCGACGATCGGGACCGAGTCCATGTGCGCGTCGGCCAGCGGGGTCACCAGGTTGGTCGCCCCGGGGCCGGAGGTGGCCATGCAGACGCCGACCCGGCCGGTGGCCTGGGCGTACCCGGTGGCCGCGTGCCCGGCGCCCTGCTCGTGGCGCACCAGCACGTGCCGGACCGACGAGTCGAACAGCGGGTCGTAGGCGGGCAGGATCGCCCCGCCCGGGATCCCGAAGACGACCTCCACGCCGACCGCCTCGAGCGACCGGACGAGGCTCTGGGCCCCGGTGATGCCGGTGAGCGGCTCGGGGGCGGCCGCCGCGACCGAGCGGGCGGTCGTCTCGACACCGGTGAGCGACGCGGCCGCCTCGCGGCTGGCGGACTCGCCCGGGGTGGTGCTGTTCATGGCGTCTCCTGGCAGTGTCCCGGTCGGGGGACGTCGGTTCGGGGGCCGTGCGTGTGCGGCCGGCCGCCTGCGGGCGCGGGCCGGCCGCTGTCCGGGGACGGTCAGGAGGCCCGCAAACGAAAAACCCCTCGTGCCGCAGGCACAGAGGGGTGTAGCGCGTCGGTCGGGCGACCGACGCGCTAGGCGACTACGAGGAGCAGGCTGGCCGGGCGCACCCGCTCACTGTGCGCCTCGGAGCGCGACCCGTCAACCATCCCGTCCCACTGTGTGGACGGGCGTGTCCTCACGAGTGGGACGGGACACCGGTCACGCCGAGGACCGCCGGGTCGAACGCCTCGAGCAGGTGGGGCAGCACCTCGGCGGGCACCGGGCGGCCGAGCAGGTGGCCCTGGAGGAAACCGCAGCCGAGCGCGGTCAGCGTGGCGAGCTGGCCGGACGTCTCGACCCCCTCGGCGACGACGTCCATGCCCAGGGTCCGGCCGAGCTCCACGACGCTGCCGACGAGAGCGGCGGTGCGCGGGTCGTCCTCGATGTGGGCCACGAAGGCGCGGTCCATCTTGAGCACGTCGACCGGCAGGCGCGCCAGCCGCGCGAGCGTGGAGTGGCCCTTGCCGAAGTCGTCCAGCGAGATCACGCAGCCCATCTCCCGCAGCGCGGTCAGGTCGCCGTCCACCCGGTCCTCCACGCCGAGGAGCACCGACTCGGTGATCTCGAGCATCAGCCGGTGCGCGGGCACCCCGGACTCGGCGAGCGCGCGGGTGACGTCGGGCACGAGGCAGCCGGCCTGCAGGTGCCGGACGGACACGTTCACGCCCAGCTGCAGGTCCAGGCCGCGGGCCAGCAGCGGCGCGAGGGCGGCCGTGGCGGCGCCGAGCACCCAGCGCTGGAGCGGCACGACCAGGCCGTCGTCCTCGGCGAGGGCGACGAACTCGTCCGGCGGGACGGCGCCGAACTCCGGGTGCTGCCAGCGCACGAGGGCCTCCAGCCCGAGGACCCGCCGCTCCCGCACCCCGACCACCGGCTGGAAGACCAGCGACAGGCCGCCACCGGCGATCGCACCGGGCAGGTCGCGCGCCAGCCGGGCGCGCCGGTCGACCACGCGGTCCAGGGCCTCCCCCGAGGTGCGGACGCAGTTCTTGCCGGCGGCCTTGGCCATGCGCAGCGCCAGGTCGGCGCGGCGCACCGACTCGGCGGCGTCGTCCTCCGGCCGCAGCTCGGCCACGCCGACGCTGCCGGAGACGGCGAAGACCGGCCCGGTGCCGGCGCTGCCGTCGTGGGCCACCGGCCGGTGGTCCCGGTCGAGCACCTCGACCAGCCGCTCGGCCAGCGCCGTGGCCTCGGCCCGGCCGGCGCGCACCAGGACGGCGAACTCGTCACCGCCCAGGCGCGCGACCAGGTCCTCCTCCCGGGCGGCGGTGCGCAGCTGGTCGGCGACCTCGCACAGCAGCCGGTCCCCCGCATCGTGGCCGGCGACGTCGTTGACCGCCTTGAACCCGTCGAGGTCGACCAGCAGCACGCAGCCCGGCTCGCCGGCGTTCCGCGTCGCGTCGAGCGCGGCCATGAACCGGGCCCGGTTGGGCAGACCGGTGAGGAAGTCGGTGTAGGCCAGCCGCTCGAGCTCGCGCTGGGTGCTGCGCCGGTCGGTGACGTCGCGCAGGTGCAGCACCAGCCCGTCGCGGCTGCGGCTGCCCGCCCCCGCCCGCGCGGCCCCGGAGACCTCGACGTCCCGCCAGGCACCGTCCCGGGTCCGCAGCCGCACCGTCGCGGGCAGCCCGTCGGCGCCGGTCCGGTTGCCGACCGCGGCACGGACCCGGTCGACGAGGTCGCGGTCGTCGGGGTGCAGCAGGTCGGTCAGCGCGGTGCCGGCGAGGTCCGCCTCGGACCAGCCCAGCTGCGCCACGACCGGTCCGGAGGCCCAGCCGATCCGTCCGGTGGGGTCCAGCACGGCGGTGACGGCATCGCCGCTCTGCACCAGCGCGCGGAAGTAGCCCTCGGCGCGCTGCAGTCGTGAGGTGAGCCGGTGCCCGTCCCGGGTGAGCAGGACGGTGCGGACGGCGGTCAGGACGACCAGCAGCGATCCCCCGGCCGCCTCCACCGCGGGCGCGGTCCGCCCGGCGAGCTCCCCGGCGAGCAGCATGAGCAGCACGCCGAAGGCCGCGGCGTAGGCGACCGCGATGCCGCGCACCGGCAGCGTCAGCGGGTCGTCGTCGCCGGTGGCGGGCTCGCCCGGGTCGGCGACCACGCCGCGCACACCGGCGGCGAGCATGGCCAGCCAGGCGAGCTCGGTGACCACGGCGTACCCCGTGCCGCCGGACGTGCGGCCGAGGGCGCCGCCCACGGCGACCACGGCCATCGCGGTGAAGGACACCAGCAGCCAGGTGGCCGCCTGGCGCCGGGGCCCGGACACCGCGGTCACGGTGACCAGCCCGATGCCGCACAGCAGGGCGCCGATCGTCGGGTAGCCCAGTGAGATCAGCCCGTCGGCCGCGCCCTGCACGCCGGCCAGCCGCCGGCCCAGGAGCACGTGCACCAGCACCGCGACCGCGACGGTGACGACCGCGCCGTCGATCAGCACCCGCGAGCCCAGCCGCCGGCCCCGGCGCGGCGGGAGCAGCCAGGCGGCGGCGGTCATCGCCACGGGCACCGCGAGGAGCGTGGGGACGTCCTCCACGCCGCCGGAGGACAGGTCGCTCGCGGCGCGCAGGACGGCCAGGCACTGCCCGACGGCCAGCAGCGCGGCGGCGAGGGCGAGGCCGCGCCACGGCCGGCCCGACCGCCCGGGCAGCCGGGCGGCAGCCCGCTCGACGGCGACCGCGGCCGCGGCGGACCCCACCGCCAGGCAGGCCGGCACGAGCCGGGAGGAGAGCGCGGAGCCGGTCACCTCCAGGAGGGCGGTGACCGTGCCCAGGACGCCCAGCAGGGCGACGACCGGCGTCGCGGCCCGGTCCCGTCCGCCGTCGCGGGACGGCGCGGCTGCGGTCGGCATCAGCGGGAGCCGACCAGGCCCGGCCACAACTGGCCGGCGCGATCGGTGAGCAGGTCGGCGAGGTCGGCCAGCCGCAGCGGGCGGGCGAGCAGGAAGCCCTGCGCGAAGCCGCAACCGAGACCGCGCAGCGCGCCGAGCTGGGCGGGGGTCTCCACGCCCTCGGCCACCACGTCCAGGCCCAGCGCCCGGCCGACGGTGACCACCGACTCGCACAGGGCCCGGCTCTTCGGGTCCCGGTCGACCCGGGCGACCAGGGAGCGGTCGAGCTTGAGCACGTCGATGGGCAGCCGGGTCAGGTCGGCCAGCGACGAGCGGCCGGCGCCGAAGTCGTCCAGGGCGACGTGCACGCCCATGAGCCGCAGCGCCTCGATGTCGACGGCCACGTGCTCGCCCTCGGCCAGCACGGTGGCCTCGGTGATCTCCAGGATCAGCCGCTCCGGCGCCAGGCCGGTGGCGTGCAGCACCGCGGCGACGTCACCGACCAGGGTCCGGTTCGCGACGTGGGAGGCGGAGATGTTGACGCCCAGCCGCAGCGGGGCCCCGGTCTCCGGGAGCCCGGCCACCACGGTCGCGGCGTGCTCGAGCGCCCAGCGCTGCAGGTCGCCGATGGCCCCGGCGCGCTCGGCGATCGGCACGAACTCCGCCGGCGGGACCTCCCCCAGCTCGGGGTGCCGCCAGCGCAGCAGCGCCTCGACGCCGGTGACCCGCTGGTCCAGGAGGCAGACGACCGGCTGGAAGAGCACGGAGAACTCGCCGCGCGTCCACGCGCCGGGCAGGTCGTCGCGCAGCCGGGCGCGGCGGTCGGCGGCGCTGCCGAGCGCGGGCCGGTAGCGCAGCGCGCTGCCGGGGCCGGACGCCGCGGCCGCGCGGACGGCGAGATCGGCGCGGGCCAGCAGTTCGGCGACCGACTGACCGGGCCCGATCTCGACGATGCCCACGCTGGCGCTGAGGTCGAAGATCCCCGCCGGGGTGTCGACGGGCTGCTCGATGAGCGACAGGCAGCGGTCCGCGAGCAGGTCGACGGCGTGCGGCAGGCCCTCGACGAGGACGGCGAACTGCCCCACCCCGAGCCGGGCGACCACGTCGGAGGCGCGCACGGTGGCCCGCAGCCGGCGACCGACCTCGACCAGGACGTCGCTGACCACGTCGCGGCCGGCGTCCTCGCGGACCTCGTCGAGGCCCGCCAGCTCGATGAGCAGCACGCTGGTGCACGGCGCCTCGGGGGCACCCGCGACGGCCAGCCGCTCCTCGGCCACCCGCGCGCAGCCGGCCCGGTTGAGCAGCCCCGTGACCGGGTCGGTGAAGGCGACCTGCTCCAGCGCGTGCTCCCGCTCGACGCGCTCGGTGGTGTCCCGGCAGTGCAGCACCACCGCGCCCACGGCGGCGTCGGCGCGCAGGTCGGAGACCCGGGCCTCCAGGTGCCGCCAGGACCCGTCGGCGTGCCGCATCCGCAGCGTGAGCAGCCCGCCCGACGTCGCGCCCTCGGGCTGCAGCGCCCGGGCCACCGCGACGGCGTCCTCGGGGTGCACCAGCTCGAGCAGGTCCCGCCCGGCGGCGGGACGCCCGGTGACGCCCAGGACGGTCGCCAGCGCCGGAGAGGCCCAGGTGACCCGCAGGTCCCGGTCGAGGATGACCACGGCGTCGCCGCTGGCCGAGACCAGCGAGCGGAAGTACGCCTCGCTGCGCCGCAGCCGGGCCCCCATGCGCTGCTCGTCGCGGGCGGTCACCCAGCGGTGGACGACGGCGAGGACCGCGCACACGACGACGCCGCCGATCATGACGGAGCTGGGTCGGCCGCCCACGACGCCGGCAGTGACCAGCCCCAGCAGCGCCGCGAGCATCGCCAGGTGCGGGAGCAGCTGGCCGATCTGGGTGGAGCGACCGCTGCGCGGCCGGGCCTCGGGCTCCTCGGCGCACGGCCCGGGGTCGGCGAGGCCGGCCGCGGCGAACACGGACAGCCCGACGACGACGAGGAGCCGGCTGATGTCGAGCGCGCCGGAACTGCCCGAGAGCACGGCGGCGGTGCCGAGCGCCCGGCCGGCGGTCAGGAGGATCGTGGCGGCCAGCACCCACAGGGCCATCCGCTGGCGACCACTGTCGATGACGCCCAGCAGCACGAGTGCGGCGGTCACCGTGGCCGAGGTGGCCAGGACCGCAGCAGCCAGCACCGCGGCCTCCTCGGGGCGCAGATCCAGCCAGCTGCGGTGCGGGCCCAGCGCGAGGAGCTGCACGACCAGCACGCACGCGGTGCCGAAGAGGGTCAGCTCGACGGCGGCGCGGGAGCCGCGGCGCAGCCGCCGCCGGTCGACGAGGGTGAGGACGCCGAGGACGACGAGCACGTAGGCGGGCACGGTGGGCAACCAGCGGAGCACCAGCCGCTGCATCGGGTCGATCGGCGAGACGACCAACCCGGCGAGGACGCCGCTCACAGGCAGGAGCGCGGCGACGGAGATCAACCGCCACCCACGAGCGCCGCTGCGCTGCGAGCGCGCGACCTGCCAGGTCACGGCGCCCGCCACCACGCCCATGCAGGAGACCGCCACGTCACTGGCGAGTCCGGTGCCGGGGGTCACGGCGGACACCGCGCAGGCGATCGCCGCCAGCACGGCGCTCCCGAGGAGCACCCACCTCAGCCTGTCCACACGTGCTGTCTCGGCACGTGCTCCAGGCCGCAACAGCGCAGCGGGGCGGGCCTCACCCCAACGGGGGGCCCGCCCCGACTCCCCGCCCCACGGCACCTGGCCCCGTCCAGAGGCTCGCCGCGAGCCTGCGAGCGGTGAGGACGGGGTCCTTCCTCAGCCGCAGATGGCGCCCTGCGCGGCCGACCCGACCAGCTTGGCGTACTTGCCGAGCACCCCGGTGGTGTAGCGCGGGGGCAGCGGGGTCCACGCGGCGCGGCGCCGGTCCAGCTCGTCGTCGTCCACCAGGAGGTCCAGCGTCCGGGTGGTCAGGTCCAGCCGGATCCGGTCGCCGTCCTGCACCAGCGCGATCGGGCCGCCGTCGGTGGCCTCGGGCGCGACGTGGCCGACGCACAGACCCGTCGTCCCGCCGGAGAACCGGCCGTCGGTGAGCAGCAGGACGTCCTTGCCCAGGCCCGCGCCCTTGATGGCGCCGGTGACGGCGAGCATCTCGCGCATGCCCGGGCCGCCCCGGGGGCCCTCGTACCGGATGACGACGACGTCGCCGGCCTTCAGCGTGCCGTCGGTGACGGCGTCCATGGCGCCCTGCTCGCCGTCGAAGACGCGGGCGGTGCCCTCGAAGACGTCGGCGTCGAAGCCCGCCGACTTCACGACCGCGCCCTCCGGGGAGAGCGAGCCGCGCAGGATGGTCAGCCCGCCGGTCTTGTGGATCGGGTTGTTCATCGCGTGGACGATCGTGCCGTCGAGGTCCGGCGGGGCGATCTCCGCGAGGTTCTCGGCCATGGTCTTGCCCGTGACGGTGAGCACGTCGCCGTGCAGCAGTCCGGCGTCGAGCAGCGCGCGCAGCACGACCGGGACGCCGCCGACGCGGTCGATGTCGGTCATGACGAACCGGCCGAAGGGCTTCACGTCGGCCAGGTGCGGGGTGCGGTCGCCGATCCGGTTGAAGTCGTCGAGGGTGAGGTCGACCTGCGCCTCGTGCGCGATGGCCAGCAGGTGCAGGACGGCGTTGGTCGAGCCGCCGAGCGCCATGACCACGGTGATCGCGTTCTCGAAGGCCTTCTTGGTCATGATCTGGCGGGCGGTGATGCCCCGGCGCAGCAGGTTGACCACGGCCTCGCCGGAGGCGACCGCGACGGCGTCGCGGCGGCTGTCGGGGGCGGGCGGCGCGGCGCTGCCGGGCAGGGCCATCCCCAGCGCCTCGGCGACGCTGGCCATCGTGTTGGCCGTGTACATGCCGCCGCAGGAGCCCTCCCCGGGGCAGGCCGCCTTCTCGATGGCGTCGAGCTCCTCGCGGGTGATCAGGCCGCGGGCGCAGGCGCCGACGCCCTCGAAGACGTCGATGATCGTCAGGTTGTCCCGGTCGCCGAGCCGTCCGGGCAGGATCGAGCCGGAGTAGACGAAGACGCTGGCCAGGTCCAGGCGCGCGGCGGCCATGAGCATGCCGGGCAGGGACTTGTCGCAGCCGGCCAGCAGCACCGAGCCGTCGAGCCGCTCGGCGAACATGACGGTCTCCACCGAGTCGGCGATGACCTCGCGGGAGACCAGCGAGGCGCGCATGCCCTCGTGGCCCATCGAGATGCCGTCGGAGACCGAGATCGTGCCGAACTCCAGCGGGTAGCCGCCGGCGGCGTGCACGCCCTCCTTGGCCCGCTTGGCCAGCCGGTCCAGGGAGAGGTTGCAGGGGGTGATCTCGTTCCACGACGACGCGACGCCGATCTGCGGCTTGTCCCAGTCGTCGTCGCCCATGCCGACCGCGCGGAGCATCGCCCGCGCCGGGGCCTTGGCGATGCCGTCGGTCACCTCGTAGCTGCGCGGCTTCAAGGGGCTGTGCGTCCCGCTGTGGGACTCGTGTCCGGGGATGAGGTCCTCGCCGATGCTCACGTCCGCAGAGCGTAGGCCGGTCGCGGACCCGCGCCGAGAGAGCGCCGATACTGGTACCGACACCACCACCGAGCCGCCCCGGGAGGCACCGTGCCGCCGTCCGCCCGCCGGGAGCTGGCCGAGTTCCTCCGCTCCCGCCGTCGCCAGGTCGACCCCCGCGAGGCCGGCCTGCCCGCCGGCGGAGCCCGTCGCACCCCGGGGCTGCGGCGTGAGGAGGTCGCGCTGCTGTCGGGGGTGAGCCACACCTGGTACACGTGGCTGGAGCAGGGCCGCGACATCCGCCCCTCCCGGCAGGTCGTCGACGCGCTCGCCCGCACGCTGCGGATGTCGCCGGCCGAGCACGAGTACGTCCGGCGCCTGGCCGGGCACGGCGGCACTCCCCCGGCGACCGACCCCGAGGGCATGCCCGCCCACGTGCAGCGGCTGCTGGACGCCCTCGGCCCCTCCCCCGCCTACGTCATCACGCCGAGCTGGTCGATCGTCGGCTGGAACCTCGCCTACGAGCGGCTCTACCCCGGCGTCGCCGCCGTCCCGCCGGCCGACCGCAACCTGCTCTGGCTGGTCTTCACCGACCCGGCCGTGCGCGAGCTGCTCGGCGACTGGACCACCGACAGCCGCCGGTTCCTCACCCAGTTCCGCGCCGAGGTCGGGCCGCGGCTGGCCGACCGGGAGGTCGTCGACCTCGTCGCCCGGCTGGAGGCGGCCAGTCCGCACTTCCGGGCCGGCTGGGCCAGTCACGACGTCGACCGGTTCAGCTCCTCGGAGCGGCGCTTCGAGCACCCGGTCGTCGGCACGCTGCTGCTCGAGCACCACCAGCTGACCCCCGCGGACGCGCCGGGCCTGCAGATGGTCGTCTACACCGCCGCCGAGGGCAGCGACGCCCCGGAGAAGCTGACCCGGCTGGCCGGCGCCGACCGTCTGGGAGGATGAGCAGCCGTGGTCGCTCCCGCCCGGTTGCGGATGAGCCGGACGGCGATGCTCCCGGTCGCCTTCCTCTTCATCTGCGCCGTCCCACTCGCCTTCGCCGCGCCCTGGACGCCGGTGTTCCTGCTGGTGCCCGTCCTCGTCGCGCTGTGGGTGCTCCGCGTCGGCGTCGACATCGGGGACGACGGCATCACGGTGCGCTCCCTCGCCGGCCGGTGCCGGGTGCCCTGGGCGGAGCTGGCGGGCATCCGGGTCGCCGACCGCGGCGAGCTGTGGCTCGTGACCACCCGCGGCACGCAGGTGCGCCTCCCGGTGCTGCGGGCCGCCGACCTGCCCCGGCTGGCCGCGCTGTCCGGCGGACGGATCCCGGATCCCGCCTGAGCCGGGGGCTTTTTGCATGACCATTCACGGCCGTGCATACTCTTACCCGTGTCCAAGGTGCTCACGTCCCTGCCCGTCGGCGAGCGCGTCGGGATCGCCTTCTCCGGCGGCCTCGACACCTCCGTAGCGGTCGCGTGGATGCGCGACAAGGGGGCGGAGCCGTGCACCTACACCGCGGACATCGGCCAGTACGACGAGCCCGACATCGGCTCGGTGCCCGGCCGCGCCACCGCCTACGGCGCGGAGGTCGCCCGGCTGGTCGACTGCCGGGCGGCGCTGGTCGAGGAGGGCCTGGCCGCGCTGACCTGCGGGGCGTTCCACATCCGCTCCGGCGGCCGCGCGTACTTCAACACCACCCCGCTCGGCCGGGCGGTCACCGGCACCCTGCTGGTCCGGGCCATGCTCGAGGACGACGTCCAGATCTGGGGTGACGGCTCGACCTTCAAGGGCAACGACATCGAGCGGTTCTACCGCTACGGCCTGCTGGCCAACCCGTCCCTGCGGATCTACAAGCCCTGGCTGGACGCCGACTTCGTCAACGAACTCGGCGGCCGCAAGGAGATGTCGGAGTGGCTGGTCGCCCACGGCCTGCCGTACCGGGACAGCGCGGAGAAGGCCTACTCCACCGACGCCAACATCTGGGGCGCCACCCACGAGGCCAAGACCCTCGAGCACCTCGACACCGGCATCGAGACCGTCGAGCCGATCATGGGCGTGCGGTTCTGGGACCCCGACGTCGACATCGCCCCCGAGGACGTCACGATCGGCTTCGCGCAGGGCCGGCCGGTGACGATCAACGGCAAGGAGTTCGCCTCCCCGGTCGACCTGGTGCTCGAGGCCAACGCCATCGGCGGCCGGCACGGCCTGGGCATGTCCGACCAGATCGAGAACCGCATCATCGAGGCCAAGAGCCGGGGCATCTACGAGGCGCCGGGCATGGCGCTGCTGCACACGGCCTACGAGCGGCTGGTCAACGCCATCCACAACGAGGACACCCTCGCCACGTACCACAGCGAGGGACGGCGGCTGGGCCGGCTGCTCTACGAGGGCCGCTGGCTGGACCCCCAGGCGCTGATGCTGCGGGAGTCGCTGCAGCGCTGGGTCGGGACGGCGATCACCGGCGAGGTCACCCTGCGGCTGCGGCGCGGCGAGGACTACTCGGTCCTCGACACCGCAGGCCCGGCGTTCAGCTACCACCCGGACAAGCTGTCCATGGAGCGGACCGAGGACTCCGCCTTCGGGCCGGTGGACCGGATCGGCCAGCTGACCATGCGCAACCTGGACATCGCCGACTCCCGCGCCAAGCTCGAGCAGTACGCGGCGATCGGCATGGTGGACAGCTCGCACGCGGCGCTGGTCGGCCCGCTGCGCGAGGGCGGCGCCGAGGCGATCGCCTCCCGCGGCGCGGTCTCCGCCGAGGACGAGCTGCTCGACCGCGCCGCGATGGAGTCCGGGACCGACTGATCCGCTAGTACGACGCGACGACGTTCACCAGCGGCTCGCCGGCCAGCACCCGCGCCAGCTGGTCGGTGACCGCGGCCGCGGCGCGCTCGTTGGTCCCCGGCACGTTGCCCGCGACGTGCGGGGTGAGCAGCAGGCCCGGAGCCGACCACAGCGGGTGGCCGTCCGGCAGGGGCTCGGGGTCGGTGACGTCGAGGGCCGCCCGCAGCCGCCCCGACCGCAGCTCGGCCAGCAGCGCGGCGGTGTCCACGACCACCCCGCGGGCGGCGTTGACCAGCAGCGCGCCGTCCCGCATGGCGGCAAGGAACGCGGCGTCGACCAGGCCGGTGGTCTCCTCGGTCACCGGCACGAGGACCGCCACGACGTCGGCCTCCGGCAGCAGCCGCGGCAGCTCGTCGGTGCCGTGCACGCCCTCCCGGGCGGTGCGGGCCACGTAGGTCAGCTCGGCGTCGAACCCGGCCAGCACCCGGCCGACGGTGCGGCCGATGTCCCCGGCGCCGACCACCAGCACCCGCGCGCCGACGACGCTGCCGTGCGTCCGCGGGGCCCAGCGGCCGGCGTCCTGCGCGCGGACGAACTCCGGGATGCCGCGCTGGGCGGCCAGGATCGCGGTGACCACCCACTCCGCCGTGGACGGCGTGTGCGCGCCGCGGGCGTTGCAGAGGACGACGCCCTCGGGCAGCCGGCCGGCGAAGCGCTCCGCGCCGGCGCTGAGCAGCTGCACCAGCCGCAGGCGCGGCAGCGCGGCCAGGAAGCCGTCGGGGACGCCGGTCCCGCCGCCGGGGACCCACACCTGCGCCTGCGCCGCCTCCCCGGTCGGCGGGCCGTCCGCCGGGGTCACCCGGTGGGCGCGGACCCGCGGCGACACCTCCTCCACGGCAGCGGCGAGGGCCGAGGAGGGGACGAGCACGTGCAGGGTCTCGTCCGGGCCGACGATGTGGGGAGCGGCGGTCTGGGAGGTCACGGCCCCCGACCCTAGGAGGACGCCCTCGCCCCCCACCGTGGGAGGACCCCGTCCTCCTCACCCCTCGCACGCTCGGGGTGAGCCTCGGGCGGGGCCGGCGGCGGGACCCTGCAGGGGGCCGACCACCGCGGGCGGCGGGCCCGGGACGGGCCCAGCCGCCGCACGTACTGTTCTGGTGTGGGTCAGCGCAGCAGACGGGTGGGCGGTCTCGTCGGCGCGGCCCTGCTGAGCGTCGTCCTGGCCGGGTGCGGCAGCGGCGGCTACGAGCCGTCGGGCCCGTTCCGGCCGCTGCCGGAGGGTCCCCCGCCGCAGGTCGGGCCGCCGACCGAGTCGACCCAGCCGCCCTCGCCCGGCGACCCCGCCGAACCGAACTCCGGCGAGGAGGGCGGCGACCCCAACGTCGTGGCCTCGGGGCTGACCGTCCCCACCGGCCTGGTCGTGCTGCCCGACGGCAGCGCCGTCGTCGGCGAACGCGAGACCGGGCGGCTGCTGCACGTCTTCCCGGACCGCTCCCCCGCCGAGGAGCTCATGACCGTCAGCGGCATCGACACCGCCGGCGACGGCGGGCTGCTCGGCCTGGCCCTCTCCCCGACCTTCGCCGAGGACGGCCTGCTCTACGCCTACGTCTCCACCGCGACCGACAACCGCGTGGTCCGCTTCCCGATCGGCGGCACGCCCAACCCGGTGCTCACCGGCATCCCGCGCGGTGAGACGCACAACGGCGGCGGGCTGCTGTTCGGCCTCGACGGCACGCTCTACGTGGGCACCGGCGACACCGGCAACGCGGGCCTGGCCCAGGACCCCGCCTCGCTGGCGGGCAAGGTGCTGCACGTCGACGTGTTCGGCCAGCCGATCGCCGCCGACGGCCCGGTCTTCAGTCAGGGCCACCGGGACGTGACGGCGCTGTGCCTCGGCGGGGACGAGACCCTCTTCGCCACCGACGACGCGGCCGAGGGACCCGACGAGCTGAACGCGCTCACCGAGGACGCCGACTACGGCTGGCCCGAGGACCGGCCCGGCAGCGCCCGCCCCGTCGTCGAGATCCCGGCCGCCGAGGGCGGACTGGGCGGCTGCGCGGTCTCCGGCCGCACGATCTTCCTCGGGGCGCTCGACGGCAAGCGCGTGCACGCCGTCGCACTGGACCCCACCGGCACCGCCGTCGAGGAGCCGACCGCGTTCCTCACCGACCGGTACGGGCGGCTGCGGACCGTCGTCCTCGACGCCGAGGGCGCGCTGTGGATCACCACGTCCAACCGCGACGGGATCGGCACGCCCGCCGAGGACGACGACAAGGTGCTGCGGATCCTCCCGCCCGGCGGCTCCTCCGACTCTCCCTTGTGAGGTGTCGTGCCCGAGTGGGCCCCGGAGGGGTCCGCGAAGGGCGCGACGAGTGGGCCCCGCTCCGCTCGACCGGGGGAACGGCGCCGGGCCGCGGTGGCCGAGAGGAGCGGGGCCCGCAGGGTCCCCGACGAACGGCCGGGTGGGCTCAGCTCACCCGGGGGAACGGCACCTGGCCGCGGTGGCCGAGAGGAGCGGGGCCCGCAGGGTCCCCGACGAACGGCCGGGTGGGCTCAGCTCACCGGGGGAACGGCACCTGGCCGCGGTGCGGTCCGGAGGACCGCAGTGTCACAGCAGGCGCTCCTCGAGCATGCGCTTCACCGTCGCGGCGTCGGCCTTGCCGCGGGTGGCCTTCATGACCGCGCCCACCAACGCGCCGAGCGCCTGCACCTTGCCGCCCTGCACCTTGGCGACGACGTCCGGCGCCCCGGCGATCGCCGCGTCGACGGCGGCCACGAGCTCGTCGGACTCCCCCATCACCGCCAGGCCGCGGGCCTGGACGACCTGCCCCGGGTCGCCCTCGCCGGCCAGCACGCCGTCCAGTGCCTGACGGGCGAGCTGGTCGTTGACCGTGCCCGCCGCGACCAGCGCGGTGAGCTCGGCGACCTGCCGCGGGGTGACGGCCAGCTCGGCGAGCTCGACGCCGGCGTCGTTGGCCCGGCGGGCCAGCTCGCCCAGCCACCACTTGCGGGCGTCGGCCGGGGTCGCGCCGGCGGCGACGGTGGCGTCGACCAGGTCGACCGCACCGGCGTTGGCGATCCAGGCCATCTCGGTGGCCGACAGGCCCCACTCCTCCTGCAGCCGCTTGCGCCGCGCGGCGGGCAGCTCGGGCAGCCCGGCGGCGATCTTCTCCACCCACTCGGCGTCCGGCGCGACCGGCACCAGGTCCGGCTCGGGGAAGTACCGGTAGTCGGTGGCCTCCTCCTTGCTCCGCCCCGGCGAGGTGCTGCCGGTGTCCTCGTGGAAGTGCCGGGTCTCCTGCAGCACCCGCCCGCCGCCGTCCAGGACGGCGGCCTGCCGGCGCATCTCGTAGCGGACCGCGCGCTCCACCGACCGCAGCGAGTTGACGTTCTTGGTCTCGGTGCGGGTACCCCACTCGAGGCTGCCGATCGGCGCCAGCGAGGTGTTCACGTCGCAGCGCAGGCTGCCCTGCTCCATGCGGACGTCGGAGGCGCCGAGGGTCTGGATGATGTCGCGCAATTCGGTGACGTAGGCGCGGGCCACCTCGGGGGCCTTGGCGCCGGCGCCCGGGATCGGCCGGGTGACGATCTCGACCAGCGGGATCCCGGCCCGGTTGAAGTCGACCAGCGAGTAGTCGGCCCCGTGGATCCGCCCCGTGGCCCCACCCACGTGCAGGTTCTTGCCGGTGTCCTCCTCGAGGTGCACCCGCTCGATCTCCACGCGGTAGGTCTCGCCGTCCACCTCGACGTCGAGGTGCCCGGCGGTGCACAGCGGCTCGTCGTACTGGCTGGTCTGGAAGCCCTTCGGGATGTCCGGGTAGAAGTAGTTCTTCCGGGCGAAGCGGCACCAGCCGGCGATCCGGCAGCCCAGGGCCAGCCCGATGCGGATGGTCGCCTCGATCGCCGCCGCGTTGGCCACCGGCAGCGAGCCGGGCAGGCCCAGGCACACCGGGCAGGTCTGCGTGTTCGGGTCGGCGCCGAAGGTGGTGGCGCAGCCGCAGAACATCTTCGACGCGGTGCCCAGCTCGACGTGGGTCTCCAGGCCGATGACCGGCTCGTAGCGGGTGAGGACCTCGTCGTAGTCGACCAGGCGCTCCCCGGTCTGGGTGGTGGTCACTTCCGGTTGCCCTCCTTCGGGCCGGTGCTGCGGCCGCTCAGCCACGCACCGAGGGCGGTCAGCAGGCCCAGGACGATGAAGACGGCGAAGAACGCCTCGCCGGTCGCGATCCAGCCGACCAGGCCCACGACGACGACGAACGCGGTGAGGGCCCAGGCTGCCTTGAGCGGCCCGTTCACGCGCGTGCCTCCTGCGTCGTCCGCCGTCCCAGCTCGTCGAGGAGCCGGTGCCCGCGGGCGGCGTCCAGCGCGGCCTCGACCGCGGCGGCGACCCGGTAGCAGCGGTCGTCGGCCAGCGCGGGGGCCATCACCTGGAAGCCGACCGGCAGGCCGTCGGACAGTCCGCACGGCACCGAGATCGCCGGGAGCCCGGCCAGGCTGGCCGGCAGGGTGCACAGGTCGGCGGCGTACATGGCCAGCGGGTCGTCGACGCGGGCGCCGATCGGCCACGCCACCGTCGGGCTGGTGGGGCTGACCAGGACGTCGACGTCGCCGAAGGCGGCGGTGAAGTCGCGGGTGATCAGCGTCCGGACCTTCTGCGCCTGCCCGTAGTAGGCGTCGTAGTAGCCGGCCGACAGCGCGTAGGTGCCGAGGATGATCCGGCGCTTGACCTCCGGGCCGAAGCCCTCGTCGCGGGTCAGCGACATGACCTCCTCGAGGGAGTGCCGGCCGTCGTCGGCGACCCGCAGCCCGAAGCGCATGCCGTCGAAGCGGGCCAGGTTGGACGACGCCTCGCTCGGCGCGATCAGGTAGTACGCCGGCAGGGCCAGGTCGAACGACGGGCAGGAGACCTCGCGGACCTCGGCGCCCATGCCCTCCAGCAGGGTGACGGTCTCCCGGACGCGGTCGAGCACCCCGGCCTCGTAGCCGTCGGTGTGCCCCTCGCCACCCAGCTCCCGGACGACGCCGACGCGCAGGCCGGCGAGCTCGCCGCGGGCCCCTTCCTGGGCGGCCTTCACCAGCACCGGCACCGGGGCGTCGATGCTCGTGGAGTCCCGCGGGTCGTGCCCGCCGATCGCCTCGTGCAGGACGGCGGCGTCGACGACGGTGCGCGCCATCGGCCCGGCCTGGTCGAGGCTGGAGGAGAAGGCGATCAGCCCGAAGCGCGAGACCGAGCCGTAGGTCGGCTTGTGCCCGACCAGCCCGGTGACCGCGGCCGGCTGGCGGATCGAGCCACCGGTGTCGGTGCCGAGCGCCCACGGGGCCAGGCCGCCGGCGACCGCCGCCGACGAGCCGCCGGAGGAGCCGCCGGGGATGCGGTCGGTGTCCCACGGGTTGCGGGTGGGCCGGTAGGCGGAGTTCTCGGTGGACGAGCCCATGGCGAACTCGTCCATGTTGGTCTTGCCCAGCAGCACCGTGCCGGCGTCCTTGAGCCGCGCGGCCACGGTGGCGTCGTACGGCGGCCGCCAGCCCTCGAGGATCTTCGAGCCGCTGGTGGTGGGTACGCCCGCAGTGACGAAGACGTCCTTGAGCGCGACGGGCAGGCCGGCCAGCGGGCCGAGCTCCTGCCCCGCGATGCGGGCGGCGTCGATCTCGCCGGCGCGGGCCAGCGCGGCCTCGGCGTCGACGTGCAGGTAGGCGCCGATGACGTCGTCCTCGGCGGCGATCCGGTCGAGGTAGGCGCGGGTCAGCTCGACGGAGCTGACCTCACCGGCGGCCAGCCGGCGGCCGAGCTCGGCCGCGTCGACGGTGGTGAGCTCCATCGTCACTCCTCCTCCCCGAGGATCTGCGGCACGCGGAAGCGGTCGTCCTCCGCCGCCGGCGCCTCGGCGAGGACGACGTCCCGCGGCAGGCTCGGCATCACGACGTCGGGCCGCGTGACGTTGGTCAGCGGGACCGCGTGGGTCATCGGCGGGACGTCCTCGACGTCGGCCTTGCCGACCTGGGCCACCGCGTCGAGCACCGCGCTCAGCTGACCGGCGAAGTGGTCGAGCTCCTCGTCGCTCAGCGCCAGCCGCGACAACCGCGCCAGGTGGGCGACGTCCTCACGCCCGAGGCCGGCGACGCCATCGCGCCCGGGGCCGGTGGCGCCCGGCGCCGGATCGGCGGCGTCCCGCGCGGCGGCGGTTTCCTTCGGAGAGGGGGTGCTCATGCTCTGGCGGAACTCCACTTCGGCGGCGTCTCGTCGGGCCGCTTGGGGACCGGGATCCAACCCCGCCACTGTACGTGGGGCCTCTGAGGGCCGGTCGGGTCCTTCCGTGCCGGAGGGGGCCTCTCGACCACCGGCCGGTCGATGCGGGAAGCTGACCGGGCCCGCGATCGACGGAGATCGGCCCGCACCCCCGCCACGGAGGAACCGTGTCCTATCTCCTGCGGCTGGTCGTCCCCGACCGTCCCGGCATCCTCGGCGCCGTCGCCACCGCGCTCGGCACCGCCGGGATCGACATCGTCTCCGTCGACGTGCTCGAGCGCGGCGGCGGCGTGGCCGTCGACGACATCGTGGTCGACCTGCCGCCCGACCGGCTCCCCGACAGCCTGATCACCGCCGCCCAGGCCGTGGACGGCGTGCAGGTGGAGTCGCTGCGGCCGTTCGCCGGGCCGCTGGACACCCACCGCGAGCTGGAGCTGCTCGAGTCGCTGGCCCGGGCCGCCGACGGCACCGCAGTGAAGCTGCTCGCCGCCGAACTCCCCCGCGTCTTCCACAGCGGCTGGGCCGCGGTGCTGTACGCCGACGCCGCGGGAACCGCCTGCGAGGTGCTGGCCGCCTCCGACGCCGCGCCGACCTTCGACGGGATGGCGTTGCCGTGGTTGCCGCTGCCCGCGCCGCGGCTGCTGCCCAGCGACGACGACTGGCTGCCCGAACGGTGGCAGGAGATGGCCATCGAGATGATGGCCGTCCCGTTCGGCAGCCCGGCGACGGCGGTGGTGCTCGGGCGGTCGGGTGGACCGGCCTATCGGCGGTCGGAGTTGCTCCGCCTGGTGCACCTCACCGGGATCGCGGCGAGCGTGGCGCACCTGCCGCCGGCCTGAAGAAGGACCCTCCTGCCCCCCGCCACTGGCAGGCTCGCGGCGGGCCCCTGCAGGAGGGCCATCGGTGAGGACACCGCCGCTCGGCCGGCGGTCAGGCCCCCGCGGGCTCGCTGCCGTCGCCGATCGTGGCCACCGCGCGAGCGGCGTCCGGCCCGTCGTCGAGCAGCACCTGGAAGCCGTCGTCGTCCAGGATCGGCGCCTTCACCTGCACCGCCTTGTCGTACTTGCTCCCCGGGTCGGCGCCCACGACGACGAAGCCGGTCTTCTTGCTGACCGAGCCGGTGACCTTGCCACCGCGCTCCTGGATCGCCGCGATCGCCTGGTCGCGGCTGTAGTCGCGCAGGGAGCCGGTGACGACGACGGTGATCCCGGTCAGCGGCCCGGGCCCGGCCGCCTCGCCCTCGTCGGCCATCCGGACACCGGCCGCCCGCCACTTCTCGACCACCTCGCGGTGCCAGTCCACGGCGAACCAGTCGCGAACCGACTGCGCGATCGTCGGGCCGACCCCGTCGGCGGCGGCGAGCTCCTCCTCGGAGGCCTCGGCGATCCGGTGCAGCGAGCGGAAGTCACGGGCCAGCGCCTGGGCGGCAGTCGGCCCGACGTGCCGGATCGACAGCGCGACCAGGACGCGCCACAGCGGGACGTCCTTGCGGGTCTGCAGGTTGGCCAACAGCTTGCGGCCGTTGGCCGAGAGCGTGCCGTCCTTCTTCGTGAAGAACGCCGTCCGCTCCAGCTTCTCCTCGTCGAGGGTGAAGACGTCGCCCTCGTCCTGCAGGAGGTGGCTGTCCAGCAGCGCGATCGCCGCCTCGTAGCCGAGCACCTCGATGTCAAACGCACCACGCCCGGCGACGTGGAACACCCGCTCCCGCAGCTGCGCCGGGCAGGAGCGGGCGTTGGGGCAGCGGATGTCGGCGTCACCCTCCTTCTCCGGCCGCAGCTCGGTGCCGCACTCCGGGCAGTGCGTCGGCATGACGAACTCGCGCTCCTCGCCGGTGCGCGCGGCCACCACCGGCCCGAGGACCTCGGGGATCACGTCGCCGGCCTTGCGGATGACGACGGTGTCGCCGATCAGCACGCCCTTGCGCTTGACCTCGCTCGCGTTGTGCAGCGTGGCCAGCTGCACCGTCGACCCGGCGACCTTGACCGGCTCCATGAACGCGAACGGTGTCACCCGCCCGGTCCGCCCGACGTTGACCCGGATGTCGAGCAGCTTGGTGGTCGCCTCCTCCGGCGGGTACTTGAAGGCGATCGCCCACCGCGGCGCGCGGGACGTCGACCCGAGCCGGCGCTGCAGCGCGATCTGGTCGACCTTGACGACGACGCCGTCGATCTCGTGCTCCACCGAGTGCCGCTGCTCCCGGTATCGCTCGATGTAGGCCCACACGCCCTCGAGGTCGTCGACCACCTCGTAGCGGGAGCTCACCGGCAGCCCGAGCTCCCGCAGCCGCTCGTAGGCGGCCGACTGGTACTCGGGGGCCAGGCCGTCGCGGGCGCCCAGCCCGTGCACGACCATCCGCAGCGGGCGGCTCGCGGTGATGCGGGGGTCCTTCTGCCGCAGGGAACCCGCGGCGGCGTTGCGCGGGTTGGCGAACGGCGCCTTGCCCTGCTCCACGATCGCGGCGTTGAGGTCGGCGAAGGCGGCGACCGGGAAGTAGATCTCACCCCGGACCTCGAGCAGCTCGGGCACGTCCGCCCCCGTCAGCTGCTGCGGGACGTCCTGCATCGTGCGGACGTTGGCCGTGACGTCCTCGCCGGTGACGCCGTCGCCCCGGGTGGCGGCGCGCACCAGCCGGCCCCGCTCGTAGAGCAGCGCCACCGCCAGGCCGTCCACCTTCAGCTCGCACAGGTAGCGGGCCGCCGTGCCCACCTCGCGATCGACGCGGGCGGCCCACGCCGACAGCTCGTCGCTGCTGAACGCGTTGTCCAGGCTCTGCATCCGCTCCAGGTGCTGGACCGGGGCGAACGTCGCGGTGAACCCGCCGTTGACCTTCTGGCTCGGCGAGTCGGGGGTGACCAGGGCCGGGTGCTCGGCCTCGATGGCCTTGAGCTCGGCCATCCGCTCGTCGTACTGGCCGTCGCTGACCAGCGGCGCGTCCTGCACGTAGTAGGCGAACGCGTACCGGTCGAGCTCCTCGGAGAGGTCGCGGTGGCGGGTGCGCGCCTCGTCGGGGACCTCGGTGAGGTCCTCCCGCTCGGCGGCGACGGCCACCTCCGGGGCGTCGACCGACTCGTCCAGCTCGGCTTCCGTGGTCACGGCGAAACGGTATCCGGCAGCTCCGACAGCCGACCCGTCGTTCCCCCAGGCGTGTGCGTCACTCCGGGAGCAGGTACCGCGCCGCCTCGCGCACGTGGGTCATCGCCGTCCGGGCGTAGGAGGGCGTCGCGCCGGCCAGCCCGCACGCGGGCGTGAGCGTGACCGCGGTGTGCAGCTGATCGGCCGGGAAGCCGAGTTCACGCCACCAGGCCTGCACCCGGGAGGCGGTCGCCCTCGGCGCCGGCAGGGTCGTGTCGGTGCCCGGGACGACGCCGGGCAGCAGGTAGGTGCCCGCGTCGACGGCGGTGCCGACGGCGTCGAGGTCCTGCACCAGGCCCAGGTCGAAGGACACCCCCGCAGCACCGGCGTTGCGGAACAGCTGCAGCGGCGCGCGGCTCGCGCAGCAGTGCACCACGACGGGCACCGGCAGCGCCGCGACGACGGCGGCCAGCTCCTGCTCGACCACGGGGGGCGCGACGGCGGGCAGCTTGCCGAAGCCGCTGACGGTGGGCAGCGCGCCCTGCAGCACGGCGGGCACCGAGGGCTCGTCCAGCTGCACCACGACGCGGGCCCGCGGCACCCGGGCGGCAACGGCGGCCACGTGGGCGGCCAGTCCCTCGGCGAGCGACTGCCCGAGGTCGCGGCGCGCGCCCGGGTCGACGACGGCGCGGTCACCCCGGGTCCGCTCCAGCGCGGCGGCGAGCGTCCACGGCCCGGCGGCCTGCACCTTGAACGGCCCGTCGTGGCCCTCGGCGACGTCGTGCAGGGCGTCGAGGTCGCGCGCGAGGAACTCCTGCGCCCTCCGCAGGTCGATCCCCGGACGCGGCACCAGCCGCCATCCCGCCGGGGTCAGCTCGACGGCGAGGTCGACCAGCAGCGCGGCGCTGCGCCCGACCAGGTCGGCACCGGCGCCGCGGCCGGGCAGCTCCGGCAGGTGCGGGAACTCCGGCAGCTCCCCGGTGACGACCCGCAGCGCCTCGGCGGGATCGGGGAAGGGCAGGGAGCCGACGCCGGTGGCGGGGCCCCACGTGGTCGGGGTCGCGGGATCGTCGGCGGTGGGGTCGCTGGGCGAGACGGGGTCGATCGGCGAGGCCACGACGTCGACGCTAGTCGCGCGGCCCCGGCGGGGGTCCGGCCCCCGGCAGGGTCCCGGCCCCGTCCCGGGCACCGCCCCGAGCTCGCGAGGGGTGGGGAGGACGGGGTCCTGCAACGAGCGGCCGGGCCGGGGTCCTACTTCAGGGGCCGGGGGGCTCCTTCAGGCGGGGACGGCGCGCGCGGTGGCGACCACCGTGCCCTGGCCCAGCACCAGGTCACCCCGGTGAGCGTCGGGCAGGTACAGCACCGCGGACTGCCCCGGCGCCACGCCGCGCTGCTCGGCGTCCAGCCGCAGCCGCAGGCCGCCGTCCTCCCCCGCGGTCGCCTCGCACGGCACCGGCGCGCCGTGGGCGCGCAGCTGCACCTCGGCGCGGAACGGCAGGTCCGGCGCCCGGCCGGTCCAGGTGGGGGCCGCCGTACGCACCTCGGTGACCCCGGTGAGGTCGGCGGTGCCGATGGTGACCGTGCGGGTCACCGGCTCGATGCCGAGCACGTACCGCGGCCGGGAGTCCCCCACGGCCACGCCGAGCCCCCGCCGCTGCCCGACGGTGAAGCCGTGCGTGCCGGCGTGCTGCCCCACCGTGGCGCCGGTGGCCGCGTCGACGACCGGGCCGGCCTGCTCCCCCAGCCGCCGGGCGAGGAAGCCGCGGGTGTCGCCGTCCGGGATGAAGCAGATGTCGTGCGAGTCGGCCTTGGTCGCGACGGCGAAACCGCGCTCGGCGGCGATCTCCCGGACCCGCTGCTTGGTCATCGACCCGAGCGGGAAGACCGCGCCGGCCAGCTGCTCGGCCGTGAGGACGGCGAGCACGTAGGACTGGTCCTTGCCGGCGTCGACCGACCGCCGCAGCTCACCGCCGGCCAGCCGCGCGTGGTGGCCGGTGACGACGGCGTCGAAGCCCAGCGCCCGCGCCCGGTCGAGCACCGCGGCGAACTTGATCTTCTCGTTGCAGCGCAGGCAGGGGTTGGGCGTGCGCCCGGCGGCGTACTCGGCGACGAAGTCCTCTACGACGTCCTCGGTGAACCGCTCGGCGAGGTCCCAGACGTAGAACGGGATGCCGAGCTCGTCGGCGACCCGCCGGGCGTCGTGCGCGTCCTCGACGCTGCAGCAGCCGCGGGCTCCGCTGCGCAGGGTCTGCCGGTCCGGCGAGAGCGCCAGGTGCACCCCGGTGACGTCGTGCCCGGCGTCCACGGCCAGGGCCGCCGCGACCGCCGAGTCCACGCCGCCGCTCATCGCGGCGAGCAGGCGCACTAGCGGTCCCCTCGCCCCAGGCCGGCCCGGCGCGCCCGCTCCACCACCGGCCCGATCACCTCGAGCACCGCGTCGACGTCGGCGTCGGCCGACGTGTGCCCGAAGGAGAAGCGCAGCGAGCTGCGGGCCCGGTCGGTGTCGGCGCCCACGGCCAGCAGCACGTGGCTGGGCCGCGCGACGCCGGCGCTGCAGGCCGACCCGGTGGAGCACTCCACCCCGCGGGCGTCGAGCAGCATGAGCAGCGCGTCGCCCTCCGCGCCCGGGAAGGACAGGTGGGCGTTGCCCGGCAGCCGGCCCGGGCCGCCCGCGACGGCGTCGTCCAGCGGGGCGCCGTTGAGCTGCACGTCGGGCACCTGCGCCATCACCCCGGCCACGAGCCGGTCGCGCAGCGCCGCCAGCCGCACGGCCCGCTCCGCGCGGGTGCCGACGGCGGTCGTCGTGGCCACCTGCAGCCCGACGATGGCGGCGACGTCGAGGGTCCCCGACCGCACGTCGCGCTCCTGCCCGCCCCCGTGCATCAGCGGGGTGCACTCGGCGTCGCGGCGCAGCAGCAGCACGCCGGCGCCCATCGGGCCGCCCAGCTTGTGCCCGGTCATGGTCAGCGCGTCGACGCCGCTGGCCCCGAAGTCGACCGGCACCTGCCCGACGGCCTGCACGGCGTCGGTGTGCAGCGGGACGCCGACGGCGTGCGCGACCTCGGCCAGCGCGGCCAGGTCGCTCACCGTGCCGATCTCGTTGTTGGCCCACATGACGCTGGCCACCGCGACGTCCTCGCCGTCGCCAAGCGCTGCGGCCAGCGCCTCCGGGGACACCCGGCCGGTGGACTCGACGGGCAGCCAGGTGACGTCGGCGCCGTCGTGCTTGGCCAGCCACTCGACGCTGTCGAGGACGGCGTGGTGCTCGGCGGGGCTGACCACGATCCGGCGGCGGCGGGAGTCGGCGTCGCGACGGGCCCAGAACAGCCCCTTGACCGCGAGGTTGTCGCTCTCGGTGCCGCCGCCGGTGAAGAGCACCTCCGACGGCCGGGCGCCCAGGGCCTCGGCCAGCCGCTCACGGGACTGCTCGGCGGCGCGCCGCGCGGCGCGGCCGCTGGCGTGCAGCGAGGAGGCGTTGCCCACGCGGCCCAGCTGCTCGGTCATCGCAGCGAGCACCTCGGGCAGCACCGGCGTGGTCGCCGCGTGGTCGAGGTAGGTCATGACGCAGCAAGAGTAGTCGCGGGCGAGCCGGCGGCCTCCCCGGCCGGGGCGGCCGCCCGCGGGGCCACGACCGCGCCGACGACGGCCAGCCCGGTGAGGGCCGCCGCGGCGACGCCCACCGCGCCCGGCAGCGGCAGCAGCGCCGCGGTGGCCGCGGCGACGAGCACCCCGACCAGCCCGACGCACAGGGCCGACCCGGTGACGTCGGCGATCTGGAACGCCGCCGAGTCCGCGCCCCGCCGGTGCTCCGGCGACTGCGCGAGCAGCAGCACGCCGACGCTGGGCATGCCCAGCCCCATGCCGAACCCGGCGACCGCCCAGGTCAGGTAGGCCGGCCACCCGCCGACCCCCGGGACGGCGACCAGCGCGCTGGCGCCGACGCCCACGGCCAGCAGCGCGAAGCCGGCGCGCAGCAGCCGGCCCCGGGACACCGCGGGGTGGCGGCCCTGCAGCTGCGACGCGGTCGCCCAGCCGACCGCACCGGCGGTCAGCGGCAGGCCGGCGGCGGTGGGGCTGAAGCCGTGCAGCTGGGTGAGGGCGAGCGGCAGCAGCACGTCCATCCCGAAGAACGCCCCGGCCAGCAGGCCGCGGGCGCCGACGACGGCCGGCAGCCCGGCCCGCGCGCGGACGACGCCGGCGGGCAGCAGCCGCCGCAGCCCGAGGGCGAGCGCGACCAGCCCTCCGACGGCCGGCGCCACGGCGGCCAGGTCCAGCCGCTGGCCGGCGACCTGGAGGGCGCCGATCCCGACCCCGGCCAGCGCCGCCCAGGCCGTGCGGGCCCGCCCGCCCGGGGCGCCCGACGCCGCCGGCGCGGCCACGTCCCCCGGCGCGGCTACGTCCCCCGGCGCGGTGAGGTCCCGCAGCGCCGGCAGCACCAGCAGCAGGCTCACCGCGACCAGCGGCAGCAGGCCGAGGAACACCCAGCGCCAGCTGGCGTGCGTGGTGACCAGCCCGGCGACCAGCGGACCGACCAGCGCCGGGAGCACCCAGGCCGCGGAGATGGCGCCGAACAGCCGGGGCCGCAGTGCGGCCTCGTAGGCCTGCCCCGCGACGACGTAGAGCGAGACCGCGATCAGCCCGCCGCCGAGACCCTGCACGACGCGGGCGGCCACCAGCAGCGCCATGGTCCCGGCCAGGCCAGCGGCGAGCAGCCCGGCGCCGAACACGGCGACGCCGGCGACCAGCGCCGTCCGGGGGCCGCGCCGGTCGCCGAGCTCGCCGCCCACCACCATCCCGACGACCGAGGCCACCAGGTAGGCGGTGAACGGCCAGCCGTACCAGGCCAGCCCGTCGAGCTCGGCGACCACCGTCGGCATCGCCGTCCCGACGGCCATGGCCTCGAACGCGACGAGGGTGACCAGCAGGAGCAGCCCGGCCGTCGGCAACCGGTGCCGACGGTCGAACAGCCCCGCTCCGCTCTCCGCCACGTCCACCTCTCCGCCAACCGTCACCCGCGGCCACGGCTTCCCGGACCCCGGACACACGTCGGGCGCCGCCCCCGGTGAGGGAGCGGCGCCCGATCGCGGCCTGCGACCGCTCAGCCGCGGCGCGCGGTGATCAGCTCGGTGGCCTGCGGGACGACGGTGTTGAGGTCGCCGACGACGCCGAAGTCGGCCAGCTCGAAGATCGGGGCCTCGGGGTCCTTGTTGACCGCGACGATCGTCTTCGAGGTCTGCATGCCGGCCCGGTGCTGGATCGCGCCGGAGATGCCGACGGCGATGTAGAGCTGTGGCGAGACGGTCTTGCCGGTCTGCCCGACCTGGAAGGTGTGCGGGTAGAAGCCGGAGTCCACCGCCGCGCGGGAGGCGCCGACGGCCGCGCCGAGGGAGTCGGCGAGCGCCTCGATGATGGAGAAGTTCTCCGCCGAGGCCACGCCGCGGCCGCCGGAGACGACGATCGAGGCCTCGGTCAGCTCCGGCCGTGAGGACTTCTGCTCGACCACGCGGTCGACCACCCGGGTGGCCTTCGCCGCGTCGGAGAGCTGCACGGTCACCTGCTCCTCGGCCGCGGCGGCCGGGGCGGGCTCGGGGGTGACCGAGTTGCCGCGGACGGTGTAGATCGGCGTCCCGGTGGTGACGCGCGAGTGCACGATCGTCGCGCCGGCGAAGGCGACCTGGGTCGCGGTGCCGTCGGCGGCGATCTCGGTGACGTCGGTGAGGAAGCCGCTGCCGGTCTTGACCGCGACCCGGGCGGCGACCTCCTTGCCCTCCTGCGAGGAGGGGACGACCACCGCGGCCGGGGACGTCGAGGTCACCAGCTGCGCGAGCACCTCGGCCTTGGGCGCGACGAGGAACTCGTCGACCTCCGGCGACTCGGCGACGTAGACCTTCGCCGCGCCGTACTCGGCCAGCTGCGCCTTCGCGGCGGAGGCGGAGCCGGGCGCGCCGACGACGACCGCGGAGGGCTCACCCAGTGCGCGGGCGGCGGTCAGCGCCTCCAGCGTGGTCTTGCGGACGCCGTCACCGGTGGGGTTGAGCTCGACGAGGACCAGGACCTCAGCCATGGGGATTGCCTCTCTCCTTCGAATCGGTCCGGGTCAGACGATCTTCTGGCCGGCGAGGAAGTCGACCAGCTGCTGCGCGCCGTCGCCCTCGTCGGTGACCTTCACCCCGGCGCCCTTCGGCGGCCGGCCGGCGAAGTCGAGCACCTGGCTGGTCGCGGTGGCCAGGCCGACGGTGCCGGGGTCGACCCCCAGGTCGGCCAGCGTCTTCTTCTCCACCGGCTTCTTCTTCGCGGCCATGATCCCCTTGAAGGAGGGGTAGCGCGGCTCGTTGATGGTGTCCCAGGTGGACACGATGGCCGGCAGCGGCGCCTCCAGCGCCCAGTAGCCGCCGTCGGTCTGCCGCTCGACCTTCGCCACCCCGCCGTCGACGGTGAGAGCGCGGGCGCCCGACAGCTGCGGGATGCCCAGCCGCTCGGACAGCAGCGCCGGCATCACCGACATCTGGCCGTCGGTCGACTCCGCGCCGCACAGCACGATGTCGTAGGACAGCTGGGACAGCGCCGCGGCCAGCACCGCCGACGTCTGCACCGCGCACGAGCCGTGGATGGCCTCGTCGGAGACGTGCACGGCCTTGTCCGCGCCCATCGACAGCGCCTTGCGGATCGCGTCGGCGGCCGAGTCCGGCCCGACGGTCAGGACCGTGACCTCACCGCCGTGGGCCTCCTTGAGCTGCAGGGCCTCCTCGAGGGCGTACTCGTCGATCTCGTTGACGACGTTGTCCGCGCTCCCCCGGGCGACGGTGTTGTCCGCCGCGTCCAGGGTGCGCTCGCTCCCGGAGTCGGGGACCTGCTTGACCAGAACGACGATGTCCATCGTCAGACGTACCTCCGCGCTGGGGTCGGCGTCGCGGGTCGGCGCCCGCCTGCTCGATAGTGGAGGTTACCGCCGGGTAACGGAGCGGCCCGGCCGGGTCCGGGTGACCCCGGTCACGTCGGTCAGGGGGCCTCGTGTGCGGGCTCCGCGGGCACGACCAGGACCGGCCGCTCCGCGGGGGTGACGGTCACCGCGGCGCCGGGCAGCAGGTCGGCGCTGTCGGCGCTGGCGACGTCCACGGCCACCTCGACGTCGCCGGGCAGCGCGACCGCCAGCCGGGTGACCGCACCCGAGAAGGTCCGGGTGACCACCCGGCCGACGCCGTCGGGGTCGGCGGTGACCGCGAGCGACTCGGGCCGCACGAGGGCGACCACCGGACCGGCCGGGGGCAGCGACCCGGCGACCGGACGACGGACGCCGAGCAGCGCCACCTCGCGCCCGGCCGGCTCCGCGGGCAGCCGGTTCATGGTGCCGACGAACTCGGCGACGAAGGCGGTCGCCGGGCGCTCGTAGAGCTCGTCGGGCGAGGCGACCTGCTCCAGCCGGCCCCGGCGCAGCACGCCGACCCGGTCGGCCACCGACAGCGCCTCGGCCTGGTCGTGCGTGACGAAGACGGTCGTGATCCCCAGCTCGAGCTGGATCCGGCGGATCTCCTCGCGCAGCTGCACGCGGACCTGGGCGTCCAGCGCCGACAGCGGCTCGTCGAGGAGCAGCACCTGGGGGGCGACGGCGAGCGCCCGGGCCAGCGCGACCCGCTGCTGCTGGCCCCCGGAGAGCTGGTGCGGGTAGTGGCCGCTGCGGTCGGCCAGCCCGACCAGCTCGAGCAGCTCCGCGGCGCGCCGGCGCTGCTCGGCCCTCCCCCGCCGGCGGACGCGCAGCCCGAACGCCACGTTGTCGGCCACGGTCAGGTTCGGGAACAGGCTGTAGGCCTGGAACACCATCCCCATGTCCCGCTTGCTCGCCGGCACGTCGGTGACGTCCCGCCCGTCGAGCAGCACCCGCCCGGCGTCGGGGCGCTCGAACCCGGCGATGGCCCGCAGCGCCGTCGTCTTGCCGCAGCCGGACGGCCCGAGCAGCGCCAGCAGCTCGCCCCCGGCGATGTCGAGGTCGAGCCCGTCGAGGGCCACGACCGAGCCGTAGCGGCGGGTCACGCCCGCCAGGCGCACGGCCACCCCGGGGCGCTCGCGCAGGTCGGCCGGGGCCGCGGCGACCCGGGCCGCCGGCAACCGAGTGGTGGTCATGCGGACTCCTTCCCCGTCCGCCGGCGGTCCAGCGCGGAGATCAGCAGCAGCAGCACCCAGGTGATCGCCAGCGACAGCACCGAGACGGCGACCGACAGCTGCGGCCGCGACCCGGAGATCTCCAGGATCCACGTGGGGAAGGTCCGGAAGCCGAGGATCTGGGCGATGGTGAACTCCCCCAGCACCAGGGCCAGGGTCAGGAACGACGCGTTGAGCACCGAGGTCCGCAGCACCGGCAGCACCACCGAGACCAGGACCCGGGGCCAGGAGGCGCCGAGGTTGCGCGCGGCCTCGGTCAGGGTGCGCAGGTCGGTGCCGCGCAGGCCGGCGTCCAGCGCCCGGTAGACGAACGGCAGCGCCAGGACGACGTAGACGAGGACGAGGATCCACGGCAGCGCGGGGCGCTGCAGGGCGAAGAACGCCTCGGCCAGCGGGGTGCCGAAGAAGTGGTCGGGCGCCCAGGCCAGCACGCTGCGCACCCCGACGACCAGCGCGATCGGCGGCAGCACCAGCGGCAGCAGGGTGAGCAGCTCCACCGTCGTCCGCAGTCTCGGCAGCCTCAGCTCGACGAGGACGACCGTCGGCACCATCAGCAGCAGCGACAGCAGCACGGTGAGGACGGCGATGGCCAGCGAGCGCCCGAAGGTCTCGCCGAACCCCTCCGCCGTCGGGATGCTCGTGTAGTTCTCCGCCGTCAGGCCGCCCGCGCCGCGGTCGCGGATCGTGAACCAGACCGACGCCGCGATCGGCACCAGGAAGTAGAGGGCGGCGAGCGCGAGCACGGCCCAGCGCCACGCCCCCGTCCCGCGCCGGCCGGCCCGGACCGGCGCGTCGGGCGCGACCCCGCCGGCCCCGGCGACGCCGGCCGTCGTCAGCGACGTCACGACAGCCACCGCTGGGTGCGCCGCTGCACCCAGGCGTAGAAGGCCATGACCAGGCCGATGAGCACGACCATGCCCAGGGCCAGGGCCTTGCCGAGGTTCTCCGAGCCGACGACGACGTTGCTCGACAGCGCGTCGGCGATCTGCAGGGTGACCAGCGGGATGCTGCTGCCCACGAGCGCGCGGGCGGTGGCGTAGGCGGCGAACGCCGAGGCGAACAGCAGCATCGTCGCCCCGATCACCGGCGGGGCGAGCACCGGGCCGCCGACGTAGCGCCAGTACTGCCAGCCGCTGGCGCCGAGGTTGTCGGCCGCCTCCCGCCACTGCGGGCGCAGCGCCTCCAGCGCCGGGGTGATCGTCAGGACCATGAGCGGCACCAGGAAGTACAGGTAGACCAGCGCCAGCCCGGCCATCGAGTACAGCGAGAAGCCCGACCAGCCGAGGGTGTCGGTGAGCAGCGCTGTGACCACGCCGGCGTTGCCGACGGTGGCGATGAAGGCGAAGGCCAGCGGGATGCCGCCGAAGTTGGCCAGCACGCCCGAGGCGGTGAGCACCAGCCGGCGCAGCAGCCGGCCCCGACGGGCGCGCAGCACCGCGACGGCCAGCGCCAGGCCGAGGACGGCGCCCAGGACGGCGGTGACCCCCGACAGCTCCAGGCTGCCGACGTAGGCCCGCCGGTAGGCGCCCTCGGTGATCGCGCCGAGGTTCGCCGCCGACCAGCTCTCCTCGAAGGTGACCGGGTCGGTCACCCGGAACGCCTCCACCGCGAGGACGCCGATCGGCAGCACGAGGAAGACCGCGACGTAGACGAAGAAGGGCACCGCGCCGAGCCAGGTCAGCAGCCGGGCCCGTCCGCCGCCCCGCACGCGCGCGCGGTCCGGGGCGGCGACCGCGGGGTCGCCGTCCCGGACCGGGGTGCTCGTCGTGGTGCTCAGCCGGAGATCTCCGCGTTCCACCGCTCGGCGACCACCTGCTGAGCAGCGGTCTCCTGCTCCCGGGTCGGGAAGTCCGCGGTGCCCTCGACCGGCGGCAGGGCCGCCAGCGCGTCGGCGTCGGCCGTGCCCGCCTCCTGCATGGTGGGCAGCCGCACCGGCCGGGCGCCGCCGTTCAGCCAGAGGTTCTGCCCCTGGTCGCTGTAGAGGAACTCCTGCCACAGCCGCGCGGCGGCCGGGTGCGGGGCGAACTTGCTGATCGCCTGGCTGTAGTAGCCGCCGAACAGACCGTCGCTGGGGACGGCGACCTGCCACTCGGCGCCCTGGTCGGCGAGGTCGTCGGTCAGCGCGGCGTTGTTGTAGTCCCAGTCGATGGACAGCGGGGTCTCGCCGCTGAGGATCGTCGCCGGGGTGATCTCCACCGGGTTGAAGTTCCCGGCGTCCTTCACCTGCCGGAAGAAGTCGATGCCCGGGCCGATGTCGTCGAGGCTGCCGCCGTTGGCCAGGGACGCCGCCCAGACCCCGGCGAAGGCCGCCGCCGCCTGGGTCGGGTTGCCGTTGAGCGCGACCTGGCCGGCGTACCGCGGATCGAGCAGCTCGGCGAAGCTGGTCGGGCACTGGTCGATGACCGAGGCGTTGCAGCCGATGGAGACGTAGCCGCCGTAGTCGTTGTACCAGTGGCCCTCGGGGTCCTTCTGGTCCTCGGGGATCTCGTCCCAGGTCTGCACCTGGTAGGGCGCGAGCAGGTCCTGCGCCTGGGCCTGGCGGGCGAAGGCGGTCCCCAGGTCGAGGACGTCGGGGGCGCGGTCCTGCCCCCGCTGGCTGGTCACCGCGTTGAGCTCATCCTGGCTCGAGCCGTCGGGCAGCGCGCTGTTGACGGTGATGCCGTACTCGTCCTCGAAGGCGGCGATCACCTCCCCGTAGTTGGCCCAGTCCGGCGGCAGCGCGATGACGTTGAGCTGGCCCTCGGCCTGGGCCGCCGCCACGAGGGCGTCGAGGTCCCCGAAGTCGGCCAGCGAGGTGGCGGCGGCCGCCTCGGTGCCGCCGCCCCCGCCGCCGGCGCCGTCGTCCCCACCCCCGCATCCGGCCAGTGCGAGGACCGCGGCGGCCGCGGCCGCCGCCGTCCGCACGGGCGAGGGTCTCCTCAGGGCGCTGCGCTGCACGTGTCTCCTCCAGGTCGGGACCGCGGCACCCCGGCGGGGCGCCGCGGACGGTCTGCCGGGATGGTTCCAGAGCCAGGGTGTCCGCGCGGGGTGGCCGACGCCGACGGCGGGGAACGGTCCGGGGAACGCCCGGGGCCGGTCAGCGACCGCTGAACGTCGCCTTGCCCGGCCCGTTCTCCAGGAACGAGCGCATCCCGGTCTTCTGGTCCTCGGTGTCGAACAGCCCGGCGAACAGCTCGGTCTCCAGGGCCAGCCCCTGCTCCAGCGGCCGGTCCAGGCCCTCCTCGATGGCCCGCTTGGCCGCCGCGAGGGCCAGCGGCGGGCCGGCGGCGAACTTGCGCGCCATCGCCACCGCGGTGTCGTAGACCTCCTCGTCGGGGACGACGGCGTCGGCCAGCCCCAGCTCCAGGGCCTCCTCCGCGCCGACGTGCCGGCCGGTGAACACCAGGTCCTTGGCCTTGGCCGGCCCGACCAGGCGGGCCAGCCGCTGCGTCCCGCCCGCGCCGGGGATGACGCCGAGCAGGATCTCCGGCTGGCCGACCTTCGCACCGGCCCCCATCACCCGGAAGTCAGCACACAGCGCCAGCTCGTACCCGCCGCCGAGGGCGTAGCCGGTGATGGCGGCGATGACCGGCTTGGGGATGTGCTGCACCGCGGTGAAGGAGTTGGTGAGCTCCCGGCCCCAGGCGGTCATGCCGGCCCCGTCCAGCCGCGCCATGGCCTTGATGTCGGCGCCGGCGGCGAAGACCCGCTCCCCGCCGTAGAGCACCACCGCCCGGACGTCGTCGCGCTCACCCGCCTCCATGGCCGCGGCGCGCACCTCCCGGTGCAACTGCTCGTCGATCGCGTTCATCTTCGGCCGGTCGAGGCGGATGGTGCCCACCCCCTCGGTCACCTGCAGGGTCACGAACTCCGGCGCTGCCATGGCGGTCCTCCGGCGGGCTGGGACGACGTCGTCGCCGAACCCTAGCCAGCGGGTCGGAGGGGCCGCCCGCTCAGCCCCCCGGTGCCGGCGCGAGGTGCTGCAGCCGCATGTTCTCCGGCACCGACACGTCGGGTGAGACCAGCCGCTCCGGTTCCCCCCGGACGGCGGCCAGGGCGTCGACCAGGTCCCCGCACCGCTGCGCGGACGGCACCCGGAACCCCCGGCCGGTGACCACCCAGATCCCCGCTCCCCCGGCGCGGTCGAGCACCTCCGCGGCGACGGTCGCCGACGGGGTCCCCCGCACCCGGTCGACGTAGTCGGTCCAGTCGACCCGGTCGGCCGGGCGCAGGTCCGGGTAGACGACCAGGTCCAGCCCCCGCTCCGGGGGCACCAGGCGGGCCACCGACGGGCCGAGCTGGTCGGGGCAGAAGACGACGACGTCGCCGGGCCGGGCGTCGGCCAGGGCGCGGGCCACCTGGCCGGCCTGGGTCCGGGGGTCGGTCAGGTGCGGCAGTGCCGTGGCCAGGCCGAGCGCGGCCACCAGGACCAGCCCACCCAGCCGGGCGCGGGCGGTCGGCAGGGCGGCCAGGCCGAGGGCGACCAGCGCCAGGAAGGGCACCACCGCCACGCTGGTGTACCGGGCGTGCACGGCGGTACCGGTGGCCCGGCTGACCAGACCGGCGATGACCAGCGTGCCGAGCGACAGGACCAGCAGCGCGGCGCGGGACGGCCGGGGGCGCAGCGACAGCACCACGGTGGGGCTCCCCGCGCGGCCGGTGCCGACGGCGAGCGCCCCGAGCGCGGCGAGCAGCACCATCGCCGTCCCCAGGACGTGGGCACGCACCTCGAAGCCCCCGCGCCAGGCCTCCAGCGCGATCGGGAGGGCGGACAGCCCCGGCGCCTGCGCCCACGGCGTGCCGGTGTGGGCCAGCTGGAACAGCAGGGTCGGCAGCCACGGGAGGTACAGCAGTCCGCCCAGGGCGAGGCCGGCCAGCACCCGCAGCGCGGGGCGCGGCCGCGCGCGCAGCGCGGCCAGGGCCAGCAGCCCGGTCGCGGCGACCAGGTGGAACGCCCAGACGTGGGTGAGCAGCAGGGCGCCGGTGACCAGCCCCAGCCCCACCACCGGCCACGGCCCGGGCCGGCGGACGACGGTGTGCGCGGCGAGCCCGCCCAGCACGGCGAGCAGCACCAGCAGCGCGTACATGCGGGTCTCCGCCGCGTAGCGGATGACGAACGGCGAGGTGGCCAGCAGCACCACCAGGGCGACCGCCACCCGCCGACCGGCCATCCGCCGCGCGGCGACCCACGCGAGCGGCAGCGTCAGCAGGCCGATGAGCGCCGACAGGCTGCGGACCGCGCCCGCACCCTGGCCGAACAGCGCGATCCAGCCGTGCAGCAGCAGGTAGTACAGCGGGGGCGAGCCGTCCTCCCGCAGCGCGGTGAACAGCTCCGGGAGCGGCAGGCGCGCGATCGCGACGCTCTGCGCCTCGTCGAGCCACAGGTCCGACGGGGCCACGAAACGGGCGCCGGCGCCGACCAGGACGGCGGCAGCCACCAGGGCGGCCAGCAGCGTCGGGAGCACCGGCGCCCGGGACCGCGCCCCCCGCCGGAGACGCACCCGCGGCGGCTCCGGGCGGACCTCGCCCCGGTCGCCCGGCGCGGCCTGCTGTGGCGCGGCGGGCGACGCCCCTGCGGAAGGCGGACTAGGCGGCACGCGGCCGGCGGCGGGGCAGGACGGGAGCCGCCCGGCCGGTCCCGGCCGACACGCTCCCCTGCCCGGCGGAGGACTGCGACGCCGCACCACCCTCGTGGTAGTCCTCCTCGACGTTGACCGCCCACACGTCGTGCGCGGCTCCGTCGACGATGTTCTCGACGGTCAGCATCGCCGTCACCATCGAGTGGTCCTGGTTGTTGTACTTGTGCATGCCGTTGCGCCCCACGGGGTGCACGTTGGGCACCGCCTCGGCCAGCCACGCCCGGATGACCTCGACCCGCTCGTCGTAGCCCGCGTCGTAGACCGGGTACGCCTTGGGCATCCGCACCACGAACCCGCGCTCCACCCGGTCGGCAGCCACCAGGCCGAGCTGGGCCAGTTCCCGCGTGCCCAGCGCGACCAGCGTCTCGTCGTCGCTGTCCCAGAGCTCGTCGCCCTCGTCGACGAAGTACTCCAGCCCGAGGCAGGTCCGCCCGTCCTTGACGAGGAACGGCGACCAGCTGCCGAAGTTCTGGATCCGCCCCACACGGACCTCCGGGGAGTGGATGTAGATCCAGTTGTCGGGGAAGCCGGCCTCCTGGGGCACGACGAGGGCGACGGTGAGGAAGTCGCGGTGCGACAGCCCCTCGGCGGCCTCCCGGACGTGCGGGGGCGCGGGCGGGTCCATCGCGAGGACCAGCTCGGGCAGCGGCATGGAGGAGATGAGGTGGTCGACCGGGATCCGCTCGTCGGGCTCCGCGGCGTGCGGACCGGGCGCCTCCGAGCGGGTGCTGACCGCCACCACGCCCCGCTCGTCCCGGTGGACGGTGGTGCAGCGGGCGCCGAGCTGCACCCGGCCGCCGGCCTCCCGCACCCGCTCCAGCGTCCGCTCCCACATGAGGCCCGGGCCGGTGCGGGGGTACTGGAAGCGGTCGATGAGCGTGGTGATCCTTGGCCCGGAGGTCGGCCGCAGCGCGTGCAGCACCGCCCGCCACAGGTCCAGGTCCTTGATCCGCTGCGCGGCCCAGTCGGCCTGGATCTCGGTGGCCGGGATCCCCCACACCTTCTCGGTGTAGGTCTTGAAGAAGATGCCGTAGAGCCGCCGCCCGAAGCGCGCCGAGACCCAGCCCTCGAAGTGGCTCTGGTCGCGCGGGGGCCGCAGCCGCGCCGCCACGTAGGAGGCCAGGCAGCGGACCGCCTCCACCGGGCCGAGGCCGCGCAGGGCGTTGAGCGGCCGCAGCGGGTAGTCGAACAGCCGCCCCGCGTAGTGGATCCGCGACAGCCGGGGGCGGGAGAGGAACTCGTCGTCGTCGAGCATCTCGTGCCACCACCGCTCGACGGCCGGCACCTTCGTGAAGAAGCGGTGCCCCCCGATGTCGAAGCGCCAGCCGTCCCGCTCCACGGTGCGGCTGATGCCCCCGACGACGGTGTCCGCCTCGAGCACGGTGACCGGGAGGCCCCGGCTCGTGAGCTCGTGCGCGGCCGTCAGGCCGGCCGGGCCTGCCCCCACGACGACGGTGTGTGGTCCGGTGTCCGCCTGTGGTCCGCGCACGCGTCCTCCGCCTCGTTCCCTGCCCCCCGCGGGGCCGCGCCCACCAGCTCTCCGGCAGCGACCGCCCCGCCCTACCCGGAACCGATGCGGAAAGAAACCAGCTCAGCCGGCGCCACCTGCACCCGTCCCGGACCCGTCGCCGCCGGCCCGCCACACCGTCACCAGCCCGGTCGGCGAGGAGGTCGCGACGGGCCGGTAGTGGGCGGCGAGCTCGGCCTCGACGTCCCAGGTCCGCTGCGATCCTCGGGCCTCGGCCGAGGCCCGGTCCAGCCCCAGCACCACGACGTAGTCCAGATCACCGCGGACGGCGGGGAGGTCGACGGCCGGCGGGAGGCGCTCCAGGCCGTGCAGCGAGGGGTCCAGCCGGCTGCGCAGCGAGGAGCCGGCCGGGAACTCGACCTGGAAGTACGCCTCGGCGGCCTCGTAGTGGCCCACGTCGACCGAGCCGCTGCGCACGGCCAGCCGGCTCGACTCGTGGCGCAGCGGGTCGGGGGTGCCCCGTTCGGGGGCCGCCGCCGAGCGGCTGTACTGCAGGACGACGAGGCTGGACCCGGGCTCGATGGTCCCGGCCACCGACAGCAGCTCCGCCACCTCGTCGGCCGCCACGGCCTGCGCCGGCACCCGCGCCAGCGCGCCGGCCGACGCCGACACCGCCAGCACGGCGGCGAGGACGGCGGCCAGCACCCGGGTGGGTGGCCGCGTCGCCGCCCAGAGGACGAGCAGCAGCGGCGGGAACCAGGCCAGCCGCCCGACGAGGAAGCCGAAGTCGGGGCCCAGCCGTTCCGGCGTCAGGCAGACGGCGAGGACCGCGCCGACCAGCAGCACCGCCAGGGCCGCGCGGTCGGCCTCGCGGCCGGTCTCGTCGGGCGCCCGACGGCGCAGCGCCAGCACCGCGAGCACGAGCAGCGCCACCATCGCGGCCAGGGCGGCGGCGCGGGCGAGGTCGGGGACGCCGTCGACCCCCCAGCCGGTCAGGAACGGCCGCTCCCCCACCAGCAGCGCCTCGAGCCGCTCCGTGGAGGGCTCCCCCTCCGGCGTGGCCGGCGGTCCGTCCCCCGTGGCGAGGTAGGCAGCGGTGAGCAGCACACCGGGCAGGACGGCGAGACCGGCCGGGGCCAGGTGCCGGCGGACGGCGGGCAGCACCGGCGTCCCACCGCGCACGTCCGCGCCGGCCCGGGCCACCGCCAGCAGGAGGACGCCGCCGACGCCCACGACCCACGGCAGCAGGTGCGCGCTCCAGGTCAGCACGGACAGGACCGCGAGGGCCGCCACCGCGCGCGGGGACCACCCGGACCGCCGGCGGAGGGCGACGCCCAGGACGAGCAGCGCGCCGATGACGCCGAGCGTGAAGTTGTAGAAGCCGTAGGCCAGCAGGTGGCTGCTGCCGAACAGCAGCGCCACCACCGCCAGCCAGCCGGCCCGCGGGGACACCCCGCGCACGGCGTAGGCCAGCGCCGCGACCAGGCCGGCGACGATCCCCGCCACGAGCAGCCGCTCGGCGGCGTCCGGCCCGACGACCTGCAGCAGGCCCGCCAGCAGCAGCGTGGCGGCCATGTTGGGCACGGGGGTGAGGTCGACCCGGTAGTGCTCCCGCAGCGCCGCGCCCACGGCACCGTCGTCCCCGCGGTGCACCAGCGCCCAGGCCCCCGCGACGTGCGCCGGGCCGTCCTGGCTCAGGACCGTCGGGAAGGCCACCAGCGGAGCCAGCTGCACCGCCAAGCCCGCCGCGAGCAGCACCGCGACGAGCACCCTGCGCCCGCTCCACGGCCCCCTCCAGGCCGCCACCCCGACCCTGCGGGGGGCGGGCAGGAGGGGGACCCTCATCAGGCGGCGCGGCGGGCGGTCCAGCGGCCGTCGGCCCGCTGGACCTGCAGCGCCAGCCCGAAGGTCTCCGACAGCGCCTCCCGGGTGAGCACCTGCTCGACCGGCCCGCGGGCCACCACCTGGCCGCCCCGCAGCAGCAGCGCGTGGGTGTAGCCCGGCGGGATCTCCTCGACGTGGTGGGTGACCAGCACCTGCGCCGGGGCGTAGAGGTAGCGGGCCAGGTCCGACAGGCGGCTGACCAGGTCCTCGCGGCCACCGAGGTCGAGGCCGGCGCCGGGCTCGTCGAGGAGCAGCAGCTCGGGGTCGGGCATGAGCGCACGGGCGATCTGCACCCGCTTGCGCTCCCCCTCGCTCAGCGTCCCGAACGGCCGGTGGGCCATCGGCGTGACGCCCCACTGCTGCATCAGCATCGCCGCGCGGGTCAGGTCGTGGACGTCGTAGCGCTCCCGCCAGCGGCCGACCACCGCGTACCCGGCGGAGAGCACCACGTCGCCGGTCCGCTCGGAGGGCTCGATGCGGTTGGCCAGCGCGGCGCTGGTCAGCCCGATCCGCGGCCGCAGCTCGAAGACGTCGACCGCACCGAGCGTCTCGCCCAGCAGCGTGACCGTGCCGCGCGTGGGGTGCATGTGCGCCGCGGCCAGCTGCAGGAGCGTCGTCTTGCCCGCGCCGTTGGGACCGAGCACCACCCAGCGCTCGTCCTCGTGCACCGTCCAGTCGACCCCGCGGAGCAGGTGGGTCTGCCCCCGGACGACGTCCACACCGCGAATCTCGACGACCGGCTCGCTCGACACACCTCCATCCAACCAACCCGCCCGACCCCGCCGACGTGCCACCCGACCGGCCCGCGTGCTGTCAGGATCGACCCCGTGCGCAGCAGCCCGGACGAACTCGAGGTCTGGCCCGGCTCCCCCAGCCCCCTGGGCGCCTCCTGGGACGGGACCGGCACCAACTTCGCGCTGTGGTCGGCCGGCGCGCAGGCGGTCGACCTGTGCCTGTTCGACGACGAGGGCGCCGAGCACCGCCACCGGCTGCAGGAGACCACCCACCAGGTGTGGCACGCGCGGCTGCCCGGGATCGGCCCGGGCCAGCGCTACGGCTACCGGGTGCACGGCGGCTACGACCCCGGCTCGGGGCTGCGCCACAACCCGGCCAAGCTGCTGCTGGACCCCTACGCCCGAGCCGTGGACGGCGACCTGACCCTGCACCCGGCGTTGTTCGGCTACACCGACGCCGCGTTCGACACCGCCCTGCCCGACCCCCACGACTCCGCTCCGCACGTGCCCCGCGGCGTGGTGGTGCACGACCCGTTCCCGTGGGACGGCGACCGGCGGCCGGGCACCCCGTGGGCGGACACGGTGATCTACGAGGTGCACGTCAAGGGCGCGACCATGAGCTGCCCCCAGGTGCCGCCCGCGCTGCGCGGCACGTACGCGGGCCTGGCCCACCCCGCGTTCACCGAGCACCTGCAGGCCCTCGGGGTCACCGCGGTCGAGCTGCTGCCGGTGCACCACTTCGTCAGCGAACCGCACCTGCTGCGCCGCGGCCTGACCAACTACTGGGGCTACAACACCCTCGGGTACTTCGCCCCGCACGCGGCCTACAGCTCCTCGGGCACCGCCGGCCAGCAGGTCACCGAGTTCAAGGCGATGGTCAAGACGCTGCACGCCGCGGGCATCGAGGTCATCCTCGACGTGGTCTACAACCACACCGCCGAGGGCGACCACACCGGTCCCACGCTGTCGTTCAAGGGCATCGACAACGGCGGCTACTACCGGCTCGACGGCGGCGACCCGTCCCGCTACACGGACTACACCGGCTGCGGCAACACCCTCGACGTCCGCCGTCCCCCGGTGCTGGCGCTGCTGATGGACTCGCTGCGGTACTGGGTCACCGAGATGCACGTCGACGGCTTCCGGTTCGACCTCGCCGCGGCGCTGGCCCGCTCGATGCACGACGTCGACCGGCTGTCGGCCTTCTTCGACGTCGTCCACCAGGACCCGGTGGTCAGCCAGGTGAAGCTGATCGCCGAGCCGTGGGACGTCGGCGAGGGCGGCTACCAGGTGGGCAACTTCCCGCCGCTGTGGACCGAGTGGAACGGCAAGTACCGCGACACGGTCCGGGACGTGTGGTCCGGGGCGCACGTCGGCGTCCGCGACCTCGCCTACCGGCTGACCGGCTCCTCGGACCTGTACCGCTCCGACGGGCGGCGACCCTTCGCCAGCATCAACTTCGTCACCGCGCACGACGGCTTCACCCTCGCCGACCTGGTCACCTACCAGCGCAAGCGCAACGAGGCCAACGGCGAGGACAACCGGGACGGCGAGAGCCACAACCGCAACTGGAACTGCGGCGTGGAGGGCCCCAGCGACGACCCGGAGGTCACCGCGCTGCGGGCCCGGCAGGTGCGCAACCACCTGACCACCCTGCTGCTGTCGACCGGCGTGCCGATGCTGACCGCCGGAGACGAGATCGGCCGGACGCAGGAGGGCAACAACAACGCCTACTGCCAGGACAACGAGGTCTCCTGGATCGACTGGAAGTCCGTCGACGAGGACCTGCTCGCGTTCGTCTCCCGGCTGGTGGAGCTGCGGCGGTCCTCCCCCGTGCTGCGCCAGGAGGCGTTCTTCGAGGGCCACGAGATCCCGGGCACCGGCGGCACCCGCGACCTCGCGTGGTTCCACCCCGCCGGGCACCAGCTGAGCACCGCGGACTGGTTCGACGTCGGGCTGCAGACGATCGGCATGTACCTCGACGGCCGCGGCATCCGGCACCGCGACCAGCGCGGCCGGCCGGTGCAGGACGACTCCTACCTGGTGCAACTGCACGCCGGCCCGGCCCCGGTGACCGTGCACCTGCCCGGCCCGCCGTGGGCCGACGGCTACGAGTTCGTCGTCTCGACGGAGTACCCGACCGGGGCGCCGCCGCGGCCGGCCGTGGTCGCCCCCGGACCGCTGGAGATGCCGCCGCGCACCGTGTGGCTGCTGCGGGTGCTGCGCCGCCCCTGACGCTGTCCGCTGTTGCGGGGCCCGCCGTTGTGGGCGTTTCTCGCGCAGTGCCGGTCCTGCAGGGCCCGCACTCCGCGAGCCAGGCCGGCAATGGGCGCCGAGCACGACCCGAGCCCCGGCTCCGCAGGGGATCCGAGGCTCGGGGACGGCACTCAGCCGGGGTGGACCGGTCGCGGGCCCGCAGGGTCCCCGACCGGACACGGGCAGGGGCTCCACGCCGGGCCGGGCACGGCACGTGGCCGCGGTGCGGTCCGGAGGACCGCCGTGTCCTAGTCGGGCTGCTGCTCGAAGGTGATGACCGTCCAGCCCAGGAGCAGGCGGTCGCCGTCGGACAGCGGGTGGGCGACGCCGGGCTCCAGCTGGGTCCACTCGGTGGCCTCGGGGCCGGCGACGTGGGTGCCGTTGAGCGAGCCGAGGTCGACCAGCGACACCTCGCGGCCGTTGCGCTGGATCGCGGCGTGCGCGGAGGAGAGCACGTTCTGCGTGTCGGCGATCGGCACCGGCCGGGCCGACCCGGCGGTCACCAGCTCGTGGTTGTCGGGCCGGCGGCCGAGGACGAGGTCCTCGTCGACGGTCACGACCAGGCCGTCGTCGAAGCGCAGGATCGGCGCCGCGGCGGGCTCGGGCTTCCAGAAGGCGGTCGCCTCGCCGCCCTCGTCGTCCTGCCGCGCGGGGGCGGCGGTGGCACCGAAGCCGGAGGACGCGGAGGAGCCGGAGGGCGCGCTGCTGCCGAACCCGGAGTCGGAGCCGGCGGAGAACATCGAGGGGCTCGACTGCGGGACGGCGGCCGTCGAGGGGTGGGCGACCGCGGCCAGCTGCAGCATCGCGCCGGAGCCGGGCACGGTGCCCTCGACGAGGTCGTAGGCCACGCCCGGCGGCATCGACGGGACCGGCTGGCCGGGGCCGACGTAGAGGGTGGAGCCGAGGTGGAAGCCGCTGGCCAGGGTGCAGCCGTCGACCGAGGAGCCCGACACGGGGACGCCGTCCACGGCCGGCTGGCCCTTGCCGGAGTACAGCGCCACACCCGTGCCGGTGCCGCCGACGGCGGTGTCGACCAGGACCAGGGCGAAGGACGCCGACCCGCCGCCCAGCGCGGCCACCTGGCTCGCCACCGCACCGAGCACCCGCTCGGCGCCGGGGCCGGAGACCCCCAGGCAGGCGTGCAGCGCGGCGACGAGGGCCGGTGCCCCCGGTGCGTCGACCCAGAGCAGACCGCCTCCCCGTCGGGCGACGACGGAGTCTCCGGGCAGGACTTCACAGCGGTCGGGCATGGCGCAAGCCTAATGACCTCAGGCACGCGCGGGCGGACCGGGAACGCCGCCACGCCGGACGGGCACGATGCCCCCGGGACAGGTGCGACCGGCGTGACGGCTGTGCCCGGAGTCGCCCCCGGACGCGGCCCCCTGCAGGGTCCGCGCTCAGGCGGTCGCGACCAGTCCGAGCTCGGCCGGGTCGGCCAGGTGACCGGAGGCGGGCAGCACCCGCACCGTGTAGCCGAAGGCGCCGGTGCGCTCCAGCGGCAGCGTGGCGGTGAACCAGTGCCGGGTGCCCTCGGTGGTCTCGTGCTTCATCGGCAGCGTCGTGACCTCGTGCAGCCCGTCGGAGTCGTCGACCCGGCCGTAGGCCGCCTGCACCTCCACGTCGGCGGGCGTGAGGCCGGGCAGCTCCACCTCCGCCCGCAGCGCCAGCGTCGACCCGATCTCCGGGGTGTCGCCGGCGCCGGTCGCCTCGACGTGGGCGACCCGCACCGCGCCCCAGTTCTCCTGCACGTGCGCCCGCCAGCTCGCCTGCTCGCGGGCCACGCCGTAGCCGGACTCGGCCATCCCGCGGGCGGAGCCGGCCGCCGGCACGTAGAGCTGCTGCACGTAGTCGCGCACCATGCGGGTCGCCAGCACCTTGGGCCCGGTCTCGCGGAGGGTGTGCCGCACCATCTCGACCCAGCGGGTGGGGACGCCGTCGCGGTCGGTCTCGTAGAAGCGCGGCAGCACCTGCGTGCTGAGCAGGTCGTAGATGGCCCGCGCCTCGATCTCGTCGCGCCGGTCGTGGTCGACGACGCCGTCGGCGGTGGGGATCGCCCAGCCGTTCTGCCCGTCGAACCACTCGTCCCACCAGCCGTCGCGGATGGAGAGGTTCAGGCCACCGTTGAGCGCGGCCTTCATGCCGGAGGTGCCGCAGGCCTCCAGCGGGCGCAGCGGGTTGTTCAGCCACACGTCGCAGCCCCAGTAGAGGTAGCGGGCCATGCCGATGTCGTAGCCGGGGAGGAAGGCGATCCGGTGCCGGATGGCCGGGTCGTCGGCGAACTTCACCATCTGCTGGATCAGCTGCTTGCCGCCGTCGTCGGCCGGGTGGCTCTTGCCGGCGATGACCAGCTGGATCGGCCGCTGCTCGTCGAGCAGCAGCGCCCTGAGCCGCTCCGGGTCGCGGAGCATGAGCGTGAGCCGCTTGTAGGAGGGCACCCGGCGGGCGAAGCCGATGGTGAGGACGTCGGGGTCGAAGGCGGTGTCGGTCCAGCCCACCTCCGACTCCGCGGCGCCGCGGGACAGCGCGGTCGCCCGCAGCCGGCGGCGCACCTCGTCGACCAGCCGGCCGCGCAGCAGCCGCCGGGTGCTCCACAGGTCGCCGGCCGGGATGCGGTCGACGCCGTCGAAGTGCACCGACCCCTCGACCTCGGCCGGGTCGCCCTGGGTGCTCGTCTGCGTGCCCAGTTCGACCAGCTCGCGCGCGGTCCAGGTCGGGGCGTGCACCCCGTTGGTGATCGAGCTGATCGGGACGTCGTCCTCGTCGAAGCCCGGCCACAGGTCGCGGAACATCGAGCGGCTGACGTGCCCGTGCAGCCGGCTGACGCCGTTGGCCCGCTGGCCCAGCCGCAGGCCCATGTGCGCCATGTTGAACTTGCTCGGGTCCTGCTCGGCGCCCAGTGGGATCAGCTGGTCCAGGGGGACGCCGAAGCCGGCGAAGTAGCGCTCGATCAGCGCCCGCGGGAAGCGGTCGATCCCGGCCGGCACGGGCGTGTGCGTGGTGAACACCGTGCCGGCGCGCACCGCCTGCAACGCCTCGGTGAACGACAGCCCGTGCGACTCGGTGAGCTCGCGGATGCGCTCGACACCCTGGAACCCGGCGTGGCCCTCGTTGGCGTGGAAGACCTCCGGCGCCGGGGTGCCGGTGAGCTGGCAGTAGGCGCGCAGCGCCCGCACCCCGCCGATGCCCAGCAGCATCTCCTGGCGCAGCCGGTGGTCCTCGTCGCCGCCGTAGAGGCGGTCGGTGACCACCCGCTCCGACGGCGCGTTCTCCTCGATGTCGCTGTCGAGCAGCAGCAGCGAGACGCGGCCGACCTGGGCCCGCCAGACGTGCGCGTGCAGCGTGCGCCCCTCGGGCAGCGGCACGGTGATGACCACCGCCGACCCGTCGGGCTGGCGCAGCAGCTTCACCGGCAGGCCGTGCGGGTCCAGCGACGGGTAGTGCTCCAGCTGCCAGCCGTCGGGCGACAGCGACTGCTCGAAGTACCCGGCCCGGTACAGCAGGCCGAGGCCGATGAGCGGGACCCCGAGGTCGGAGGCGGCCTTGAGGTGGTCGCCGGCGAGGATCCCCAGGCCACCGGAGTACTGCGGCAGCACCTCGGTGATGCCGAACTCCGCGGAGAAGTAGGCGATGGAGGCCGGGGCGCCGGCGCCCAGCGTCTGGTACCAGTGCGGCGCCGACAGGTAGTCCTCCAGGTCGTCGACGACGTCCTGGAGCCGGCGCAGGAACCGGCGGTCCCGGGCGAGCGTGGCCAGCCGCTCGGCGGAGACCTCGCCGAGGACCTTGACCGGGTCCCCCTTGCAGGTCTGCCACAGGTGCGGGTCGAGGGCCTCGAACAGGTCGCGGGTCTCGGGGTGCCAGGACCAGCGCAGGTTGGTCACCAGCTGGGAGAGCGGCATCAGCTCCTCGGGGAGCGAGGCCCGGACGGTGAACCGGCGGAGAGCGCGCACCGCCCGAGACTAACCAGGTCACGCCCTCGACACCGGGTGCCGCCGGGAGGCCACCCGGCGCAGGCGAGCCGGGCCCGAGGGCCGCTCCGCGGTCGACGTGCCCCCTCGCGCAGAGATCGATAGCGTGGCCGGGATGACTGGCCGCGCTGACCTCCGTCTCGGCATCACCGATGTCGCCCCCGTCGTGTCGTGCGGGTCCTTCTCGGCCCGCGCCGTGGTCGGTGAGCACCTGCCGATCACCGCCACCGTCTTCCGCGAGGGCCACGACGCCGTCGCGGCCAACGTCGTCTGGACGCCACCGGGCGCGGACGGCGACGCGCAGCCGCTGCAGCGGATGGTCCGGTTCGGGCCGGAGCCCGACCGCTGGATCACCACCGTCGTCCCCGACCGGGAGGGGCGGTGGTCGTTCCGGGTCGAGGCGTGGAGCGACCCGCTGGCCACCTGGCACCACGCGGTCGAGGTGAAGATCGCCGCCGGCCAGGGAGCCGAGGAGCTCGCCAACGACCTCGAGGAGGGCGCCCGGCTGCTGGAGCGGGTGACCGCCGAGGCCGACGGCGAGTGGAAGCAGCGGCTGACCGACGCCACGGCCGCGCTGCGGGACACCTCGCTCGACGTCCCCGCGCGGGTCGGCCCGGCGCTGGCCCAGGCCGTGCAGGAGTACCTGTACGAGCACCCCGTCCGGGAACTGGTCACCCAGGGGCCCCGGTACGAGGTGTGGGTGGACCGGCAGCGGGCGCTGTTCGGCTCCTGGTACGAGTTCTTCCCCCGCTCCACCGGCCCGGTCGTCGGGGACCGGCCCACCCACGGCACGTTCGCCACCGCCGCCGACCGGCTGCCGGCGGTCGCCGAGATGGGCTTCGACGTCGTCTACCTGCCGCCGATCCACCCGATCGGCACGGTCAACCGCAAGGGCCCGAACACCCCGCTGTTCCCCGGCGGCAACCCGAACGAGGTGGGTCCGGACGACGTCGGCTCCCCGTGGGCCATCGGCAGCGCCGAGGGCGGGCACGACGCCGTCCACCCGGCGCTGGGCACGATGGACGACTTCCGGGACTTCGTCCGGCGCACCGGCGAGCTGGGCATGGAGGTCGCCCTCGACCTGGCGCTGCAGGCGGCACCGGACCACCCCTGGGTGCGCAGCCACCCGGAGTGGTTCACCACCAAGCCCGACGGCACGATCGCCTACGCGGAGAACCCGCCGAAGAAGTACCAGGACATCTACCCGGTCAACTTCGACAACGACCCCGAGGGCATCTACGCCGAGGTGCTGCGGGTCGTGCGCGTCTGGATGGACGCCGGCGTGCGGGTCTTCCGGGTCGACAACCCGCACACCAAGCCGCTGAACTTCTGGCACTGGCTGATCTGGACGATCAAGGAGACCGACCCCGACGTCCTCTTCCTGGCCGAGGCGTTCACCCGGCCGGCGATGATGCACCAGCTGGCCCGGCTGGGGTTCACGCAGTCCTACACGTACTTCACCTGGCGCACCGAGCGCGGGGAGATCGAGGACTACGGCCGCGAGCTGGCCGCCAACTGCCACTACATGCGGCCGAACTTCTTCGTGAACACCCCGGACATCCTGCACGCGTCGCTGCAGTACGGCGGCCCGCCGATGTTCAAGATCCGCGCCGTGCTGGCTGCGATGATGAGCCCGACCTGGGGTGTCTACTCCGGGTACGAGCTGTTCGAGCACGTCGCCGTCCGCCCGGGCAGCGAGGAGTACCTCGACAGCGAGAAGTACGTGCTCCGGCCCCGGGACTACGCCGGCGCCGAGGCCTCCGGGCGCAGCCTCGCGCCCTACCTGCGCCGGCTCAACGAGATCCGCCGCGCCCACCCGGCCCTGCAGCAGCTGCGCACGCTGCGGTTCCACGCCGTCGACAACCCGAACCTGATCTGCTTCACCAAGACCGACCCCGGCTCGCAGGACGCCGTCCTGGTGGTCGTGGCGCTGGACAGCCACAACACCCAGATCGGGACGACGGCCCTGGACCTGCCGGTCCTCGGCCTGGACTGGCACGAGCGGTTCACCGTGACCGACGAGCTGACCGGCGCCACGTACGACTGGGGCCAATTCAACTACGTCGAGCTCGACCCGCACCGCGAGCCGGCGCACGTCTTCTCGATCACCCACCACCGGCACGTGCAGGTCCCGCCGCCGGTGTCCTGATGAGGCCCCGCCCCGGGCCCCGCCTGAGCCGGCGAAGGATGGGTAGGACGGGGTCCTCACCCACTCGCCGGCTCGCGGCGGGCCCCTGCCGGCGGGCCGCGACCCATCCACCCACGCACGAGATCGAGGGCGATCCCCCGCGATGACCGTTCCCGTCCCTGGCCTCCCCGACGAGCGCCCCGAGGCCACCACGTCGGCGCTGCCGGCACCCGGCACCGACCCCGAGTGGTACAAGCGCGCCGTCTTCTACGAGGTGCTCGTCCGCGGCTTCGCTGACAGCAACGCCGACGGCGTCGGCGACCTGCGCGGCATGATGGACAAGCTGGACTACCTGCAGTGGCTCGGCGTCGACTGCCTGTGGCTGCCCCCGTTCTTCGCCTCGCCGCTGCGCGACGGCGGGTACGACGTCAGCGACTACACCGCCGTCCTGCCCGAGTTCGGCGACATCGAGGACTTCAAGGAGTTCCTCGCCGCAGCCCACGCCCGCGGCATCCGCGTGATCATCGACTTCGTCATGAACCACACCTCGGACCAGCACCCCTGGTTCCAGGCCAGCCGCAGCGACCCCGACGGGCCCTACGGCGACTTCTACGTGTGGTCCGACGACGACACCGGTTACGCCGACGCGCGGATCATCTTCGTCGACACCGAGAGCTCCAACTGGACCTTCGACCCGGTCCGCAAGCAGTACTTCTGGCACCGGTTCTTCTCCCACCAGCCCGACCTCAACTTCGAGAACCCGCGGGTGCAGGAGGCGATCGTCGACGCCCTGCGGTTCTGGCTGGACCTGGGCATCGACGGCTTCCGGCTCGACGCCGTCCCCTACCTGTTCGAGGAGGAGGGCACCAACTGCGAGAACCTGCCGAGGACCCACGAGTTCCTCAAGCAGGTCCGCAAGGTGGTCGACGTCGACTACCCCGACCGGGTGCTGCTCTGCGAGGCCAACCAGTGGCCCGCCGACGTCGTCGAGTACTTCGGCGAGAACGGCGACGAGTGCCAGATGGCCTTCCACTTCCCGGTCATGCCGCGCCTGTTCATGGGGGTCCGGCGGGAGCAGCGCTTCCCGATCTCGGAGATCATGGCCCAGACGCCGGACATCCCGGAGAACTGCCAGTGGGGCATCTTCCTGCGCAACCACGACGAGCTGACCCTCGAGATGGTCACCGACGAGGAGCGCGACTACATGTGGGCGGAGTACGCCAAGGACCCCCGCATGAAGGCCAACATCGGCATCCGCCGCCGGCTGGCGCCGCTGCTGGACAACGACATGGACACCCTCGAGCTGTTCAACGCGCTGCTGCTGTCCCTGCCGGGCTCGCCGGTCCTCTACTACGGCGACGAGATCGCCATGGGCGACAACATCTGGCTCGGTGACCGCGACGGCGTCCGCACCCCGATGCAGTGGACGCCGGACCGCAACGGCGGCTTCTCCACCGCCGATCCGCAGCGGATGTACCTGCCGCTCAACCAGGACCCGGTGTACGGCTACCAGGTCACCAACGTCGAGTCCCAGCTGCGCAACACCAACTCGATGCTGCACTGGATCCGGCAGATGATCCGGGTCCGCAAGGAGCACCCGACCTTCGGCCTCGGCAGCTACGAGGAGGTCGGCTCGCGCAACCCGACGGTGCTGTCGTTCGTCCGCCGGTTCGGCGACGACATCGTGCTCTGCGTGAACAACCTGTCCCGCTTCCCGCAGCCGGTGGAGCTGGACCTGCGCCAGTTCGAGGGCTTCACCCCCGTGGAGCTCACCGGCCGGGTGGAGTTCCCGCAGATCGGCGTCCTGCCCTACATGCTCACCCTCGCCGGGCACGGCTTCTACTGGTTCGAGCTGGCCCGGCCGGTCGAGCCGGCGCCCGAGGAGGCGGAGGACTGGGAGAGCACCGCCTCGAGCACCGTGGCGGAGGACCTGCTGGCCGGCGGCGTGGTCACCGCCGCGGAGCAGATCCCCGGCGACAGCGACACCCGCACCGGCGACGACGTGCCCCCGAGCCCCGGAGGACCCCGATGAGCGCGCTGACCGACCTGCTCCGCGACTGGATGCCGCACCAGCGATGGTTCGGCGGCAAGGGCCGGGAGTGGGCCGAGGTCTCCGAGGAGGGGTTCCTCCTCGACCAGGCCGACCCGGTGCTGTCGGTGCACCGGGTGCGGGTCACCTACACCGACGGCGCTGTCGAGACCTACCTGGTCCCGCTGTCCTGGCGGCAGCACCCGGCCGAGGAGCTCAGCTCGGCGTTCGTCGGCGCGGTACCCGGCAAGGACCGGGAGAACTACGCCTACGACGCCATGCGCGACCGGGAGGCCACCACGCCGTGGCTGATCCACCTGGTCAACGCCTCGACCATCGGGCCGATGCACTTCCACCCGGCGGGGGTCGCCTACATCCCCGAGGGCCTGCCCGGCGACATCCTCTCCACCGAGCAGAGCAACACGTCGCTGGTCTACGGCCAGGAGGCGATCTTCAAGCTGTTCCGCCGGCTGGAGCCCGGGCTCAACCCGGACGTCGAGATCCACGACGCGCTGCGCAAGACGCAGAACCCGCACATCGCGCCACTGCTGGGGCACATCGAGATCGACGACCCCGACCCGTCGGCCGAGCCGGCCACGGTCGCGATGCTGCAGACCTTCGTGCCCAACGCCAGCGACGGGTGGCGGCTGGCCACCGCCAGCGTGCGCGACCTGTTCTCCGAGGGCGACCTGCACGCCGACGAGGTCGGCGGGGACTTCGCCGCCGACAGCGAGCGGCTCGGCGCGGCGACCGCCTCGGTGCACGCCGACCTGGCCAAGGTGCTGCCGACCGAGCCCGCCGATCCGGCCTGGTTCGCCACCGTCGCCGAGCAGATGACCGCGCGCCTGGAGGCGGCCATCGCCGTCGTCCCGCAGCTGGCCGAGCACGCCGAGGGGCTGCGCGCGGTGTACGCCGCCGTCGCGGGCGCCGTCGAGCCCGTCGTCCGGCAGCGGGTGCACGGCGACCTGCACCTGGGCCAGGTGCTGCGCACCGCCACCGGGTGGATCGTCCTCGACTTCGAGGGCGAGCCGGCCCGGCCGCTGGCGGCACGCCGCGAGCTCGACAGCCCGATGCGCGACGTCGCGGGGATGCTGCGCAGCTTCGACTACGCCGCACGTCACATGCTCGTCGAGCAACCCGGCGACCCCCAGCGCGCATACCGCGCGCAGGAGTGGGCAGAGCGCAACCGCAGCGCGTTCTGCGCCGGGTACTCGGCGGCGAGCGGCCTGGACCCCTGCGGCGACTCCCCTCTGCTGCGGGCCTTCGAGGCGGACAAGGCCGTCTACGAGTGCGTCTACGAGGCGCGCAACCGCCCGCACTGGCTGATGATCCCGCTGCAGTCGCTGTCCCGGCTCACCGCCGCGGGCTAGCGAGAGGACCCCTCTGCCCCCCACCGCTCGCAGGCTCGCGGCGGGACCCTGCAGAGGGGCCACGACCACCGACGCAACCGGCACCGAAGAGGACGGCGACGCGATGACATCCCCTGACGGGACGACCGAGGACCTGGCGACCGGCGCCACCGAGCCGACCATCGACTCCGGCGCGCGGCCCCCCGCCACCAAGGACGAGTTGCAGGCCGCCGTCGAGGAGAAGACCGCGCAGGCCGAGGCCGCCGAGGCCGGGCCCGTGGTGAACGCGCCGGCCCGCAAGCGGGCGGCGGCCAAGAAGGCGCCCGCGGCGAAGAAGGCCCCGGCCGCCAAGAAGACGGCGGCCAGGACCGCGGCGAAGAAGACCGCGGCGGCCGCGGTCGGCGACGCCGCCGCGACCGAGGACGGCGCGGCCGCCCCGGCGAAGAAGGCCACCAAGCGGGCGCCGCGCAAGAAGGCGGCGCAGGCCGACGTCGTGGCCGCGCAGGGCGGCACCGCGACACCGGTGGTGGCGCCCGCGCCGATCGCCGAGCCGGGCAGCCCCACCGGCGAGCCCGCTCCCCAGCCCGAACCGCCCAGCCCCTCCCCCGACGAGCCCAGCACGCCGCAGGTGCCGGACGACGGCGACACCGCGGTCGCGCAGGGCACGGGCGCGGCCGGCAGCGTCGTTCCCGGTCCGGTGCCCGACGGGACGGGCGCGCCGGCCTCCACGCCCGCCGGCGAGGTCACCAGCGACGAGGCCTCGCTGGCCGACGTGGTCGCCGAGGGCACCACGATCGGCGAGGGCGGCCAGCCGTCGGTGCAGCAGGTCAGCGAGGAGCAACTGCGGGCCATCGTGGACGGCTGGTCCTACGCCCCGCACAGCGTGCTGGGCGCCCACCCGTCCGGGAGCGGGTGGGTGGTCCGCACGTTGCGGCCCGACGCCGTGTCGGTCGAGGTCGTCGACGAGGACGGCGCCCGCTACGACGCCCACCAGATCCACCCCGGCGGCATCTTCGAGGCGACCCTGCCCGAGCAGCCCGGGGACTACCGGATCGACGTCACCTACTCCGACGGCGAGGGCGGCAGCAACACCTTCGTCGTCGACGACCCCTACCGCTGGCTGCCCACGGTCGGCGAGCTCGACCAGCACCTCATCCGCGAGGGCCGGCACGAGCGGCTGTGGGAGGTGCTCGGCGCGCACGTCCGCCGCTACGACACCCCCCGCGGGCAGGTGCAGGGCGTCTCGTTCGCGGTCTGGGCGCCCAACGCCCAGGGCGTGCGGGTCACCGGGGACTTCGACTACTGGGAGGCCCGCGCCTACCCGCTGCGGTCGCTGGGCTCCTCCGGGGTGTGGGAGATCTTCATCCCCGGCGTCGCGGTCGGCACCCGCTACCGCTACCACGTGCTCGGCCGGGACGGCGTCTGGCGGCACAAGTCCGACCCGCTGGCCTTCGCCACCGAGGTGCCGCCGCTGAACGCCTCGGTCGTCACCGAGTCCACGCACGAGTGGAACGACGAGGAGTGGCTCGCCGACCGGGCCCGGGCCAACTGGCACGAGCGGCCGATGAGCATCTACGAGGTGCACGCCGGCTCCTGGCGGCAGGGCCTGTCCTATCGGGAGCTCGCCGACGAGCTCGTCGACTACGTGGTCTCGGCCGGCTTCACCCACATCGAGCTCATGCCGGTCGCCGAGCACCCCTTCGGCGGCTCGTGGGGCTACCAGGTGACCTCCTACTACGCCCCCACGTCGCGGTACGGCAGCCCCGACGACTTCCGCTACTTCGTCGACCGGGCCCACCAGGCCGGCATCGGGGTCATCGTCGACTGGGTCCCGGCGCACTTCCCCAAGGACGACTGGGCGCTGGCGCGCTTCGACGGCACGCCGCTGTACGAGCACGGCGACCCGCGGCGCGGTGAGCAGCAGGACTGGGGCACCTACGTGTTCGACTTCGGCCGCTCCGAGGTGCGCAACTTCCTCGTCGCCAACGCCCTGTTCTGGTGCAAGGAGTTCCACGTCGACGGCCTGCGCGTGGACGCGGTGGCCTCGATGCTCTACCTGGACTACTCCCGCACCGAGTGGGTGCCCAACGTGCACGGTGGCCGGGAGAACCTGGAGGCGGTCGCGTTCCTGCAGGAGACCAACGCGACGGTCTACCGGGAGGTCCCCGGCGTGGTCACCATCGCCGAGGAGTCGACCGCCTGGCCCGGCGTCACCCGGCCCACCCACCTCGGCGGCCTGGGCTTCGGGTTCAAGTGGAACATGGGCTGGATGCACGACTCGCTGGCCTACATGACCAAGCAGCCGGTGCACCGCAGCTACCACCACGGCCAGCTGACGTTCTCGATGATCTACGCCTACTCCGAGAACTACGTGCTGCCGATCAGCCACGACGAGGTCGTGTACGGCAAGGGCTCGCTGCTGCGGAAGATGCCCGGCGACCGGTGGCAGCAGCTGGCGAACCTGCGTGCCTACCTGGCCTACATGTGGGCCCACCCGGGCAAGCAGCTGCTGTTCATGGGCTCGGAGTTCGCGCAGGACTCCGAGTGGGCCGAGAGCCGCTCGCTGGACTGGTGGCACCTCGACGACCCCGCCCACCGCGGCGTGCTGTCGCTGGTCACCGACCTCAACGCGCGGTACCGGGAGCTGCCGGCGCTGTGGTCCCAGGACGTCGACCCCGCCGGTTTCCAGTGGATCGACGCCAACGACTCGGCGAACAACGTGCTGTCCTTCCTGCGCTTCGGCAGCCCGGACGCCGGCAGCGGCACCGGCCAGGCCCTGGCCTGCGTGGTGAACTTCTCCGGCGTCCCGCACCACGGGTACCGGATCGGGCTGCCCCGCCCCGGGTACTGGCGCGAGGTGGTCAACACCGACGCCGAGGGCTACGGCGGCTCGGGCACCGGCAACATGGGCGGCGTCGAGGCGGTCGAGGACCCGTGGCACGGCCAGCCGTACTCGGCGACGGTGTCGGCCCCGCCGCTGGGCACCGTCTGGTTCCTGCACGAGGGCTGACGGGCGGTCCGCCGCAGCTCCCCGCGCCCCGCGAGCGCGGGGAGCTGCCGTGCGGCGCCGCCCGCGACCGCGGCGTCCGACCCGCTGCCTCCGCCGGCAGGAGCCCTGCGCTGGGGCCGCCGCGATGGGACGATGCCGGGACCATGCCTGTCCTCCGATCGCCCCGGGCGGCCCTGGCCCTGCTCGCCGTGGCTGCGCTCCTCGTCCTGTCCGGCTGCTCGGTGGTGGTGCTGGGCCGGCCGTCCGCGGCCCAGCCCCTGCCGGACGACGTCGACCCGGGCGAGGTGAGCGTCGTCGGCGCCACAGACGGGCCGATCGACCTGCTGGCGCGCAACGCCCTCGCCGACCTCGAGGACTTCTGGGCCGACCAGTTCCCCGACGTGTTCGGCACCCGGTTCGAGCCCCTGACCGGGGGCTACTTCAGCGTCGACCCCGACGACGTCGACCCGGCGGCGTACCCGCAGGGCGTCGGCTGCGGCGCGGACCCGCGCGAGGTCGAGGACAACGCCTTCTACTGCCAGGCGCCGAACACCCCCAACTCGGACTCGATCACCTACGACCGCTCCTTCCTGGGCGAGCTCGCCGACGGCTACGGGCGCTTCATCCCCGCCCTGGTGATGGCCCACGAGTTCGGGCACGCCGTCCAGGCGCGGGTGGGGTACCCCCGGGCGTCCATCGCGACCGAGACGCAGGCCGACTGCTTCGCCGGCGCCTGGACCGCGTGGGTGGCCGGGGGCGAGGCCGCGCACTCCCGGATCCGGGCGCCCGAGCTCGACGAGCTGCTGCGCGGCTACCTGCTGCTGCGCGACCCGGTCGGGACCGGCCAGGGTGAGGAGCAGGCGCACGGCTCATACTTCGACCGGGTGGCGGCCTTCCAGGAGGGGTTCGACGACGGGCCGACCGCCTGCCGCGACCGGTTCGGCCCCGACCGCGTGTTCACGCAGGGCGAGTTCACCAGCGACCAGGACTTCGCCTCGGGCGGCAACGCGCCCTACCCCACCATCGTCTCGATCCTGGAGAGCTCGCTGCCGGAGTTCTGGGAGCGTGCCGCCACCGAGGTGTTCGACGAGCAGTTCACCGCCCCCGAGCTGCAGGCCTTCGACGGCTCGGCGCCCTCCTGCGCCGCCGCCGACGTCGACCTCGTGTACTGCCCACCCGGGAACGCGGGCACCGACGGCGGGGTGGTCGGCTACGACGAGCAGGACCTCACCGGGCCGGCCTACGAGGAGCTGGGCGACTACGCCGTCCCCACGGCCGTGGCGATCCCCTACGGCCTGGCCGCCCGCGACCAGCTGGGGCTGCCGGCGGAGGGCGAGGAGGCGCTGCGGTCGGCGGTCTGCCTGGCCGGCTGGTACAGCGCGCAGGTCTACAACGGCGAGCTGACCGACGTCGTCATCTCCCCGGGCGACCTCGACGAGAGCGTGCAGTTCCTGCTCGAGTACGGCAACGACCCGCAGGTCCTGGGCGACCTCGACGTCTCCGGTTTCCAGCTGGTCGACCTGTTCCGGAACGGGTTCATCGAGGGCGCCCGGGCCTGCGACGTCGGGGTGTGAGGCCCGGGTCCCTCGGCCCCCGTGCAGCGTCCCGCGGTGGGGGCACGGGGGGTCCTGCTAGTACAGAGCGAGGGTGAGTTGCCGGCGGGCGTCGGCGACGCGGGGGTCCTGGTCGCCGACGATGCCGAAGAGCTCCACCAGGTGCTTGCGCGCCTGGTCCCGGTCCTCGCCGGCGGTCCGGCGGACGACGTCGAGCAGCCGGCCGAAGGCGCCCTCGACGTCGCCGGTGCCGAGCAGGAAGTCGGCGGCGCGGGTCTGCGCGGTGACGTCGTCGGGCGCGGCGTCGGCGGCGGCCAGCGCGTCGGGCCCGGCCTCGTCGGCGCGGCGGAACAGCTGCACCTGACGCAGCGCGAGGCCCGCGACCGGGTGGTCGGGCTCGGCGTCGACGATCGCCTGGTAGGCGGCTTCGGCGGCGGCCAGGTCGCCGCGCTCGAGGGCGGCCTCGGCGGCGTCCAGCCGCGGGTCGTCCGCCTCCGCGCCCTCCGGACCGGCGCCCGGGACGGCGCCGCCGGTGGTCGCGCGGACCAGCTCGGTGACGAACTCCCGGGCCTGCTCCTCGGGGATGGCGCCGGTGAACTCCGCCACCAGCTGGCCCTGCCAGACGGCCTTGACCGCGGGGATGCCCTGCACCCGCAGGCCCTGGGCCAGCGCGGGGTTGGCGTCCACGTCGACCTTGGCCAGCACCCACGACCCGCCCCCCTCGGCGGCCAGCCGCTCGAGCACCGGTGAGAGCTGCTTGCACGGCCCGCACCACTCGGCCCACAGGTCCAGCACGACCGGGACCTGGAAGGAGCGGTCGAGCACCTCGGCCTGGAACGTCGCCTCGGTGACGTCGACGACGGCCGCGCCGGGGGCTCCAGCCGGGGCGGCGGCGCTCGGCGGCGGAGCGGCCTGCGCGCGGGCCGCTGCCTCGGAGCGGGCCTTGACCGCGGCGAGGTCGACCGCGCCGGCGAGGGAGGCGGCCAACTGCGCCTGCTGCGCCTGCGCGCGGGGGTCGGGACGTCCGGGGCGGGAAGGCTGCATGACCTCGATCATCCCACCGACCTGCGCGGGGTGTCGGCCCCCGGCCTCAGGGGACGGCGGGTTCGACGTCCGCGACGTCGCCGGCGCCGAGCCGGACCCGCTTGAGGATGTCGAACAGCGTGTCGAGCTCGGCCTCGGGCAGGTCGCCGAGCCCGAAGTCGAGGGCGGTGAGCGCAGCCGTGGCCTCGTCCACGACGGCCCGGCCGCGGTCGGTGATGCCGGCCAGCACGCCGCGACCGTCGGCGGGGTTGGGACGGCGGTCGACGTAGCCGGCCGACACCAGCCGGTCGATCGCGTTCGTGACGCTGGTCGGGTGGACCATCAGCCGGCTGCCGATCACCTTGAGAGGGAGCTCTCCGGTGCGGCTGAAGGTGAGCAGCACCAGCACCTCGTAGCGCGCGAAGGTCAGCCCGTGCGGCCGCAGCGCCTCGTCGAAGCGGGCGAGCAGGATCTGCTGCACCCGGAACACCGACGTGGCGGCGCGCATCGTCGCGGCCGGGCCGAAGCGCTGCTCCCACGTCTCCCCGGCGCGCTCGATGGGATCGAAGGGCAACCCCAGCGGTCGGACCATGCCCGCGACGCTACCGGCCCGCCCACGGCAGCTCCCGAGTGGCGAGCAGTCGTCCCCACCCGCTGGGTGGAGCCACGACGACTCGCCACTGGGCGTCATCCGGCCAACGCGGCGGTGATCCGGGCGACCAACTGCCCGGGCCGGCGCAGGTCCTCCGCCGTCACGAAGACGACCCGCCAGCCTGCGGCGGTGAGCCGGTTGAGCCGGGCGGCAGCCGCGTCCGGTGGCCTCAGCGGCCACCGCCCGGATCGCCGACAGGTCGACCACGCGGGAGGCCACGAAGCGGTCCACGACGGCGACGGCGTCGTCGAGGTCCCCTCGACCGGCGAGCGCCACGGCCGTTGCTGCAGCGGTCGTGACCGGGGACGGCGTGGGGACCTGGGCCCCCCGGCAGCCTGCCTGCCTCGCCGCCGCCCGGCTGTCGTCGTCCACAGGGCCCGGCCGAGTGGCGAGCGGTCGTGGCTTCGCCTGTCAGGCGACCACGACCGCTCGCCAGTCGTCGGTCAGTGCCGCCGACCGGGTCAGACGGCGGGCGGGGCGGGGCGCAGCGGCGGCACGTGCCGCACGCCGAAGACCTCCTTGAGCGCCACCCGGGCGGCGTTGTCCCCGCACATGCCGTGCACCGCGGGACCGGGCGGGGTCGCCGCCGAGGCCAGGTAGGTCCCCGGGATCGGCGTCTTGTAGGTGTTCCACCGCGGCACCGGCCGGGCCAGCATCTGCGGCAGCGAGGCCTCGCCGTTGGAGATGTCCCCGCCGACGTGGTTGGGGTTCCACTCCTCCATCTGGACGGCGTCCTTCGTGGCCCGGTCGACGATCGTGTCGCGGAAGCCGGGGGCGAACCGCTCCACCTGCGCCTCGATCGCCTCGGTCATGTCGACGTCGGACCCGTGCGGCACGTGCACGTAGGCCCAGAACACGTGCCCGCCGTCGGGTGCGCGGGTCGGGTCCACCACGGTCGGCTGGACGGCGAGCACGTAGGGGTGCTCGCTGGGCCGGCCGGCCGCCGGCGCGGCCTCCCCCGCCATCGTCTCGGCGAGGGTGCCGGCGATGTGGATCGTCCCGGCCCGCCGCACGTCGGGGTTCGCCCACGGCACCGGCTCGGACAGGATCCAGTCGACCTTGAACACCCCCGGCCCGTGCTTGTACCGGGCCACCCACTTCCGGTAGCCGGGGTGCACCCGGTCGCCGGCCATCGCCACGAAGGCGCCGGGCGTGGTGTCCAGCAGCACGGCCGGGACGCCGGCGAACTCCCGCAGGTCGGTGACCAGGTGGCCGGTCACCACCTCGCCGCCCTGCTGCTCGAGCGCGGTGACCATCGCGTCGGCCAGGCTCTGCGACCCGCCCTCGATCAGCGGCCAGCCGACGTGGTGGGCCAGCATGCCGAGCACCATGCCCAGGCCCGCGGTCAGCGGCCGGGAGAGGTCCAGCATGCCGTGCGCGGCGGCGCCGGCGATGAGCGCCTGCCCCTCGTCGGTGTCGAAGTACCGGCGGGCCAGCCACCGGATGTTGGGCAGCGCGTTGAGCCCGAACTTGGTGATCGCCCCGACGCTGTGCGTGGGCAGCCGGCGCAGCTGGCTGGCGAGGAAGAAGTCGATGACGTCGTCGCCGTGGTCGACGAGCGGGCCCATCAGCCCCCGGTAGGACCGGCCGTCCTCGGTCCCCAGCCGCGCGGAGGTCTCCTCGAGCGAGCGGAACGACAGCGCGGCCCGACCGCCGTCGAGCGGGTGGGCGAAGCAGACCTCCGGGTGCAGCAGCCGCACACCGCGGCTGACCGGGTCGAACTCGCGGAAGAACGGGGACGCCGCGGCCATCGGCTGCACCGTCGAGCAGACGTCGTGGCGGTAGCCGGGCTTGATCAGCTCCTCGGTGCGCATGCCACCGCCGGGCCGCTGGGCCTGCTCCACGACCTGCACCCGCAGGCCGGCGGCGGCCAGCCGGAGGGCGGCGGCCAGCCCGTTCGGCCCTGCTCCGACGACGACGGCGTCCGGCTTCCCGTTCACCCCGCCATCGTGCCCGCGGCAGGTCAGAGCCGCGCGGTCAGCTCGTCCGCGGCCCGGTACGGATCGGTCTCCCCCGCAAGCACCCGCTCAGCCAGGACGCCGAGGGCCGCCGACCCGCGCACCGCCGCCATCCGCTCCCGCAGGCCGGTCAGCGCGACCGCCTCGATCTCCCGCGCCGCCCGCCCGACGCGACGCCGGTGGCCCTCGCCCGAGGTCGCCAGCCACGTCCGGTGCTCCTCGACGGCCGCCAGCAGCGAGTCGACGCCGTTGTCGGACTCCCGCACGGCCACGGTCCGGCAGATCGGCGGCCGCCACGCACCGGCGGCGTCCTCACGGCTCAGGGCCAGGACGGCCCGCAGGTCCCGCTCCGTCTGCTCGGCGCCGTCCCGGTCGGCCTTGTTGACGACGAACACGTCGGCGACCTCGAGGACCCCGGCCTTGGCCGCCTGGACCGCGTCCCCCGCGCCCGGGGCGAGGAGCACCAGGGTGGTGTCGGCCAGCGCGGCGACGTCGAGCTCCGACTGCCCGACCCCCACGGTCTCGACCAGCACGACGTCGCACCCGGCGGCGTCGAGCACCCGCAGCGCCTGCGGGGTGGCCCACGCCAGCCCGCCCAGGTGCCCACGGGTGGCCATGGACCGGATGTAGACGCCTGCGTCCTGCGCGTGCGACTGCATCCGGACCCGGTCGCCGAGCAGAGCGCCGCCGGAGAAGGGGGACGACGGGTCGACCGCGAGGACCCCGACCCGCTGGCCTGCCCGCCGGTGGGCGGCGACCAGCGCGGCCGTCGTCGTCGACTTGCCGACCCCGGGCGGCCCGGTCAGGCCGATCACCTGGGCCGAGCCGCCGTACGGCGCCAGGGCTGCGGCGACCTCGCGCACCAGCGGGCCGCCGTCCTCGACCAGCGAGATCAGCCGCGCCACCGACCGGGCGTCGCCGTCCCGCGCCCCGGCCACGAGCTCCGGCACGTCGACAGCACGCCGGCCCCGCCTCCCCTGGGGGGAGGCGGGGCCGGGCGGTGGGACGGGGGTCGTCTCGGGCGCGTCCGTCACGCCCGGGCGGGCACGCGCAGGATCAGCGCGTCGCCCTGGCCGCCGCCGCCGCACAGGGCGGCCGCGCCCACGCCGCCGCCGCGGCGGCCGAGCTCGAGGGCCAGGTGCAGGGTGATGCGGGCACCGCTCATGCCGATCGGGTGGCCGAGGGCGATCGCGCCGCCGTTGACGTTGACCTTCTCGGGGTCGATGCCCAGCTCGCGGGTCGAGGCGATGCCGACCGCGGCGAAGGCCTCGTTGATCTCGACCAGGTCGAGGTCGGCCGGGTCGATGCCCTCGCGGGCGCAGGCCTTGGCGATCGCCCGCGACGGCTGGCTCTGCAGCGTGGCGTCGGGGCCGGCGACGACGCCGTGCGCGCCGATCTCGGCCAACGGGGTCAGGCCCAGCTCGGCGGCCTTCTCCGCGGACATGACCACGACCGCGCAGGCGCCGTCGGAGATCTGCGAGGCCGACCCGGCGGTGATTGTGCCGTCCTTGGCGAAGGCCGGCTTGAGCCTGCCCAGGCTGTCGGCGGTGGTGTCGGGGCGGATGCCCTCGTCCTCGCGGAACTCGATCGGGTCGCCCTTGCGCTGCGGGATGAGCACCGGGGTGATCTCGTCGTCGAACAGGCCGTTCTTGGCCGCGGCGGTGGCCTTCTGGTGGCTGGCCGCGGCGAAGGCGTCCTGCTCCTCACGGGTCAGCCCGTAGCGGGCATTGGCCTGCTCGGTCAGCTCGCCCATGGCGACCTGGTCGAAGGTGTCGGAGAGGCCGTCGTGGGCCATCGAGTCGATCAGCGTGGTGTCGCCGTACTTGACGCCGGTGCGGGAGTTGGCCAGCAGGTGCGGGGCCTGGGTCATCGACTCCATGCCGCCGGCCACGACGACGTCGAACTCGCCGGCCCGGATCAGCTGGTCGGCCAGGGCGATCGCGTCGATGCCGGACAGGCACACCTTGTTCAGCGTGAACGACGGCACCGACATCGGGATGCCACCGGCCACCGCCGCGGGACGGGCCGGGTTCTGGCCCGCCCCGGCCTGCAGCACCTGCCCCATGATCACGTAGTCGACCTGGTCGCCGGAGATCCCGGCCCGCTCCAGGGCGGCCTTGATCGCGATCCCGCCGAGGTCGGCCCCGGAGAAGTCCTTGAGCGAGCCCAGCAGCCGGCCCATCGGGGTCCGCGCGCCGCTGACGATGACCGATCGGGTCATGGATGCCTCCAGTGCCGGGCCGCCTCCGCGGGCGGCCGGGGTTCGAGCTGGCCGCGGGGTGCCGCGGCCTCGGGCTGCCGCCCAGGATAGGCCCGCGCGCACCGCCGGAGAGCGTGCCGGGAGAGCATGTGACTCCCGTCACATGGAACTGTCGTCTCAGACGTCTGTCCGGGAGGATCCGTCAATGACCGCCGTCGACCGCACCGGCCTGCCCGCCGGGCTGTTCACCACCATCGACCACGTGGGGATCGCCGTCCCGGACCTCGACGAGGCGATCGCCTTCTACGCCCAGGCCTTCGGCGTGCAGTCGGTGCACGAGGAGGTCAACGAGGAGCAGGGCGTGCGCGAGGCGATGCTGGCCGTCGGGGGCGGCGACACCCGCATCCAGCTCCTGGCGCCGCTCACCCCCGAGTCGACGATCGCCAAGTTCATCGGCCGGTCCGGCCCCGGCCTGCAGCAGCTGGCCTTCCGGGTGGACGACGTCGAGGCCGTCAGCGCGACGCTGCGCGAGCGCGGCCTGCGACTGCTCTACGACACCCCCAAGCGCGGGACGGCCGACAGCCGGGTCAACTTCGTGCACCCCAAGGACGCCGGCGGGGTCCTCGTCGAGCTCGTCCAGCCCGCCGCGGGCGGTCACTGAACCCGTCCGGCCATTGGGCTGCCGCCGTGGCTACCGGGCAGTAACGTCTCGCGCCATCGCACCGTTTCCGAGCCGACGAAGACCCGGGAGACGCACGTGATCGAGATCAGGGACGCCATCCTCGCCGACCACCCCGAGGCCCTGGCCGGGCTGCCGGTGCCGGAGTCCTACCGGGCGGTGCTGGTCCGCAAGGACGAGCAGGACCTCTTCGCGGGCCTGCCCGCCCGGGAGAAGGACCCCCGCAAGTCCCTGCACGTCGAGGAGGTGCCGACCCCGGAGCTGGGCCCGGGTGAGGCGCTCGTGGCGGTGATGGCCTCGTCGGTGAACTACAACACCGTCTGGACGTCGATCTTCGAGCCGGTCTCCACCTTCGGGTTCCTCGAGCGCTACGGCCGGCTGCACGACCTGGCCAAGCGGCACGACCTGCCCTACCACGTGGTGGGCTCGGACCTGGCCGGCGTCGTCCTGCGGGTCGGGCCGGGCGTGCACAAGTGGTCCCCGGGCGACGAGGTGGTCGCCCACTGCCTGTCGGTGGAGCTGGAGGACCCGGCCGGCCACGACGACACGATGCTCGACCCGCAGCAGCGGATCTGGGGCTTCGAGACCAACTTCGGCGGCCTGGCCGAGCTCGCCCTGGTCAAGAGCAACCAGCTGATGCCCAAGCCGGCCCACCTGACCTGGGAGGAGGCCGCGGCCCCCGGCCTGGTCAACTCCACCGCCTACCGGCAGCTGGTCTCCTCCCACGGCGCGGGCATGAAGCAGGGCGACGTCGTCCTCATCTGGGGCGCCTCGGGCGGCCTGGGCTCCTACGCCACCCAGATGGCGCTCAACGGCGGCGCGATCCCGGTCTGCGTCGTCTCCAGCCCGGAGAAGGCCGCGATCGTGCACTCGATGGGCGCCGAGCTGGTCATCGACCGCTGCGCCGAGGGCTACCGGTTCTGGAAGGACGAGGACACCCAGGACCCGAAGGAGTGGCAGCGGTTCGGCAAGCGGATCCGCGAGCTGACCGGGGGCGACGACCCCGACATCGTCTTCGAGCACCCCGGCCGGGAGACCTTCGGCGCGTCGGTCTACGTCGCCAAGAAGGGCGGCACCGTCGTCACCTGCGCCTCCACCAGCGGCTACCTGCACCAGTACGACAACCGCTACCTGTGGATGAACCTCAAGCGGGTCATCGGCTCGCACTTCGCCAACTACCGCGAGGCCTGGGAGGCCAACCGGCTCATCGACCGGGGGCTGATCCACCCGACGCTGTCGAAGGTCTACCCGATGGAGGAGGTCGGCCAGGCCGCCTGCGACGTCCACCGCAACCTGCACCAGGGCAAGGTCGGCGTCCTCACCCTCGCCCCCGAGGAGGGCCTCGGCGTGCGGGACGCCGCCAAGCGGGAGCGGCACCTGACCGCGATCAACCGTTTCCGCGGCGTGTGAGGGAGGACCTCCCGCAGGGCCCCGCCCCGGGGACGTAGCGCGTTCCCAGGCAGGACTGGCACGCTTCAGGGAAGCGCTGCCCGACCGACCCCGGTCCCCCGACTCTGCGAGGATGAACGCATGGACGATCCCCGCCGCGACCTGCTGCCCATGCGTGAGGCCCAGCACTCGTTCGACGTGGTGCTGCGGGGCTACGACCGGCACCAGGTGGCCGAGACGATCGAGCGGCTCGAGGCCGACATCCGCGTGGCGCTCGCCGACCGCGACGCCGCGATGAACCGGTCCGCCGACCTCGCCGGCCAGCTCTCGGCCCTGCACGGGGAGATCGACGCGCTGCGGCGCAAGGCGGCCTCGGCGGGCCCGCCCACGTTCGAGAACATGAGCGAGCGCATCTCGCACATGCTGCGGCTGGCCGAGGAGGAGGCCGCCGACATCCGGCGGGCCGCCGAGCAGGACGCCCAGGCGGTGCGGGAGCAGACCGCCGCCGAGGAGCGGGCCATGCACGAGCGGCACGCCGCCGGCCAGGCCGAGGTCGAGCGGATGATCGCCGAGGCCCGGCACAACGCCGAGCAGATCGCCACCAAGGCCCAGATCCGCGCCGACGAGCTGGTCAGCAAGGCCCAGGAGAAGGTGGCCCGGCTCGACGCCGAGTCGCAGGCGCGGCGGACCAAGGTCGAGGAGGACTTCGAGATCGCCCAGCGAGCCCGCCGGCAGGAGGCCGCCCGGATCGACGAGGAGCGCGACCGCACCTCCGCCGAGGCCGCCCGCCAGCGCATCGCCGCGGCCGAGAAGCACGCCGCCCAGGTGGTCAGCGAGGCGGAGGCCGCCGCGGCGGCGATCCGCGCGGTGCGCGACGAACTCACCGGCCGGCTGGTCGAGGCCCGCCGGGTGCTGGAGAAGCTGCCCGACCTCGGCGACCGCAAGCCCGAGGCCCCCGCCGGCCAGCGGCCGCCGGTCCCCGCGCAGGACCGGCCGCAGCCCGGTCCCCGCCAGCCCGCGCCCCAGACCGGCGGGCCACAGACCGGCGCGCCCCAGACCGGTGCGTCACAGGCGCAGGCGCCGGCCGGTCCGCCCCAGCCGCAGGCACCGCGCAGCACCGCTCCCGAGCCGGTGGGCCCGCCGACCGCGCAGCAGCCCGCCGTCGGCCCGCTGACCGGACAGCAGCCCGCCGTCCGGCCCACCACCGCCCCGCAGCCGGCGGTCCGCCCGGGTGAGCCCCCGCACGCCGGCAGCGGGGAGGCGGCCGCGGCCCGCCAGCCGACCCGTCCCCCGGCCGCGCAGCCCCCGGCGCCCGGTCAGCAGGGCCCGGCCCAGCAGCCGGCCTCCGGGCAGTCCGGCTCCCCGTCGCCGCAGCAGACCCAGCTGATCCAGCCGGTGCCGTCCGGCAGCACCGCCGCGTCCGCCAGCACCGCCGCGGACACGCCGCGGACCGACCCGCCGACGCTGGTGCAGCCCGCCGTCAAGCCCGACGGCGCCGACACCGGCAGCCAGCCGGTCACCCCCAGCCGGCGCTGAGCGGCGCGGGGCCGGGTCCCCGGCGGCCCGCGCCGTCGAGGACCGGCCGGACGACCGCGGCTGCCCGCCTGCTGGTGGTCGTGCTCCTCGCCGTGCTCGCTGCCGGCCTCGCGCCGGGCGCCGCTCTCGCGGCGACGGAGGACACCGGCCTGCTGCGGGTGGCGCACCTGTCGCCGGACACGCCCGCGGTCGACCTCGCCGTCGACCCGCGGGGCCGGCCGGGTGCCGGGACCGCCGTGATCGACGTCGGCTACGGCGACCTCTCCGACCACCGGGAGCTGCCCGCGGGGACCTACGCGGTCAGCGTCCGCACCGCCGGCGGCGACCCGGCCGCCCCGCCGGTGCTGTCCACCACGGTGGAGCTGCCCGCCGGAGGCGCCCGCACGGTCGCCGCGGTGGGCGGCTTCGCCGACCTGCGGCTGACCGTCCTCGACGACGACCTGTCGGCCCCGCCGGCCGGTTCCGCCCGCGTCCGCGTGGTGGACGCCGCGCAGAGCGTGCCGTCGGTCGACGTCACCACCGCCGACGGCACCGCCCTGGCGACGGGCCTGGCGTTCGCCGCCGCGGGGGCTCCGGTCCCCGTGCCCGGCGGTGCCACGACCCTGCAGGTGGCCGCCGGCGGTGCGCCGGTCGCCGTCCCTGCCGACCTGGCGGCGGGCTCGGTGTACACGGTGCTGGTCCTCGACCGCCCGGAGAGTGGACTGGAGGTGCGGACGGTCCTCGACGCCGCCGGCGCCGCCGTCGTCCCCACCGGTGGCGTGGAGACCGGCGCGGGCGGGACGGCGGGCACCTCGCCCGGCCTGGCCGTGCTCGCCGTCGGGGCCCTCGTCGTGGCGGGCGTGCTGCTGTGGCCGCGGGCGCGGCGCCGGTGAGCGCGCTGTCCGCCGTCCGCCGGCTGCTGGCCGCCACCGCGCTCGTCGCCGGCGCGGTCGCGCTGCTCTCCCCCGCGGGACCTACCCCCGCTCCGCCCGCCCCGGTCGTCGCCGCAGCGGTCGCCGACCCCGCGGCCGAGCCGGTCCGCCTGCGCATCCCGGCGATCGGGGTGGACACCGCCCTGGTGCGTCTCGCGGTGGACGCCGACGGCGCCCTGGTGCCCCCGGCCGCGTTCGACCGGGCCGGCTGGTTCCCCGGCGCACCGGCCCCCGGGGACGTCGGCCCGGCGGTGATGGCCGGGCACGTGGACTCGCGCACCGGGCCGGCGGTCTTCTGGCGGCTGCGCGACCTGCGCCCCGGCGACGAGGTGGCCGTCGACCGCGCCGACGGGACGGCGGCGCGCTTCACCGTCACCGGGGTGACCCGCTCCCCCAAGGCCGACTTCCCGACCGAGGCGGTGTACGGGCCCACGCCGCGGGCGGAGCTGCGGCTGGTCACCTGCGGCGGCGACTTCGACCGCTCCCGCCGGAGCTACACCGACAACGTGGTCGTCACAGCCGTGCTGGCCGGCTAACGCCGCCGGCCGCGTGCCCGCCAGCAGGCGGTGTGCCAGTGCCGGCGCCAGTCGGCCGCCGACTCGGTGTCCCAGGGGTCGAGGTCGGAGTCGCGGGCGTAGGCCGGCCAGGTCACCAGGTGCGGCGTGCCGGGACGGATCTCCTGGTCGCAGCCCGGGCAGCGGTAGGTCTTGCCGGTCGCCGAGCCGGTCAGCGAGCGCACCACCCAGTCGCCGTCCGCCGCCTCCTCGACGGGGTCGGAACGGTGGACGGGGTCGCGGCCGGGAGACCGCGACCCGCCGCGTCCGCTCCTGCGGGGCACCGGTTCAGCGGGCGACGTGGTCGCGGAACCCGCGGCCGGTCTTGCGGCCCAGGTACCCGGCGGTGACCAGGTGCTCGAGCAGCGGCGCCGGTGCGAAGCCGGGCTCGCGGAACTCGACGTAGAGCTCCCGCTCGATGGCCAGGGCGACGTCGAGACCGACCACGTCGAGCAGCTCGAAGGGGCCCATCGGGTAGCCGCAGCCGACCTTCATCGCCGCGTCGATGTCGTCGGCCGTCGCGTAGTGCGCCTCCAGCATCTTCACCGCGTCGTTGAGGTACGGGAACAACAGCGCGTTGACGATGAACCCGGCGCGGTCGGTGCAGGACACCGGGTGCTTGCCGAGCGCGTGCGCGACGGCGTGGGCGGTCGCCGCGACGTCCGGCGCGGTCGCGATGGTCGAGACGACCTCCACCAGCTTCATGACCGGGGCCGGGTTGAAGAAGTGCAGGCCCACGACGTCGGCCGGGCGGCCGCTCGCCTGCGCGCACTCGATCACCGGCAGGCTCGACGTCGTCGTGGCCAGCACGGCACCGGGCTTGCAGATCTCGCCGAGGTTGGCGAACAGCGCCTGCTTGACGCCGAGGTGCTCGACGACGGCCTCGATGACCAGGTCGACGTCGGCGAGGTCGTCGAGCGATGTGCTCGCGGTGACCCGTCCCAGCGCCTCGTCGCGGGCGGTCTCCTCCAGCCGGCCGCGGACCACCTGCTTGTCCAGCGACCGGCCCAGCGCGGCCTGCACCCCCTCGGCCTTGTCCAGGGTGCGGGCGACGAAGACGACCTCGTAGCCGGCCTTGGCCACGACCTCCACGATGCCGGTCGCCATCGTGCCCGAGCCCACGACACCGACCCGGTGCACCGACCGGGCGCCCTCGGCGGCCCCGCCCTCGGCCGGGGTCAGCGCGTCGGGGACGACCTGGGCGGAGTCGCGGTCGGCGTAGGTGTAGAAGCCGCGGCCGGTCTTCCTGCCCAGCAGCCCCGCGGTCATCATCTGCTTGATGATCGGGCTCGGGGCGTGCAGCCGGTTGCGCGACTGCTTGTACATCGTGTCGAGGATCTCGTAGGCGGTGTCGATGCCGATGAGGTCCATCAGCGCCAGCGGGCCCATCGGCAGGCCGCAGCCCAGCCGCATGGCCGCGTCGATGTCCTCGCGGCTGGCGTAGCGGTTCTCGTACATCGAGACCGCGTGGTTGAGGTAGCCGAACAGCAGCGCGTTGGCGATGAACCCGGCCTTGTCGCCGATGGTGACGTCGACCTTGCCCAGTCGGGTGGCCAGCGCCTCGACGTCCTCGACCACCGACGGCTCGGTGACGACGGTGCGCACCACCTCGACCAGCTTCATGACCGGCGCCGGGTTGAAGAAGTGCATGCCGATGACCTTGCTCGGCCGGCCGGTGGCCACCGAGATCTCGGTGACCGACAGGCTCGAGGTGTTGGTCGCGAGGATGGTGTCCGGCGGGCAGATCTCGTCCAGCGCGGCGAAGATCTCGCGCTTGAGCTCCATCCGCTCGGGGACGGCCTCGACGACGAGCTCGGCCTGAGCGAGGTCCTCCAGCGAGGTGGTGAACCGGATCCGCTCGAGGATCGCGTCGCGCTCCGCCTCGTCGAGCTTGCCGCGCTGCACCGCGCGCCCGGTGGAGTGGGCCAGGTGCTCGCGCCCGCGGGCGACCGCCGCGTCGTCGACGTCCACCGCGGTCACCGACAGGCCCGCTCGGGCCAGCACCTCCGCGATGCCGGCGCCCATCGTGCCCAGCCCGACGACACCGATCTCGTTCAGTTCCCTGGCCACGCTGCCATCTCCCTCGAGAGCCGGCGCCCCGGGGGCACCGTCGTCCGGAATCGGGGCGAGTCTCCCACTCGGGCGCGGCCTCCGGGACGGCGGCCTACCGATGGGTAACCGCTAGAACAGGCGCTCGGAGGGGTCGTCGGTGCCCTTGAGGACGGCGTAGTCGACCGTCACGCAGTCGATGCCGCGGTCGCCGGCCAGCACCCGGGCCTGCGGCTTGATCTCCTGCGCGGCGAACACCCCGCGGACCGGTGCCAGCAGCGGGTCGCGGTTGAGCAGCTCCAGGTAGCGGGTCAGCTGCTCCACGCCGTCGATCTCCCCGCGCCGCTTGACCTCCACCGCGACGGTGCCTCCCGCGGCGTCGCGGCAGAGGAGGTCCACCGGGCCGATGGCGGTCGGGTACTCGCGGCGGACCAGCGACCAGCCCGCCCCGAAGGTCTCCACGTGCAGGGCCAGCAGCCGCTGCAGCTCGGCCTCCACGCCGTCCTTCTGCAGCCCCGGGTCGACGCCGAGCTCGTGCGACGAGTCGTGCTCGACCGACTCGATGGTGATGATCAGCTGCTCGCCGGCCTTGTTGGTGATCGTCCAGGTGCCCGACCCGTCGGTCAGGTCCTCCTTGAACGAGCAGGGCGGGGTCATCCAGTTGAGCGGCTTGTAGGCGCGGTCGTCGGCGTGCACGGAGACCGAGCCGTCCGCCTTGACCAGCAGCAGGCGGGGTGCCATCGGCAGGTGGGCGGTCAGCCGCCCGATGTAGTCGACCGAGCAGCGGGCGATGACCAGGCGCACGGGGTCCGACGGTACCGAACCGCTAACGACGGCCCCGGGACGGCGGGCAGCGACGCGCGCCGGGGGCATCCTGACGCCGTGACGAGAGCCCTGCGTCCCGCCGCCGCCCTGGTGCTGCTCCTGTTGCTGTCCGCGTGCGCCCAGCGCGCCGGCGGCGTGGGCGCGGCGCCGACGTCGCCGGCCGAGGGCCCGGGCCGGCTGGTGCTGCAGGTGGAGTACGTCGGCGGTTTCGTGACGCCGGAGATGCTGGCCGGCCGCCTGCCGCTGGTCACCGTCTACTCCGACGGCCGGGTCGTCGCCCAGGGACCGCAGATCGCCATCTATCCCTCCCCCGCCCTGCCGAACCTGCTCGTGTGGCAGTTGGACGCCGACGACGTGCAGACCGTCGTCGACCGGGCCGTCGCCGCCGGGGTGACCGGGACCGGCGACCTGGGCAGCCCGCCGGTCGCCGACGCCCCCGCGACCCGGTTCACCCTCGTCACCGAGGAGGGCACCTACGTGCGGGAGGTGCAGGCGCTGTTCGAGCTGCCCGACGACGGGGGCCTCACCCCCGAGCAGCGCACCACGCGCGGCGAGCTGATGGGGCTGGTCGACGTGCTCACCTCCCCGGAGGGTCCGTTGGGTGCCGCGGGGCCGGAGTCCTACCGACCGGACGCGATGGCCGCCGTGGTCCGGGCGTGGACGCCGGGCCCGGAGCCGGAGCTGGTGCAGCCGGAGGTGGCCTGGCCCGGGCCGGCGCTGCCCGGCGAGCCGCTGGAGGAGCGGCTGGGGCTCTCCTGCGTGGTCGCCCGCGGGGCCCAGGCCACCGCCGTCCTCGAGGCGGCCGCCGGGGCCAACGCGCTGACGCCGTGGACGGAGGAGGACGGCGGCCGGTGGGCGCTCACCCTGCGCCCGCTGCTGCCGCACGAGACCGGCTGCGCCGACCTGCACCAGCAGTAGGGACGACGACGGCCCGGCCCTCTCGCAGGGAGGGGACCGGGCCGCAGGCGTCCGTTTCCGCGAGGACCGCCGCGACGGTTCCGCGGGGCCCACCGCGTCGGTTTCCGCGGAAACCGACTCTCAGACGGTGGCGGGCTCGCGCAGGTCGGCGTCCACACCCGCCCGCTCGTCGACGCGGGGCAGCGGGTCCACCGTCGACGTCGACCGGTACCGCTCGACGTCGAGGATGCCCTCGCGCTTGGCGACGATCGTCGGGACCAGGGCCTGACCGGCGACGTTCACCGCGGTGCGGCCCATGTCCAGGATCGGGTCGATGGCCAGCAGCAGGCCGACGCCGGCCAGCGGCAGGCCCAGCGTGGAGAGGGTCAGGGTCAGCATGACCACCGCGCCGGTGACCCCGGCGGTGGCGGCCGAGCCGACGACCGACACCAGGGCGATGAGCAGGTAGTCGGTGATGGACAGGTCCACGCCGAAGAACTGGGCCACGAAGATCGCGGCCAGGGCCGGGTAGATCGCCGCGCAGCCGTCCATCTTCGTCGTCGCGCCCAGCGGGACGGCGAAGGAGGCGTAGGACCGCGGCACCCCGAGGTTCTGCTCGGCCACCCGCTCGGTCACCGGCAGCGTGCCGATCGAGGAGCGCGAGACGAAGGCCAGCTGGATCGCCGGCCAGGCACCGGCGAAGAAGCGCAGCGGCGAGAGGCCGTGCAGCCGCAGCAGCACCGGGTAGACGACGAACAGCACGAGCGCCAGGCCGGTGTAGACCGAGCCGGCGAAGACGCCCAGCGAGCCGAGGGACTCCCAGCCGTAGGTGGCCACGGCCTTGCCGATCAGGCCGACGGTGCCGATCGGGGCGAGCAGGATGACCCACCACAGCACCTTCTGCACGATCGCGAGGGCTGAGCGGGTCAGCGCGAGGAACGGCTCGGCGGGCTCGCCGACCTTGAGCGCGGCCACGCCGATCGCCACGGCCAGCACGATCAGCTGCAGCACGTTGAACGACAGCCCGACCGTCCCGTCGTCGTGCGGGGCGGCCTGCAGGCCGAGGATGTTGCCGGGCACGAGGCCGTTGAGGAAGTCCCACCACGAGCCGGTGGTGCCGGGGTCGGTCTGGGCGGCGGCGTCGACGGAGCTGTTGCGGCCGGGCTCGGTGAGCAGGCCCAGGCCGATGCCGATGGAGACGGCGATCAGCGCCGTGACGGCGAACCAGAGCAGGGTCTGGCCGGCCAGCCGGGCGGCGTTGGAGACCTGCTTGAGGTTGGCGATGCTGACGATCACCGCGGTGACGATCAGGGGCGGGACGAGGACCTTGAGCAGCGTCACGAAGGTGTCGCCGATGGTCTGGAGGGTGCTGGTCAGCCAGTTCGGGGTGCCGTCGGCGACGGGGCCGATGTCGCGGGCGACGAGGCCGAGGGCGATGCCGAGCACGAGGCCGAGGAGGACCTGCGCCGCGAAGGGGACGCGGCGGAGACGAGCGAGCACGGGAGGGTGCCTTCCGGGGAGTTCGGGGGGTGGGACGACGAGGCGCGGCGTGCGCACTCAGCCGTCGGCCGTCACCCGCCCGAAGTCGAGCGCGCGCCGCCGGGTCAGGCCCCACACGTTGCGCACGCAGACGTCAAGGCGTCCCGCCGTCGAGACCATCCCCGGTGTGGGCACTCTCACCCGCCCGCCGCCCTGCTGCCTCGGCCGGCCCCGTCCAGAGGCTCGCCGCGAGCCTGCGAGTGGTGAGGAGGACGGGGTCCTTCCTCAGTCGGGCCAGACCGGCCGGCGCTTCTCCAGGAAGGAGCTCATCCCCTCGACGGCGCCGGGCAGCTGGCTGGCCGAGGCCATGACCTCGACGGCGGTCGCGTAGGCGTCCCGCTCGGGGCGGTCGAGCTGGGCGTACATCGTCTGCTTGCCCCAGGCCTTGCTCGCCCGTGAGCCGCGGGTGGCGCGCGTCATCAGGTCGGCCACGGCCGCGTCGAGCTCGGCGTCCGGGACCACCCGGTTGACCAGGCCCCAGTCCAGCGCGGTGGCGGCGTCGATGACGTCCCCGGTGAGCGCCAGCTCCATCGCCCGCTTGCGGCCCACGTTGCGGGCGATCGCGACCATCGGCGTGTGGCAGAACCAGCCGCCCTTGCCGCCCGGGGCGGCGAAGCCGGCCGACTCCGCGGCGACGGCGAGGTCGCAGGAGGCGACCAGCTGGCAGCCGGCCGCGGTGGCCAGCGCGTGCACCCGCGCGAGCACCACCTGCGGCACAGCCTGGATGGTCTGCATCAGCTCGGTGCACAGCTGCAGCAGGCTGCGCACCTCGGTCACCGGCCGGCCCACGACGTCGGCGAAGTCGTGGCCGGCGCTGAACACCGGCCCCTCGGCGGCGAGCACGATGCCGGCCGCGTCGCTCTCCCCCACCTCGGTCACGGCGGCGAGCAGCTGGCCGAGGTGCTCCCGGGACAGGGCGTTGCGCCGGGCCGGCCGGCACATCGTGATGGTGACGACGTCCCCGTCGCGCACGACCCGGGGCGCACCCTCTGCAGTCATGGCCCGACGCTAGCCGACCTCGGCCTCCGGTACCCGGCTCGAGAGCCGCCCGCGGCCGCCCTCCTTGGCGCCGTACATCGCCAGGTCGGCCTGCTGCAGGACGACCTCGAACGGCGTGTCCGGCTCGGCCATGGCCAGCCCGATGCTCGCCGAGACCTGCACGCTGCGCCGTCCGACGACGACCTCGTCCACCAGCGCGGCGACCAGCCGCCGGCCGACCGTCTCGGCCGTCGCGCGGTCCAGGCCGGGCAGGACGGCGGCGAACTCGTCCCCGCCCAGGCGGCCCACGACCGCGTCCGGCACCTCCTCCAGGTGCGCCCGCAGGCGGTCGGCGAGCCGCACCAGGAGCTGGTCGCCCACGGCGTGACCGCCCCGGTCGTTGACCTCCTTGAAGCGGTCGACGTCGACGAACAGGACCGCACCGCCACGGGTGAGCGCCGCCCGGCCGGCGTCGAGGAGGTGGGCGCGGTTGGCCAGGCCGGTCAGCGGGTCCTGCCGCGCCACGCGGGTCAGCGCCCGGCGCCAGCCGTCGGCGTCGGTCGCCACCGTGGTCAGCCGGTCGACGGTCTCGGTCAGCGCCCGCTGCTGGTCGGCGTCGGCGTCCGGCGAGAGCTCGCGGACGGCGGCGGAGAGCAGGTCGAGGACGTCCTCCAGCGGTGCCCCGGTGGCCACCGCCTCCAGCACCCGGCCCTGCGCGGCGAGCAGGCGGGCGTCCCAGCGGTGCGCCGTGACCTGGCGGCGCAGCGAGAGGACGCTGCGCACGAGACGGACCTGGATCTCGAGGGTGTCCAGGTCGTCCCCGCCGAAGGTGCGGACGTCGTCGTCGAAGACGCCCAGCGAGCCGAGGACGAAGCCGTCCTCGTCGATGAGGGGGACCCCGAGGTAGGAGCGGATCGCGCCGGCGGCCACCGCGGGGTTGTCGGCGAAGACCGGGTGGGCGAGCGCGTCCGACACCTCCAGCGGTTCGCGCGCCGCCACCACGTAGGCGCAGAACGACAGCTCGTCGGGGACGTGGGAGAACGGTGCGCCGACGCCGATCTCGGCGGGGAAGCACTGCAGGTCGGGGCCGACCAGGTTGATCACCGCGATGGGCGCATCCAGGGCGCGGGCCATGTAGGCCACAACGGCGTCGAGGTCGGCGTCGCCGGCGTGCCCGCCGAGCCGGTAACTGGCCAGCGCGGCGAGCCGGTCGGGGTCGGCGACGGCGGGGCGAGGGCTCTGCACGCGCGGCACCGTAGCGGGTGTCGGTGACCAAGTGTGCCCGAAGCGGTACGGACGGTCTCGGAACTTCGGCGGGGACGGGTGGAGGGCATGATCACCGCATGGATCCCGTGCGGTTCGGACTGGTGGGGTACGGCTTCGGCGGCCGGTACTTCCACGCGCCCCTGCTGGCCGCCGCCGCTGAGTGCGACCTCCTCGGCGTGGTGACGACGTCCCCCGAGCGGCGGGCCCAGGTGGCCGCCGAACACCCCGGCCTGCGGACGTTCGCCTCGCTGGAGGAGCTGGCCGGGGCCGGCGCCGAGGCGGTCGCGATCTCGACACCGGCCGACACGCACACCCCGCTGACCGAGCAGGCGCTGGGGCTGGACCTCGCGGTGGTCTGCGACAAGCCGTTCGCGCTGGACGCCGCGGCCGCCCGGCGCGCGGTCGACCTCGCCGCGGCGAGACGGCTCCCGCTCGCGCCGTACCAGAACCGCCGCTGGGACTCCGACTTCCTCACCGTCCGGGAGCTGGTGGCCGAGGGGCGGCTGGGCACGGTGACCCGCTTCGAGTCGCGGTTCGAGCGGTTCGACCCCGAGCCCGGCCCGCCCGCGGCCGGCGGCGGCACGCTGCTGGACTTCGGCGCCCACCTGGTCGACCAGGCACTGGTGCTGCTCGGGCCGGTCACCTCCGTCTACGCCGAGTGGCGGCTGCGCGACACCGGCCTGGACGACGACGTCTTCGTCGCCCTGACCCACGCCGGCGGCGCCCGCTCCCACCTGTGGGGCAGCTGGAGCCAGGGCGCGCCCGGCGACCGGTTCCGGGTCGCCGGCACCGAGGGGGCCTACGTCGTCGGCGGCCCGATGGACGGCCAGGAGGCACTCCTCCTGGCCGGGGAGACCCCCGCGACCCTCGGCGAGCGCTGGGGCGCCGAGCCGGAGGAGCGGTGGGGGCGGCTGCGCCGGGGGGACGACGGCGAGCAGGTGCCGACCCACCGCGGGCGCTGGGACACCTTCTACCCGACCTTCGCCGCCGCCGTCCGCGGCCGGGGGCCGGTGCCGGTCGACCCCCAGGACGCCGTCGCCACCGCCACCGTGCTCGACGCCGCCCGGCGCAGCGCGACCGAGGGCGGCGTCGTCCGCCTGGGCTGAGGCGACGTGCCCCCGCAGCAGGCTCCGCCGCCGGACGACGTCCGGCCGGTGCTGCTGCGGCAGGTCTGGCGGGACGTGGCGTTCCTGCACTGGCCGCTCGACCCCGCCGTGGCCGCGCCGCTGCTGCCGCCGGGCACCCGGCCCGACGTCCTGGACGGGACGACCCACGTCGGCGTGGTCGCGCTGCGGATCGCGCGGACCGCGGTCGCGGCCGGCCCGGCGCTGCCGTGGGCCGGCTCGTTCGACGAGGTCAACGTGCGGCTCTACTCGGTCGACGAGCACGGCCGCCGCGGCGTGGTCTTCCTGCGCATGGACGCCGCGCGGCTGCTCGCCGTGCTGGGGGCCCGGGCCCTGCCCGGGCTGCCCTACGTCTGGTCACGGACCCGCGTGCGGCGCGACGGCGACCGGTACGCGGTCGCCGTGGGCCGACGGCTGCGGATCGGCCTGCGCATCGGCGCCCCGGTCGAGCCCGACCCGCTGGCGGCCTCGCTGACCGCCCGCTGGGGCCTGCACACCCGGATGGCGGGCCGCACGGTGCACCTGCCGGTCAGGCACCGGCCGTGGCCGCTGCGGTCGGCCGAGCTCACGGGGGTCACCGGCGACCCGCTGGCCGCCGCAGGGCTGCCCGGGATGGCCGGTGCCCCGGTCAGCGTGCTCTTCTCCCCCGGCGTGGACGACGTCCGCTTCGGCCCGCCGTCCCGCTGAGCGGAGTGGGAGGGACGCGTCCTCCGCGCCGTGGCACTCCGCTCAGGCGTTCGCGGGGGCCCGCTGGTCGAGGCCGTGCGCCTCGCGGACGACGTCGACGACCTCGCCCATGATCTCGGTGAGGCCGACGTCCTTGGGCGTGAAGACCCGGGCGACGCCCTGCTCGCGCAGCCGGCGGGCGTCGCTGTCCGGGATGATCCCGCCGACCACCACCGGGACGTCGTCGAGCCCGGCCTCGCGCAGGCCGCGCAGCACCGCCGGCACCACCTGCAGGTGGGAGCCCGACAGCACCGACAGGCCGACGACGTCGACGTCCTCCTCGACGGCGGCCGCGACGATCTGTGCGGGGGTCAGCCGGATGCCCTGGTAGACGACCTCGAAGCCGGCGTCCCGGGCCCGGACGGCGATCTGCTCGGCGCCGTTGGAGTGCCCGTCCAGGCCCGGCTTGCCGACGAGGAACCGCAGCCGGCCGCCGAGCTCCTCCCCGGTGGCGCGGACCCGCTCCCGGACGCCGGCCAGCGTCGCGTCCGCCGCTCCGCCGGGGGCCGCCGCGACACCGGTGGGCGCCCGGTACTCGCCGAACACCTCGCGCAGCACCCCCGCCCACTCCCCCGTCGTCACGCCGGCGCGGGCACACTCGAGGGTCGCGGGCACGAGGTTCTCGTCGGTCCCGGCCGCCGCGCGCAGCCGCTCCAGCGCCCGGCGCACCGGCTCCGGGTCCCGCTCGGCGCGCCACCGCTGCACCGACGCGCAGGCCGCCGCCTCCACCGCCGGGTCGACCACCTGGATGGCGGCGTCGAGGTCGGCCAGCAGCGGGTTGGGCTCGGTGGACTCGAACCGGTTGACGCCGACGACGACGTCCTCGCCGCTCTCGATCCGCCGCCGCCGCTCGGCCAGCGACGCGACCAGCTGCCCCTTCATGTAACCGGACTCGACCGCGGCCACCGCCCCGCCCATCTCCGCCACCCGGGCCATCTCCGCCCGGGCGCCCGTCATCAGCTCGGCGACCTTCGCCTCGACCACCACCGACCCGGTGAACAGGTCGTCGTACTCGAGCAGGTCGGTCTCGTGGGCGAGCACCTGCTGCAGCCGCAGCGACCACTGCTGGTCCCACGGGCGGGGCAGGCCGAGCGCCTCGTTCCACGCCGGCAGCTGGACCGCCCGGGCGCGCGCGTCCCGCGACAGCGTGACCGCGAGCATCTCCAGCACGATCCGCGGCACGTTGTTCTCCGGCTGCGCCTCGGTCAGGCCCAGCGAGTTGACCTGCACGCCGTAGCGGAAGCGGCGGTGCCGCGGGTCCTCGACGCCGTAGCGCTCCCGGGTCAGCTCGTCCCAGAGCTCGGTGAACGCCCGCATCTTGCACATCTCCTCGACGAAGCGGACGCCCGCGTTGACGAAGAAGGAGATGCGCGCGACGACCTCGCCGAAGCGCTCCGGCGGCACCTGGCCGGAGTCGCGCACCGAGTCCAGGACGGCGATCGCGGTCGACAGCGCGTAGGCGATCTCCTGCACCGGCGTCGCGCCAGCCTCCTGCAGGTGGTAGCTGCAGATGTTGGTCGGGTTCCACGTCGGCATCGCCGTCACGGTGTAGGCGACGACGTCGGTGACCAGCCGCATCGAGGGCCCGGGCGGGAAGACGTAGGTCCCCCGCGACAGGTACTCCTTGATGATGTCGTTCTGCGTCGTGCCGGCCAGCGCCGAGACGTCGATCCCCTGCTCCTCCGCGACGGCCTGGTAGAGCGCCAGCAGCCACATCGCCGTGGCGTTGATCGTCATCGACGTGTTCATCCCGTCGAGCGGGATGCCGTCGAAGAGCGCCCGCATGTCGCCGAGGTGCGTGATCGGGACGCCGACCTTGCCGACCTCCCCCACCGACAGCTCGTCGTCGGGGTCGTAGCCGGTCTGCGTGGGCAGGTCGAACGCGACCGACAGCCCGGTCTGCCCCTTGGCCAGGTTCCGCCGGTACAGGGCGTTGGACTCGGCCGGCGAGGAGTGCCCCGCGTAGGTCCGCATGACCCAGGGGCGGTCCCGGTCCTCCGGCGTTGAAGGGAAGGGCATGCCAGCGGAGTGTAAGGGCCGCTACTCGTCAGTAGCAGGCCCGCGGCCGGACTTCCCGGTGGCACACTCGCAGGGCACGCGGAGGGGGTCGCCATGCCGATCGGGGCGGGGAGCAACCTGCACTACCTGGTCGGGCCGACCATCGCCTTCGCCGTCCTGGCGCTGCTCGCGCTGTTCCTGCGCTGGGCCTTCGGGTCCGACGAGCGCCGCCGTCCGCCGGCCGACGACGGGCTCCTGACGCGGGTCGCCACGCTGTCCCGCCACGAGTCGGCCCTCGCGCTGCGGGCGGTCCTGTCCGACGCGGGCATCCGCTCCACGATCCGCACCCCCGCACCGCACCGCGTCGAGGTCCTCGTCTTCCCCGAGGACGCCGACCGGGCGCGAGCGCTGGCCACCTCGTTCCCCGGTCCTTGAGCACGAGGGCACGAGAGTCCCTTCTCAGTCGGGGCGGGTGACCCGCTCGATCCCCGCCCCGAGGCCGCGCAGGTGCTGGACGAAGTCGGGGTAGCCGCGGTCGACGTGGTGCACGTCCTGCACCTCGGTGACGCCGTCGGAGACCAGCCCGGCGAGCACCAGCCCGGCGCCGGCGCGGATGTCGGTGGCCAGCACCGGCGCGCTGGACAGCCGCTCCCGCCCCCGGACCACGGCGTGGTGCCCGTCGATGCGCACCGACGCGCCCAGGCGCACCAGCTCGTTGACGAACATGAACCGGCCCTCGAACACGTTCTCGGTGATCAGCGCGGTCCCGGTGGAGACCGCCGCCAGCGCGACCGCCATCGGCTGCAGGTCGGTCGGGAAGCCCGGGTAGGGCAGCGTGACGACGTCCACCCCGCGCGGCCGCTCGGCCATGGCCACGCGCAGGCCCTCGGGCAGCACCTCGATCTGGGCGCCCGCGTCGGTGAGCTTGTCCAGGGCCACGGTGAGGTGCTCGGCCACCCCCCGCTCGATGACGACGTCCCCGCGGGTCATCACCGCGCCGATCGCCCACGTGCCCGCGACGATCCGGTCGGGCACGGTCGTGTACGTGACCGGCTTGAGGTCGGTGACCCCCTCGACGGTGATCGTCGAGGTGCCGGCTCCGTCGATGGTGGCGCCCATCGCGGTGAGCATCGCGCACAGGTCGGCGATCTCGGGCTCGCGTGCCGCGTTGTCGATGACCGTCGTGCCGTCGGCGAGCACCGCGGCCATGACCAGGTTCTCCGTCGCCCCCACCGACGGGAAGTCCAGCCAGATGGAGGTGCCGGTCAGCCGCGGGGCCGTGGCGACGAGGAAGCCGTGCTCGCTCTCGATCGTCGCGCCGAGCCGCTCGAGCCCGGAGATGTGCATGTCCAGGCCGCGCGACCCGATCGCGTCACCGCCGGGCAGCGCCACCCGCGCCGACCCGCACCGCGCCACCAGCGGGCCCAGCACGCTGATCGAGGCGCGCATCTTGCGCACCAGGTCGTAGTCGGTCTCCGTGCCCGGCGCGTCCGGGACGTCGACCACCACCCGGCCGCCCCCGCCGTGCTCGTGGCGCTCGTAGCTCACGTCGCAGCCGAGGCGGCGCAGCACCTCGCTCATGATCGCCACGTCGAGGATGTCGGGGACCTCCTCGATGGTGGTCCGGCCCGCCGCCAGCAGCGCGGCGGCCATCAGCTTCAGGGCGCTGTTCTTGGCGCCGGTGACCCGCACCCGTCCGGTCAGGGCCGTGCCGCCGGTGACCTCGAAGCACTCCACCGCACCACCCTACGGCGACGCCACGCGGCCGCTCCCCGACCTCCTAGGCTCGGGGTATGACCGTCCGGCTGACCCGCATCTACACGAAGACCGGTGACGCCGGGCAGACCCACCTCGGCGACATGAGCCGGGTGGCCAAGACCGACCCCCGGCTGGCCGCCTACGCCGACGTGGACGAGGCCAACAGCGTGCTCGGCGTCGCGCTGGCGCTCGGCTCTCCCGAGCCGGAGATCGCCGCCCTGCTGCGCAGCGTGCAGAACGACCTGTTCGACGTCGGCGCCGACCTGTCCACGCCGATCACCCCGGACCCGCAGTTCCCGCCGCTGCGCGTCACCGCCGCCTACACCGAGCGGCTCGAGGCGGCGTGCGACACCCACAACGCGGCGCTGGCCAAGCTGACCAGCTTCATCCTCCCCGGCGGCACCCCGCTGGCCGCGCTGCTGCACCAGGCGCGGGTCGTCGTCCGGCGGGCCGAGCGCAGCGTGTGGACCCTGCTGGCCGCCGACGGCGACCGCACGAACGTCGAGACCGCGCGCTACCTGAACCGGCTCTCGGATCTGCTGTTCATCCTCGCCCGGGTGGCCAACCCCGGTGGTGACGTGCTGTGGGAGCCCGGCGCGCACAGCGGCGCGCACGCCCAGCGGACCGCGGCCCGGCAGGAGCCGACCGAGGGCTGAGCGCGGCTACCGCACCGGCGGCGCGGACTCCACCCAGGACAGGAAGCCGGTCACCGTCGCCGGGTCCATGGCCAGCTCGCGGGGCCCCGCGGCGGTGGCGCAGGACAGGACGACGACGTCCGGGGGCAGCGCGACGTCCTCGGGCGTGGCCCGGCGCCGTCCCTCGACCTGGAACTCCGCGCGGCACAGCCGTTGCTGCGGGCGCGGCGAGAGCGACAGCGCGCGGTACCAGAGCAGCGCGTCGCCGCCGTACCAGGCCACCCCGACCGACCAGCGGGTGGAGCCGGCCGGACGCAGCCACATGGTGACCGCCCCGAGGCCGGAGAGCAGGAAGCGCCGCCGCAGCAGGAAGGCGACGACGAGCCCGACGACGAGCGCGACAGCCAGGACGACGAGTGCGGTGGTCATCCTGACTGCCGGCGCATCGGGGAACGGTCCAGGTGGGGCTCAGGCGTCCTGTCCGGCGGCCCGCAGCCGGGACTGGGCACGGCGGGAGGCAGCCACCGCCTCCGGGTCGTCACCGGCGTCCTGGGCGCGGCGCAGCGCCTCCCGGGCCCGCTCGACGTCGATCTCCGAGGAGATCTCCGCGGTCTCGGCCAGGATCGACACGCCGCGGTCGGTGACCGACAGGAAGCCACCGTGGGCGGCGACGACGAGGTCCTCGCCCTGGGAGGTGCGGATCGTCACGACGCCGCCCTCGGCGAGCTGGCCCAGCAGCGGCGCGTGCCCGGGCAGGACGCCGAGCTCACCCTCCGTGGTGCGGGCGATGACCATGTTGGCCTCGCCGGACCAGATCAGCCGCTCGACGGCCACCAACTCGACCTGCAGGGTCGCCACGACACTCCTCGGGGTCCACCGACGGGCGGTGCGGGTGTCGCCGGCCCGGGGAGGACACGGCGACGGGTCAGGGTCACTCTAACGGCCGGGTGTCGCGGCACCGGCGGGCGATCCCGCGCCGAGCCCCGTCCCGGGTCCGGTGCGTGGGAGTCGGGTTCAGGCGGCCCGGCGGTACAGCAGCGTCCAGCGGCCGACCCGCACCCACGGGTGGCGCACGGTCGACGCCGGTGCCCAGCGCTCCGTGGCGTACTGCTGGTGGCCGGCGTACGGGAGGCCGGCCGACGGCGGCCAACTCCAGTCGGCGCCGTCCCACCTGGTCCCCGTCGTCGCGTCCACGGTCTTCTCCCGTACGCCGCCCGGCCGTTCCGGACGTCCCGTCCTGGATGATCGGCACGCAGCATCCCGCGCTTGAACGGCTCCCCGCCAGGTCTTTCGTCACGTGATGGGCGAAACCCGGACGACGGGACGCAGAACGCCCGATGGCCGGGCCCCCGAGGGGACCCGGCCATCGGGCGCAACGCACTGGAACGGCCCGTCCCGGTTCCCACCCTGAGCGTGCGAAGGGTGGGGAGGACGGGGTCCTTCTCCTGCTACTTCTTCAGCTTGTCGGCGTTGCGCTCGAGGTCCTCGAGGCCACCGCACATGAAGAACGCCTGCTCGGGCACGTGGTCGTACTCGCCGTCGGTGATGGCCTTGAACGCTTGCAGCGTCTCCGCCAGCGGGACGAACGAGCCGGGCTGGCCGGTGAACGCCTCGGCGACGAACATGTTCTGCGAGAGGAACCGCTCGACGCGACGGGCCCGGTTGACCGTGACCTTGTCCTCCTCGGAGAGCTCGTCGATGCCGAGGATGGCGATGATGTCCTGCAGCTCCTGGTAGCGCTGCAGCACCTGCTTCACCGTCTGGGCGATCGCGTAGTGGTCCTGGCCCACGTACTGCGGGTCGAGGATCCGGCTGGTGGAGTCCAGCGGGTCCACGGCCGGGTAGATGCCCTTCTCCGAGATCGGCCGGGAGAGCACCGTCGTCGCGTCGAGGTGGGCGAAGGTGGTGTGCGGCGCCGGGTCGGTGATGTCGTCGGCGGGCACGTAGATCGCCTGCATCGAGGTGATCGAGTGACCACGGGTCGAGGTGATCCGCTCCTGCAGCTCACCCATCTCGTCGGCGAGGGTCGGCTGGTAACCCACGGCGGAGGGCATGCGGCCCAGCAGCGTGGACACCTCGGAGCCGGCCTGGGTGAACCGGAAGATGTTGTCGATGAAGAGCAGCACGTCCTGGTTCTGCTCGTCGCGGAAGTACTCCGCCATCGTCAGCGCGGAGAGCGCGACCCGCAGCCGGGTGCCCGGCGGCTCGTCCATCTGGCCGAAGACCAGGGCGGTCGAGTCGATGACGCCTGACTCGGTCATCTCCGTGATGAGGTCATTGCCCTCACGGGTGCGCTCGCCGACGCCGGCGAACACCGACACGCCACCGAACTCCTGGGCGACCCGGCGGATCATCTCCTGGATGAGCACGGTCTTGCCCACGCCGGCACCGCCGAACAGGCCGATCTTCCCGCCGGCCACGTAGGGGGTCAGCAGGTCGATGACCTTGATGCCGGTCTCCAGCATCTCGGTGCGGCCCTCGAGCTGGTCGAACCGCGGCGCGTGCCGGTGGATCGTCCACCGCGGGGCCTCGGTGCCGTAGCCGGGCTCGTCGAGGCACTCGCCCAGGGCGTTCCACACGTGGCCGGTGGTCACGTCGCCGACGGGCACGGAGATCGCCGAGCCGGTGTCGACGACCTCGGCGCCCCGGATGAGGCCGTCGGTCGGCTGCATGGAGATGGTGCGGACCACGTTGTCGCCCAGGTGCTGGGCGACCTCGAGGGTCAGCGTCTTGCCCAGGTCGGCGAGGGTGACCTCCACCTTCAGGGCGTTGAACAGGTCGGGCATCGCGTCGCGCGGGAACTCGACGTCGACGACCGGCCCGGTGACCCGGACGACGCGGCCGGTCGTCTGGGTGGTCGGACGGTCCTCGGTGACGGTCATCTGTACTGCTCTCCTGCCCTCGGGCTCGGGTGTGGTTCCGCGTCTTCTGTGTCCCCGCCGCGCGGGGAGGGGTCAGTCGTCGGCGTTGGCCGACACCAGCGCGTCGGCGCCGCCGACGATCTCGCTGATCTCCTGGGTGATCTCCGCCTGGCGGGCCTGGTTGGCCTGCCGGGCGAGGTTCTTCGCCAGCTCCTCGGCGTTGTCCGACGCCGACTTCATCGCCCGCCGCCGGGACGCCGACTCGGAGGCCGCGGCCTCGAGCATCGCCGCGTAGATGCGGGCGTTGACGTACTTCGGCAGGAGCGCGTCGAGCAGGACGTCGGCCGAGGGCTCGAACTCGTAGGAGGTCGGCACCCCGTTGTCGCCGGCCCGGCCGGCCTCGCGGTCCTCCCGCTCGTAGTCGAACTCCTCGACCTCCTCGACCTCCAGCGGGGCCATCCGCTTGGCGACCGGGACCTGCGAGAGCAGCGAGCGGAACTCGGTGTAGACGATGTGCAGCTCGTCCACGCCGAGGATCCCGTCGGCCCCCGCACCGGTCTCGTCGTCGTCCTCGCCAGCGGTGAAGGCGTCGATGAGCGCCTCACCGACCCGCTGCGCGTCGACGAAGTTCGGCTGCTCGGAGAAGCCGGTGAAGGTGTCGGCCATCTCGCGGTTGCGGAAGGAGTAGTAGGTCTCCCCCTTCCGGCCGACCACGTACAGGACCGGGTCCTTGCCCTCCTGCCGCAGCAGCGAGAGCAGCTCCTCGGTGCGGCGCAGCACGTTGACGTTGTACGAGCCGGCGAACCCGCGGTCGGAGGTGATCACGAGGACCGCCGCGCGACGCGGGTTCTGCCGCTCGGTGAGCAGCGGGTGGTCCAGCGACGCCGAGGACGCCAGCGCCGAGAGCACCCGGGTGATCTCCCGGGCGTAGGGCTTGGAGGCCTCCACCCGGGCCTGGGCGCGCACGATGCGGGCGCCGGCGATCAGCTCCTGTGCCGAGAAGATCTTCTTCGTCGACTGCGTGGAGCGGATCCGGCGCCGCAGCGCACGGAGGTTGCCGGCCACGGTCAGGCGCTCCGCTTGACCTGGACGCGCTCCTGGCCACGCTCGGACGCGTCCATGGCCTCGGCCTCGGGCTCGTTGAGCAGGGTGCCGCCCTCGGAGGTCTGGAACTGGCCGTAGAACTCCTCGACCGCGCCCTCGAGGCTGCGGACGGCGTCGTCGCCGAGGGCCCGGGACTGCCGGATCTCGTCGTAGATGCCGTTGTTGCCCCGGCCGATGTAGTCGAGGAACTCCCGCTCGAAGCGGCGGACCTCCGGCACCGGCACGCGGTCGAGCTTGCCGGTGGTGCCCAGCCAGATGGAGACGACCTCGCGCTCCACCGGGTATGGCTCGTACTGACCCTGCTTGAGCAGCTCCACCAGGCGCTGGCCACGCTCGAGGGTCGCCCGGCTGGAGGCGTCCAGGTCCGAGGAGAACGAGGCGAACGCCTCGAGCTCGCGGTACTGGGCCAGGTCCAGGCGCAGTCGGCCGGCGACGGACTTCATCGCCTTGATCTGCGCCGAGCCGCCGACGCGCGACACCGAGATGCCGACGTTGATGGCCGGGCGGACACCGGAGTTGAACAGACCCGTCTCGAGGAAGATCTGCCCGTCGGTGATCGAGATGACGTTGGTCGGGATGTACGCCGACACGTCGTTGCCCTTGGTCTCGATCAGCGGCAGGCCGGTCATCGAGCCCGCGCCCATCTCGTCGGACAGCTTCGCGCAGCGCTCGAGCAGCCGGGAGTGGAGGTAGAAGACGTCGCCGGGGTATGCCTCGCGGCCCGGCGGACGCCGCAGCAGCAGGGAGACCGCGCGGTAGGCCTCGGCCTGCTTGGACAGGTCGTCGAACACGATCAGGACGTGCTTGCCCTCGTACATCCAGTGCTGACCGATGGCCGAGCCGGTGTAGGGGGCGATGTACTTGAAGCCCGCGGCCTCCGACGCCGGGGCGGCGACGATGGTCGTGTACTCCATCGCGCCCGCGTCCTCGAGGGCGGAGCGGATGGAGGCGATCGTCGAGCCCTTCTGGCCCACCGCCACGTAGATGCAGCGGACCTGCTGGGTCGGGTCGCCGGTCGCCCAGTTCTGCTTCTGGTTGATGATGGCGTCGATCGCGATCGCGGTCTTGCCGGTCTGCCGGTCACCGATGATCAGCTGGCGCTGGCCGCGGCCGATCGGGGTCATCGCGTCGATGGCCTTGATGCCGGTCTGCAGCGGCTCGTGCACCGACTTGCGCTGGACGACGGTCGGGGCCTGCAGCTCCAGGGCCCGGCGGCCGGTGGTGGCGATCGGGCCGGCACCGTCGATCGGGTTGCCCAGCGGGTCGACGACGCGGCCGAGGTAGCCGTCGCCGACCGGGACGGAGAGGACCTCGCCGGTGCGGCGGACCTGCTGGCCCTCCTCGATGCCGGAGAAGTCACCCAGGATGACGACGCCGACCTCGCGCACGTCCAGGTTCAGGGCCAGGCCGCGGACGCCGCTCTCGAACTCGAGCAGCTCGTTGGTCATGACCGAGGGCAGCCCCTCGACCCGCGCGATGCCGTCACCGGCCTCGGTGACGATCCCGACCTCCTCCCGCGACACGTCCGGGGCGAACTCGGTGACGTAGTTCTGGATGGCACTGCGGATCTCGTCTGCGGAGATCGTCAGCTCGGCCATGGGGCTCTCGTCCTCTTCCCTGCTGGGGTGGTGTCTGACTGCTGGACTGGGGCTCGGGTGCTCAGGCGGCCGGCGTCAGCCGACCAGCCGCCGCCCGGCGGCCTCGAGACGGTGGGCGATGCTGCCGTCGATGACCTCGTCACCGACGCGGATGACCAGGCCGCCGAGGACGTCGGGGTCCACGGTGACCTGCAGCCCGATCGCCCGGCCGTAGAGACGGCTGAGCACGTCGGTCAGCCGGCGTTCCTGGGCCGGGGTCAGCGGCAGGGCCGTGGTCACCCGCGCGACCGAGCGGCCCCGCCGACGGGAGGCCGCCTCGGAGAGCCGCTCGACGACGTTCTCGGCAGCACCGACGTACCGGCCGGTCAGCTGGTTCCGGAGCAGCAGCGCGGTGACGGGGCTGACCCGGCCGGAGACCAGCCGGTCCAGCAGGGCCGTCTTGCCGGACGCCGGGGCGGCGCGGTCGCTGAGGATCCGGGAGAGCTCCGGGTCCCCGGCGACGATCCGGCCGAACCGGAACAGCTCGTCCTCGACCCCGTCGAGCTCACCGCGGGCAGCGGCGGCGTCGAGGGCGGCCTCGGTGCCCAGCGTCTCGGTCGCCTCCACCAGGTCCAGCGGCCGCGACCAGCGCAGGCCGGCCACGGTCTCGACCAGGTCGACGGCGGCCTCCGACACCCGGCCGGTCAGGACCCGACGGGCCAGGCCGGCCCGGTCGGCCGGCTTGGCCGACGGGTCCGACAGCGCCCGGCGCAGCGCGATCTGGCCGTCGAGCAGGCGGGCGACCGCGAACAGCTCGTCCGCCAGGCTCAGCAGGGCGGTGCCGGCCGCGCCGCGGGAGCGCTCCTCGAGGCGCTCCCGCGCCTGCGCGAGCGCTGCGCGGCTGGAGGCGTCCATCAGCGGTTGCCCTCCGGGGTGTACACCGAGGCGCCGCTGCGGCCGTTCGGGGAACCGGCGGCCATGCCGTCGAGCTGGTCGAGGAACCGGTCGACGGTGCCGCTGCGGCGGGCCTGGTCCTCGAGCGACTCGCCGACCACCCGGCCGGCGAGGTCGACCGCCAGGGCGCCGATGTGGCCCCGCAGCTCGTTGACCACCTGCTGGCGGGAGGCGGCCAGCTGCTCCTCGCCGCGGGCGAGGATCCGGGCCGACTCCTGCTGGGCCTGCGCGCGCAGCTCCTCGAGGATCTGCTGCCCCTCGGCCCGGGCCTGGTCGCGGATCTGCGCCGCCTCGGTCCGGGCCTCGGCGAGCTGGGCGCGGTACTGGTCCAGCGCCGCCTTCGCCTCCGCCTGCATCGCCTCGGCCCGCTCGATGCCGCCCTCGATGGCCTCACGGCGGGCCCGGAAGACCTGCTCGAAGCGCGGCGCGACGAACTTCGCGAACACGAAGAAGACGATCGCGAAGGCGATCAGCCCGATGACGATCTCGCCCACAGGCGGGAGCAGCGGGTTGTGCGCCTCCGCAGCCTGGATGCTCATGAGTGTGTCCCTACGTCAGATGGGTCCGACCTGGAGGGAACGGGTCAGCCGGCGTTGCCGGGCCCGAAGATGAAGGGGACGACCAGGCCGATCAGCGCGAGCGCCTCGGAGAGGGCGGCGCCGAGGAAGGCGTAGGTACGGGTCAGGCCGGCGGACTCGGGCTGCCGGGCGGTGGCCTGGATGTAGGCGGCCCAGACGATGCCGACGCCGATACCCGGGCCGATGGCGGCGAGACCGTAGCCGACCGAGCCGATGCTGCCGACGAGCTCTGCGAGAACGTCCATTGCGGGGTGGTTCCTCCTGTGTCGGTCGCCCGGGTCTCCGGGCGGCTGGCTTGGGGGTGGAGCGGTCAGTGAGCGGGCTCGACGGCGCCGTTGAGGTAGGTCGCCGTGAGCACGGTGAAGACGTAGGCCTGCAGCACGATCACCAGCAGCTCGAAGAAGGTCATGATGATGGCCATGACGAACGAGGCGGCCCCGAAGATCGGGTAGATGCCGCCCGCGGTGAACAGGTAGACCGCCCCGAGCGAGAAGACGACGAGCAGCATGTGGCCGGCGAACATGTTCGCGAAGAGCCGCACGGCCAGGGTGAACGGCCGGATGATGAACACCTGGAGCAGCTCGATCGGCGTGACCAGGATCAGCGCGCCGATCGGCACGCCGGGCGGGATCGCGGCGTCCTTGAGGTACCGGCCCAGGCCCTGCTCGCGGATGCCGATCCAGTTGTAGAGCACCCAGACGATCACCGCGAGGACCAGCGGGAACCCGAACTTCGACATCGGCGAGATCTGTGCGAACGGGATGATGCTCATCGCGTTGTTCGCGAGGATGAAGAAGAACAGCGCCCCGAGGAACGGCGCGAACGGCAGGCCCTTCGGGCCGATGACGTCGCGGGCCATGCCGTCGCGGATGAGCGAGTAGCCGCTCTCACCGAGCCACTGCAGCTTGCCGGGCACGATCGAGGGCTTGCGCACGGATGCGACCAGCAGCGCGAGCATCGCCAGGGTGGCGATCCACAGGAGGATCGTGATGCGGGTGATCTCGAAGTCGATCCCCAGGAGGGAGAACGAGGCCAGCGGCTCCGGGTAGAACTCCGCGATGGTCGGAGCCTGGAATCCGCCTTCCCCACCACCTTCGGCGGCGGCGAGCACGTCGACGAGCGCGAGGGCGCTGGAGGTCACCGTTGTCCCTTCTGCGTCCTGGTCGGGCTGCGTCGCCCGCCCCGGGTGGAGCCGGTGCGCCGGGCCTCCTCAGCCGGGGGCACGGCGCCGTACTTGACGACCACCAGGTAGATGGCCACCGTGAGGCCGAGGAGGACGCCGATCAGGGCGACGAAGCGCGTGCCCCACCAGCGGTCGAGCAGCAACCCGGCCCCGCCCCACACGATGATCCCGGAGAGCATCGTCCCGGTGATCCCCCAGCCGATGTCGGCCCCGCTGGGCTGACGGTCGGTGGGCGTTGCAGGTCGGGGTCGAGAACCCCCGCGAGAGGAGCTGTCCTCGGCCATCGCTGCGGACACTATCAGCCGCGTGTCGCGGGCCTCTCCGGCGGACTGGGAGTTCCCCCGGTCGGGGGCGGCGCGGGGGGCTGGACGTAGTAGATCCGACGGGTCCAGACCCACCGCTGCTGGACGACGCTCCACAGCAGCGCACCGGCGATCACCGTCCACGCCAGGGTGCGCCGGTCGACCCAGCCGTCGGCCGGCAGGGACTCCAGGACCACGGCCAGGACCAGCACCTTCACGAAGAAGGAACCCAGCGCCGCCGGGAGGGTGAACGCGTCGCCGTGGCGGCCGGCCCAGGCGATGACGAGGCCCGACGCGGCGAAGAACGCCGTCACCACGGCCGCTCCGACCAGCACCGCGAAGGCGTCGTCCGCACCGCCGAGGAGCGCCGCGAGCGGGGCGGCGACGGCGGTGAGCGCGGCGGTGACCAGACCCCCCACCCGGAGGAAGGAGAGGTCCCAGGGGATCTCGCGCTGGGGTGTGGACTGCGTCATCGGACTCCCTGCCCGGCCCCGGCCGCCCGCGGGGACGGCTCGGCGCCCTCGTCCGGGAACCGGCCGGGCTCGCTGGTGGTGGCGCGGAGGGCCCGCGCGGTGGGGTGGGCGGCGCGGCTGCGCTCGCGCTGCGCGGCGAGCTCGGCGGCCCGCGCCTCGCGTGCGGCCCGGCGGGCCCGCGGGCTGAGGACGACGACGACGCCGACGACCAGCAGGACGCCGATGGCGACCAGCAGCTCGGCCGTGCCGCCGGTGATCGACAGCGTCACCGCGCCGAAGGACAGCAGCGCCGCCCAGAAGTACATGACGAGCACCGCGCGCCGGTGCGAGTGGCCGATCGCGAGCAGCCGGTGGTGCAGGTGCATCTTGTCCGGCGAGAACGGCGACTGCCCGCGCCGGGTGCGCCGGATCACGGCCATCACCAGGTCGATGAACGGGATCGAGAGCACCGCGATCGGCACCAGCAGGGGCAGGGCGAGCGGCAGCAGGCTCGCCGCGGAGTCGAACGACTGCGGGTCCACCCGGCCGGTCGCGGAGACCGCCGCCGCCGAGAGCATCAGCCCGACCAGCATCGAGCCCGAGTCGCCCATGAAGATCCGCGCGGGGCTGAAGTTGTGCGGCAGGAACCCCAGGCAGGCGCCGGCGAGCACGGCGGTGATCAGCGCCGGGGCGCTGGCGACCTCGTCGTAGCCGACCAGGCCGAGGTTGTAGCTGTAGGCGAAGAAGGCCAGCGCGGCGACCGCCGAGACGCCCGCCGCCAGGCCGTCGAGGCCGTCGATGAAGTTCAGCGCGTTGACCGTGAGGACGGTCAGCAGGATGGTCAGCGGGACGCCGATGTCGGGGCCGAGGGAGAGCGTCCCGATGTCGGCGACCGGGAGGAAGACGAACACCAGCTGGACGCCGAGCAGCACCATCACGCCGGCCGCGGCGATCTGACCGGTGAGCTTGGTCAGCGCGTCGAGGCCGAACTTGTCGTCGAGGACGCCGAGGGCGCAGATGAGCCCGCCGGCCACCAGGACGGCTGCGGTCTGCGAGTCCTCGAAGGTCCGCTGCAGCGCCGGCAGGCGGGTGGCGACCAGGATCGCCGCGGCCACGCCGAGGTACATCGCCACTCCCCCGCCGCGGGGGGTGGGGATCACGTGCACGTCCCGCTCGCGCGGCGCGGCCATCATCCGCAGCCGGACCGCCGCCACCCGCACCACCGGGGTGGCCAGGAAGGTGACCAGCCCGGCGGTGAGCAGGACGACGACGTACTCGCGCATCGGTCAGAGGGTCCCGGGCGCACGGCCCGCCGCCCGGCCGCGGGCCCAGGAGGGGGTGCTCATGGCGGCAGGTCTCCCGGCGGGATCGGCGACGGACGGTCGTCCCACGGTATCCCTCCGGACGGCCGTCCAGCCGGACGGCCGTGCTGCCCGGCCCCGTCCTCAGTCGGTGAGCTCGGGCACGACCTCGCGGAGCCGGTCGACGGGGATCGCGCCGATGCGCAGCACCCGGGGCGTCGGGCCGGTGCAGTCGACGATGGTGCTGGCCGCCGAGGAGTCTCGCGGCCCGCCGTCGAGGACCACCGCCGCGTGCAGGCCCAGCTGCGCGACGGCCTGCTCGGCGCTGGTGGCGGCCGGCCGGCCCGAGCGGTTGGCGCTGGAGACCGCCAGCGGCCCGGTGCGGCGCAGCAGGTCACGGGTGATGTCGTCGGCGGGCAGCCGGACGGCGACGGTGCCCTCGGCGTCCCCCAGGTCCCAGGCCAGCGAGGACGCGTGCTCGACCACGAGGGTCAGCCCGCCGGGCCAGAACGCCTCGGCCAGCCGCGTGGCGACGTCCGGCACGCGGTTGGTGAGGCCGGCCAGCGTGGACGCCTCCCCGATGAGCACGGGCACGGGCATCGTCCGGCCGCGGTTCTTCGCCGCGAGCAGCCGGGTGACCGCCGCCGGCGTGAACGCGTCGGCCGCCACGCCGTAGACCGTGTCGGTGGGCAGCAGCACCAGCTCGCCGGCGCCGATCGCCGTCACCGCGGCGTCCAGCCCGGCCGCGCGGGCCTCGGGGTCGGTGCAGTCGTAGAGGTCGGCCACGGGACCGGAGTCTGTCATCCCGCCGCGCGGCGGGCGGTGGTGAACCGGGGACGACCGGCCAGGTCGGGATGGTCGGTGACGTCGGTGAAGCCGCCGTTCGCCCGGACGACGGCCGGCAGCGCGGTCCCCTGCTCGTCGGCGTGCTCGATGCCGATCCACCCGCCGGGTCGCAGCAGCCGGGCGGCGGTCACCAGCAGGCCGCGGACGACGTCCAGCCCGTCGGGTCCGCCCCACAGGGCCAGCGGCGGGTCGTGGTCGGCGACCTCGCGGGGCACGCGGGCGCCGTCGGGCACGTAGGGCGGGTTGGAGACGACGAGGTCCACCGCGCCGTCGAGCGCGGTCAGCGGACCGGGGTCGGTCATGTCGCCGGGGAGCACCTCGACCGGGGTGTCCCCCGCGGCGGCCCGGACGGCGGCGTTGTGGCGGGTCCACTCGATGGCGCCGGCGTCCCGCTCGACGGCGGTGACGCGGGCGCCGGGGTGCTCGTGCGCGATCGACAGCGCGATGGCGCCCGACCCGCTGCCCAGGTCGACGACGACGGGCTCGGGGGTCCCGGCCACGCGGTCCAGGGCCCACTCGACGAGCTGCTCGGTCTCCGGCCGGGGCACGAACACCCCCGGGCCGACGGCGAGCTCCAGGTGCCGGAACGGGGCGCGCCCGGTGAGGTGCTGCAGGGGCACGCGGGAGGCCCGCTGGTCGAGCAGGCCGGCGAAGCGCCCGGTCGCGTCGGCGGGGACGTCGCCGAGGGTCAGCAGGCCGGTGCGGGTCACGCCCAGCACGTGCGCCAGCAGCAGCTCGGCGTCCACCCGCGGTGACTCGACTCCGGCGTCGGCGAGCCGGCGGACGGCGTCGGCCAGGAGCGTGCGGGGGTTCAGGAGCCGGCCGCCAGGAGCTCGGCGGTGTGCGCGCGGGTCAGCGCGTCGATGACCGGGTCGAGTTCCCCGTCGAGCACCTGGTCGAGGTTGTGCGCCTTGAAGCCGACCCGGTGGTCGCTGATCCGGTTCTCCGGGAAGTTGTAGGTGCGCACCCGCTCGCTGCGGTCGACGGTGCGGACCTGGCTGCGCCGCTGGTCGCTGGCCGCGGCGGCGGCCTCCTCGCGGGCGGCGGCGAGCAGCCGCGAGCGCAGGATCCGCAGCGCGGACTCCCGGTTCTGCAGCTGGCTCTTCTCGTTCTGGCAGCTGACCACGATGCCGGTGGGCAGGTGGGTGATCCGGACGGCGGAGTCGGTGGTGTTCACGCTCTGCCCGCCGGGACCGCTGGACCGGAACACGTCGATGCGCAGGTCGTTCGGGTCGACGGTGACGTCGACCTCCTCGGCCTCGGGCAGCACGAGGACGCCGGCGGCGGAGGTGTGGATGCGGCCCTGGCTCTCGGTGACCGGCACCCGCTGGACCCGGTGCACGCCGCCCTCGAACTTCAGCCGCGACCAGATGCCCTCGTCCGTGCGGGACTTGATGGCGACCGAGACGTCCTTGTAGCCGCCTAGATCGGCCTCGACGGCGTCGATCACCTCGGCCGACCAGCCCCGCCGCTCGGCGTAGCGCAGGTACATGCGCAGCAGGTCGCCGGCGAAGAGTGCCGACTCCGCGCCCCCCTCCCCCGCCTTGATCTCGAGGATGACGTCCTTGTCGTCGTCGGGGTCCTTGGGCAGCAGCAGCTCGCGCAGCCGGTCCTCCAGCTCCGGGATCCGCTGCTCCATCGCCTCGGCCTCGGCGCGGAAGGACGGGTCCTCGGCGGCGAGCTCCCGGGCGGCGGCGAGGTCGTCACGGACCGCGTCCAGGGCGCGCTTGGTCTCGACCAGCGGGGCCAGCTGGGCGTAGCGCCGGCCGAGCCGGCGGGCGCGGGCGGCGTCGGCGTGGACGGCCGGGTCGGCGAGCTCGGCCTCCAGGGCCGCGTGCTCGGCCAGCAGCCCGGTCAGGCGATCGGGCGCGGTCTCGGTGGGGCTGCTCAACGGGGGAACTCCGGGAGAGGGCGGTTTCCGCGAAAACCGACGGTGGTGGGCGGGGCGGACACGACGACGGCGCCCGCCCCACGGGAGTGGGACGGGCGCCGTCGGGGGGACTACTTGCCGGCGGTGGCGTTGCGCTTGCCGAACCGCTTCTCGAAGCGGGCGACGCGACCGCCGGTGTCCAGGATCCGCTGCTTGCCCGTGTAGAACGGGTGGCAGGCGGAGCAGGTCTCGACGGTCAGCTGGCCACCGGGGGCCGTGCTGCGGGTGGTGAAGGTGTTCCCGCAGCCACAGGTCACCGTGGTGGTGTGGTAGTCGGGGTGGATTCCGGGCTTCATCTCGCCTCTTCCGGGGTCTGTGCCGTACTGGTCTGTCGAACGCCGGCGGCCGGCCGGGCATTCCGGCCGCGCAGCGGGGCTCAGTCGCTCAGTATCCCTGATGACCGAGCCCCGCCGGCGGCGGCCCTGGTGACGTGCTGGAACGGCCCCGCTGCAGGGTCCCGCCGCGAGCGTGCGAGCGGTGGGGGCAGCGGGGTCCTTCCTCAGTCGCGCTCGGGGCCGAGGGTCGTCTTCTGGATCTGCATGAGGAACTCGATGTTGTTCCGCGTCTTCTTGAGCTTGTCCAGCAGCAGCTCGAGAGCCTGCTGGGGCTCCAGCGCGGCGAGCACCCGGCGCAGCTTGATGACGATGGCCAGCTCGTCGGGCGACATGAGGATCTCCTCCTTGCGCGTGCCCGACGCGTTGACGTCGACGGCCGGGAAGACCCGCTTGTCCGCCAGCCGGCGGTCGAGCTTGATCTCCGCGTTCCCGGTGCCCTTGAACTCCTCGAAGATGACCGTGTCCATCGTGGAGCCGGTCTCCACCAGCGCCGAGGCGATGATGGTCAGCGAGCCGCCGTTCTCGATGTTGCGGGCGGCGCCGAGGAATCGCTTGGGCGGGTAGAGCGCCGTGGAGTCGACACCACCGGAGAGGATGCGCCCGCTGGCGGGGGCCGCCAGGTTGTAGGCGCGGCCCAGGCGGGTGATCGAGTCCAGCAGGACGACGACGTCGTGGCCCATCTCGACCAGGCGCTTGGCCCGCTCGATGGACAGCTCCGCGACCGTGGTGTGGTCCGACGGCGGCCGGTCGAAGGTCGAGGCGATGACTTCGCCCTTCACCGAGCGCTGCATGTCGGTGACCTCCTCGGGCCGCTCGTCGACGAGGACGACCATGAGGTGGCACTCGGGGTTGTTGGCGGTGATCGCGTTGGCGATCGCCTGCAGCACCATCGTCTTGCCGGCCTTGGGCGGGCTGACGATCAGCGCGCGCTGCCCCTTGCCGATCGGCATGACCAGGTCGATGACCCGGGTGGTCAGCTGGTGCGGCTCGGTCTCGAGCCGCAGCCGCTGCTGCGGGTAGAGCGGGGTCAGCTTGGTGAACTCCGGACGCTGCCGCGCCTGCTCGGGGTCGAGGCCGTTGACGGTGTCGAGCCGGACCAGCGCGTTGTACTTGTCCTTGCGCTCGCCCTCGCGCGGCTGCCGGACGGCGCCGGTGATGGCGTCACCGCGGCGCAGGCCGTAGCGGCGCACCTGCGACAGGGACACGTACACGTCGTTGGGCCCGGTCAGGTAGCCCGACGTCCGGACGAACGCGTAGTTGTCCAGGACGTCGAGGATGCCGGCCACCGGCAGCAGGACGTCGTCCTCGCTGATGGTGGGCTCGTTCGGCTCGAACCGGTCGCGGCCGTTGCCGCGGCGGTTGCGGTCCCGGTAACGGCGCCCGCGGCGGCCGCGGCCGCCCTCGAAGTCGTCGTCGTCCTCGTCGTTGCGGTTGTCGGTGCGGTTGTCGTCGCCCCGGCCGCGGTTGTCGTTGCGGTTGTCCGGCCGGCCGCTCCGGTCGCCGCGCTCGGGACCGCGGTTGCCGTCCCGGTCGCCGCGGGTGCGGTCACCGTCGCGGTCGGTGCGGGCGCGGTCGCCGTCCCGGTCGGTGCGGGCGCGGTCGCCGTCCCGGTCGCTGCGGGTGCGGTCGCCGTCGCGGGTGCCCCGCTCGGCGCGGTCGCCGTCGCGGTTGCCGTCCCGGTCGGTGCGCTCCGTGCGGTCGGTGCGCTCGGTGCGCTCCGTGCGGTCGCGGTTGCGGCCGCCGCGCTCGCGGCTGCGCTGCGGGCGGTCGCCGTCGGCCCGGTCACCGTCGGTGCGGTCGCCGTCGGTGCGGTCGCCGTCGGTCTTCTCGCGGGCCGGGGCGGGGGCCGCGGCCGTGTCGGCGGCAGGCGCCTCGGTGCGCGGCTCGGGGGTGCTGGGGGTCGCCTCGACGGCCGGGGCGGCGGTCTCGCCCGCAGGCGCGCCGGCCGGGCGGCTCGCCGCACGGCGACGCCGGGGCGCGGCCTCGGCGGGGGCGTCGGCCGCGGGGGTCAGGGGGCCGCTGTTCGCGCCGCCGGTGACCGGGGCCTCGAGCGGCGCAGCCGTGGTGGCGGGGCCGGAGTCGGCGCCGCGGGCCTCGCTGCGCGGCGCGGGCGCGCTGGCCGGGGCGGAGGTCTCCGAGCCGCCGCCCGTCTGGCGGGCGGAGATGGCGGCGACCAGGTCGCCCTTGCGCATCCGGCCGGTGCCGGAGATGCCGAGCTCGGCCGCCAGCCGCTGCAACTCGGGCAGCAGCATGCCGGACAGCCCGCTGCCGCGGCGACGGGTCCGTCCCGTCGTCCCAGAAGCGGCAGGTGCCTCGTCGTCTCCCGCGCTCGGCGGGGTGACGAGGTCGGTGGTCTCGCTCACGTACAGGTCCTTCCCTGCGGAGACCTGCGCCTAGCAGCGCAGGGGGTGACCCGGTTCCTCCCGCCGCTGTCCGCAACCTGGGCAGCGAGAAGAACGGGATCCAGTGGGTGCGAGGCGGTATCTGCGGCGACGGAATGAGATCGTCTGCATCGCCCCGCGCGAGGCTCGCCCTACTGGGCGGCTACGTCGGTGAGCCTAAACCGCGCTCACGGACACGACAACACCGTCCGACACGGGTGTGTTCCTCGTTACCGAGAAGATACCTGAGGCTGACCTGCGAGCACGCACGCACCGGTCCGGTCGACGTCGAGGGCCAGCCCCGTCCACCCCGACGGGGTGAGATTCCCCACCCCGGCGGCGTCGGCCGGGCCGTGCGCGAGCACGAGGACGGTCGGTCCGGCCCCGGAGACGACGGCGGCGTGGCCGGCCGCCCGCAGCCGGTCCACCAGGTCGATCGACGCGGGCATCGCCGCGGCCCGCTGTCGCTGGTGCAGCCGGTCCTCGGTCGCCTCGCGCAGCAGCGCAGGCGCGGTCGTCAGCGCGTGCACCAGCAACGCGGCCCGGCCGGCGGTGAACGCCGCGTCGGCGTGCGGGACGACGTCGGGCAGCAGCCCGCGCGCGACGTGCGTCGACAGGGTCGCGTCCGGCACGAACAGCACCGGGACGACGTCCGGGTGCACCTCGAGCCGCTCGGCGCGCGCCCCGGTCGACGTCATCCACGACAGCGTCGCCCCGCCCAGCAGGCAGGCGGCCACGTTGTCGGGGTGCCCCTCCAGCTCGGTGGTCAGCCGCAGTACGGCGGCGTCGTCGACCGCGTCGACCTCCGGGCACAGCGCCCACGCGCCCAGCACGCCGGCCACGACCGCCGCCGCCGACGAGCCCATCCCCCGCCCCTGCGGGATGCCGTTCCCGGCGCTGACCCGCAGCCCCGACGGCGTCCAGCCCAGCTCGGCGCAGGCCGCGCGGAAGGCGCGGACGACCAGGTGCGACTCGTCGGTGGGCAGCTCACCGGCCCCGACACCGGAGACCTCGACGGTCAGCCCGGCCGGCTCGACGGCGAACTCGAGCACGTCGTGGCGGGCCAGCGCGAGACCGGCGCAGTCGAACGCGGGGCCGAGGTTGGCGCTGGTCGCCGGCACGCGCACCCGCACGGCCGGAGCGGCGTCCGGGGTCACAGGCCCAGCTGCGCGGCGGCGACGGCGGCGTCGACCGGCACGGTCACCGGGGCCGGTGCGCCGGAGATGGCCCACTCCGGGTCCTTGAGGCCGTTGCCGGTGACCGTGCAGACGACGCGCTGCCCCGGCTCGAGCCCGCCCGCCTGCGCCACCTTGAGCAGGCCGGCCACCGAGGCGGCCGACGCCGGCTCGACGAAGACCGCCTCGCTGCGGGCCAGCAGCCGGTAGGCGGCGAGGATCTCCCGGTCGGTGACCGCGTCGATGCGCCCACCCGACTCGTCGCGGGCGGCCAGCGCCTTGGTCCAGGACGCCGGGTTTCCGATGCGGATGGCCGTGGCGATCGTCTGCGGGTGCTCGACGACCTGCCCGCTGACGATCGGCGCCGCACCGGCGGCCTGGAAGCCCCACATCCGCGGCGTCCGTGACGCCGTCCCGTCGGCGGCGTACTCCCGGTAGCCCTGCCAGTAGGCGGTGATGTTGCCGGCGTTGCCCACCGGCAGGCAGTGGACGTCGGGGGCGTCGCCGAGGACGTCGACGATCTCGAACGAGGCGGTCTTCTGCCCCTCGATGCGGTACTGGTTGACGCTGTTGACCAGGCTGACCGGGTAGTCGATCGCCAGCTTGCTGGCCAGCGCGAGGCAGTCGTCGAAGTTGCCGTCGACCTGCAGCAGCTTGGCGCCGTGCACCAGCGCCTGCGCCAGCTTGCCCAGCGCGATCTTGCCCTGCGGCACCAGGACGGCGCAGACGAGGCCGGCCCGGGCGGCGTAGGCCGCGGCGCTGGCGCTGGTGTTGCCGGTGGAGGCGCAGATGACCGCCTGCGAGCCCTCCTCGACGGCCTTGGTGATGGCCATCGTCATCCCGCGGTCCTTGAACGACCCGGTCGGGTTGGCGCCCTCGACCTTGAGGTAGACCTCGCAGCCGGTGCGGCGGGAGAGCTCCTGCGCCGGAACCAGCGGGGTCGCCCCCTCCTGCAGGGTCACCACCGGGGTGCTGTCGCTGACCGGCAGCCGCGACCGGTAGGCCTCGATGAGCCCCGGCCACAGCGGCGAGACGGTGCCCCGCACGGGCAGCTGCGTCGTCATGACAGTCCTTCCACACGCAGGATGCTGGTCACGGCCCGGACGGCGGGCATCTCCCGCAGCGCCGTGACCGTCGCCGACAGCGCGGCGTCGGGGGCGCTGTGGGTGACGATGACCAGCGTCGCGGCGTCCCCGCGTCCGTCCTGCCGCACGGTGGCGATGCTGACCCCGTGCCGGGCGAACTCCTGCGCGACCGTCGCGAGCACGCCGGGCTTGTCGGCCACGTCGAGGCTGACGTGGTACCGGGTGGGCGTCTCGGCGATCGGCCGGGCGGGCAGGCCCGCGTACGTGGTCGTGCCGGGGCCGGCGACACCGGCGACCCGGTTGCGCGCCACGGCCACCAGGTCGCCGAGGACGGCGCTGGCGGTGGCGTCACCGCCGGCGCCCTGGCCGTAGAACATCAGCTGCCCGGCGGCCTCGGCCTCGACGAAGACGGCGTTGAAGGCGCCGCCGACGGCGGCGAGCGGGTGCGTCGTCGGGATCATCGCGGGGTGCACGCGGACGGCGACGGAGTCCCCGCCCTCCCCCGGCACCCGCTCGCAGATCGCGAGCAGCTTCACCGTGCAGCCGATCTCGGCGGCGCGGGCGACGTCGGTCGAGGTGACCGTGGAGATCCCCTCGCGGTGGACGTCGGCGGCGGTGACCTCGGTGTGGAAGGCCAGCGAGGCGAGGATGGCCGCCTTGGCCGCGGCGTCGAAGCCGTCGACGTCGGCGGTCGGGTCGGCCTCGGCGTAGCCGAGCTCGGTGGCCTCGGCCAGCGCCTCGGTGAACCCGTGCCCGGTCTCGGCCATCCGGGACAGGATGTAGTTGGTCGTCCCGTTGACGATGCCGACCACGCGGCGCAGCTGGTCCCCGGCCAGGGACTCGCGCAGCGGGCGCAGCAGCGGGATCGCGCCGGCCACGGCGGCCTCGTAGTAGAGGTCGACCCCGGCCTTGGCGGCGGCCGCGTGCAGCTCGACGCCGTCGTCGGCGAGCAGGGCCTTGTTGGCGCTGACCACCGACTTGCCGGCCTCGAAGGCGGCCAGCAGCAGCGAGCGCACCGGCTCGATGCCGCCGATCACCTCGACGACGAGGTCGACGTCCGGCCGGGTGACGAGCCCGTGCGCGTCAGTGGTGAGCAGGTGCACCGGGACGTCGGGGTGCCGGTCGGGACGGCGGACGGCGACCCCGGCCACCTCCACCGGCCGGCCGATGCGGGCGGCGAGGTCGTCGGCCTGCTCGCCGAGCAGCCGCAGCACGGCGCTGCCGACGGTGCCGCAGCCGAGCAGGGCCACCTTCAGGGGCGTGGTGGTCACGACTGCGCCTCCGCGCCGACTCGCGGACCGGTCGACCGGACCCCTGCCGGGTGCTCGGGCGCGGGCTGGTCGATCGCCGGTGAGGGGGCGGGGACGTCGGCGAGGACGGCGTCGAGGGCGAACACGTCCGACAGTGTCTGACGCCGGACCACCTCCGTGGCGACGCCGTCCCGCACGGCGACCACCGGGGGCTTGAGCAGGTAGTTGTAGTTGCTCGCCATCGACCAGCAGTAGGCACCGGTCGCCGCCACCGCCAGCAGGTCGCCGGGCTGCACGTCCGAGGGCAGCCACAGGTCGCGGACCAGGATGTCGCCGCTCTCGCAGTGCTTGCCGACGACGCGGCACAGCGCCGGCGGGGCGTCGGAGACGCGGTTGGCCAGCACGCAGGTGTAGGCGGCGTCGTAGAGGGCGGTGCGGATGTTGTCGCTCATCCCGCCGTCGACGGAGACGTAGTTGCGCACCAGCGGCGCGCCCGGTGTGCCGCTGGCCCCGAGCCGGACCGGCTTGATGGTGCCGATCTCGTAGAGGGTGACCGTGCCGGGACCGGCGATGGCCCGGCCGGGCTCGACGGCCAGCCGCGGCACGGGCAGCCCGGCCATCGCGCACTCGGCCTCGACCACCGCGCGCAGCCGCCGGGCGACGTCGGCGGGGCTGACCGGGTCGTCGTCGGAGAGGTAGGCGATGCCGAAGCCGCCCCCGAGGTTGAGCTCCTCGAGCACCTGCCCGGTCGCCTGGTGCACCTGCCCCATGAGCCCGACCACGCGGTGCGCGGCGGCCTCGAAGCCGGCGGTGTCGAAGATCTGCGAGCCGATGTGGCTGTGCAGCCCGGTCAGCCGCAGCGCCGGCTCGCGGATCACCCGCACCGCGGCGGTCAGCGCGTCGCCGGTGGCCAGCGAGAAGCCGAACTTCTGGTCCTCGTGGGCGGTGGCGATGAACTCGTGGGTGTGCGCCTCGATGCCGACGGTGGCGCGGATGAGCACCGGCACCGGCGCGCCGCCGGCGGCGACCCGCGCCGCGGCCAGCGGGACCAGCCGCTCGATCTCGTCGAAGGAGTCCAGGACGACGTGGCCGATGCCGGCGTCGACGGCCAGCTGCAGCTCGACCAGCGACTTGTTGTTGCCGTGCAGCGCGATCCGCTCGGCCGGGAAGCCGGCGGCCAGCGCCAGGGCCAGCTCGTTGCCCGAGCAGGCGTCCAGGTGCAGGCCGTCCTCGGCGATCCAGCGGGCCACCTGGCCGCACAGGAACGCCTTCGAGGCGTAGTGGACGTCGGCGCCGTCGAAGGCGTCGGCGAAGTCGGCGGCGCGGCCGCGGAAGTCGGCCTCGTCGAGGACGAACAGCGGCGTCCCGTGCGCGCGGGCGAGCTCGGTCACCGGCCGGCCGCCCAGGTGCAGCTCGCCGTCGACCCGGGTCGCCGAGCGCGGCCACACCTGCGGGTCGAGGCCACCGAGGTCGGCCGGGGGCGGCCCGGCCGCGGGAGGCGGGGCGATGTTGCCGTGGAGGGGACCGGCCGGGTGCGCTCTCACATCCGCTCCGGTGCGCTCACGCCCAGCACGCCGAGGCCGTTGCGCAGGACGACGGCGGTCGCGGCGCACAGCCAGAGCCGGGCGGTGGTCAACGGCGTCGGCTCCTCGTCGCCGCGCGGCAGCACCCGGCAGGTGTCGTAGAACCGGTGGTAGGTGCCGGCCAGCTCCTCGAGGTAGCGGGCCACCCGGTGCGGCGCGCGCAGCTCGGCGGCCGACGTCAGCACCCGCGGGAACTCCCCGATCGCCCGGAGCAGGTCGTTCTCCCGCTCGTGGGTCAGCTGCGCGGCGTCGACGGCGCCCGCCTCGCCGAGCCCCAGGCCGAGGTCGGTGGCGTTGCGCAGCACCGAGGAGATGCGGGCGTGCGCGTACTGGACGTAGAAGACCGGGTTGTCGTTGGTCTGCCGGCTCCACAGGTCGACGTCGATGTCGATCTGCTGGTCGACCGAGGCGCGGGCCAGCGCGTAGCGGGCGGCGTCCACGCCGATCGCGTCGACCAGGTCGGAGAGCAGCACGATCGTGCCCGCGCGCTTGCTCATGCGCACCGGCTCGCCGCCCCGCAGCAGGTTGACCAGCTGCCCGATGAGGATCTCGAGGTGGCTGTCGGGGTCGTCCCCGGCCGCGGCGACGAGCGCCTTGTACCGGCCGACGTAGCCGGAGTGGTCGGCACCCAGCATGATCACGACGCGGTCGAAGCCGCGGGCCCGCTTGTCCAGGTAGTAGGCGCAGTCGGAGGCGAAGTAGGTCGTCTCGCCGTCGGCCTTGACCAGCACGCGGTCCTTGTCGTCGCCGAAATCCGTCGTCCGCAGCCACACGGCGCCGTCGGCCTCGTAGACGTGCCCCTGCTCCCGCAGCCGGACCAGCGCCTTGTCCACCGCCCCGGCGTCGTAGAGCGACTTCTCGCTGAACCAGACGTCGAAGTCGACGCCGAAGTCCTGCATCGACCGGCGGATCTCGTCGAGCATCAGCGCCACGCCGCGGTCGCGGAAGACGCGCGACTGCTCGTCGTCGTCCCGACCGAGGACGTCGGGCTCCAGGGCGACGACCTGCGAGGCGATGTCGGCGATGTAGGTGCCGCCGTAGCCGTCCTCGGGGACCGGCCGGCCGTTGGCGGCCGCCTGCAGGCTGCGGGCGAACCGGTCGATCTGCGCGCCGGCGTCGTTGATGTAGTACTCGCGGGTCACGTCGGCGCCGCTGGCCTCCAGCAGCCGGCCGATCGCGTCGCCGACCGCGGCCCACCGGCTGCCGCCGATGTGCACCGGCCCGGTCGGGTTGGCCGAGACGAACTCCAGGTTCAGCCGCTGCCCGGCGAGGGTGCCGGTCCGCCCGAAGGTCTCCCCCGCGGTGACCGCCTGGACCGCGATCCGCCCGAGCGCCCCCTGGGCGAGGGTGATGTTGAGGAAGCCGGGGCCGGCGACGTCGACGGCGGCGATGCCCGGGTGCGCGCGCAGTTCCTCGGCCAGCACCTCGGCGACCGCCCGCGGCGGCTTCCCGGCGGGCTTGGCCAGGCGCAGCGCGACGTTGGTGGCGTAGTCGCCGTGCTCGGGGTTCTTGGGACGCTCGACGAGCACGTCGTCGGGGACCGCCACGGGCAGCACGCCGCGCTCGACGGCGGCGGCCACGGCGGTCCGGACGACGTCGCGCAACTGCTCCGGTGTCACCGCACGAGCGTACTGACCGCCGATCGCGCGCTCTGCGGCCCTCCGGGCGCGCACGTGCCCGGGGCTGACAGGTCGCAGACCTACAGTGGAGTCCTCAGGGGGCGGGCGCCGGGCTCGTCCCCGGGCCCGGCGCGCCCGCCCGGCCCCCAGCACCCCCGACGAGCACGAGGAGCAGGCCGTGGCCAAGGACCGTAAGCCCCAGGACGGCCGCGCGCGCGGCGGGTCCGGCACGCCGGGCTCCGGTTCGGGCAGCCGGCCGGCCGCGAAGGGCGGGCGCACCCGCCCGCCGGTCACCAACGTCGTCAGCCCGCAGCGGCCCTGGGGCCTGATCGCGGCCGCGGTCGCCGTGGTGGTGTTCGCCGCCGCGGTCATCACCTACGCGGTGGTGCAGGTCAACGAGGCCGACGCCGCCCGGGTGGACTCCGTCGACGAGATCTCCGGGGTCTCGACGTTCGACTACGCCGCCGGCCAGGAGCACGTGACCACGCCCGTGCAGTACGAGCAGTCCCCGCCGGTGGGCGGGCCGCACGACGGCGAGTGGGCCGACTGCACCGGCACGGTCTACGACGTCGACATCCGGCACGAGAACGCCGTCCACAGCATGGAGCACGGCGCGGTGTGGATCACCTACGACCCGGACCGGGTCTCCGGCGCCGACCTCGACACGCTGGCCGCCGTCGCGAGTGAGTCCGGCCGGATGCTCTCCCCCTACGCCGGCCTGGACTCGCCCATCAGCCTGCAGTCCTGGAACCACCAGCTGAAGGTCGACTCGGTCGACGACCCGCGGATCGAGCAGTTCGCCGACTTCATGACCTTCAACCCCGACTTCTACCCCGAGGTCGGCGCCAGCTGCGAGAACCCGCAGTTCGTCAGCGACCCGCTGACCGTCGACGACAGCAGCCGCGGCACCAGCGCCATGACCACCGACGCCCCGACCACTCCCACGGCCGCGGCGGAGACCGGCACGCCGTGACCGGCGGCGACGCGCCGCAGGCGACGGGCCGCGGGCTGCGGACGGCACTGCTCGCGGTCATCGCCGTCGGGCTGCTGCTGCTCGGCGGCGGAGCGGCGGTCGCGCTAGGCGTCGGCCGGGACGACGCCCCTGCCACCCCGACCGCCGACTCGGTGGACGCCGGGTTCTCCCGCGACATGGCCGTCCACCACCTGCAGGGCGTGGAGATGGCCAACGTCGCCCTGGAGGTGAGCACCGACCCGGAGGTCCACCAGCTGGCGTTCGACATCTCGGCCACCCAGACCAACCAGGTCGGCCGGATGCAGGGCTGGCTGTCGCTGTGGGGGCTGCCGCCGTCGGGCGGCGACCCGATGTCGTGGATGGGCGCCGACAGCGGCCACGGCGCGCACGAGACGGCACCCGGCGTCCTGATGCCCGGGATGGCCACCGAGCAGGAGCTCACCGAGCTGCGCGGGCTCACCGGCACGGCGTTCGACGTCCGCTTCCTGCAGCTGATGATCCGCCACCACCAGGGTGGCCGGGAGATGGCCGAGTACGCCGCCCAGCACGCCGCCGTGCCCGCGGTGGCGACCCTCGCCCGCACGATCGCCGAGACCCAGACCGCCGAGACGTCGACGATGACCGGGATGCTCACCGCCCGCGGTGGCGTCCCGCTGCCGGCTCCCTGACGCACCGCCGTCCGGTGCGCCGGGCGGGGCTGGTAGGTTTCTCCCTGCCCCACCGCAGAGCCCCCGTAGCTCAGGGGATAGAGCACCGCCCTCCGGAGGCGGGTGCGCAGGTTCGAATCCTGCCGGGGGCACCCCACGACAGGCCCCGTGGCCGCCGCGACAGCGGTGGTCACGGGGCCTGTCGCGTTCCGCGGCACCGGCGTAGCGTCCGGGCCGCTGTGGACTGGATCACGTTCGAGGTGCTCGACGGTCCGACCGGCGCGGCCGACTGGGCCCGCTCCTGGCACGACCGGCTCGTCGAGGCCGGGGTGACCGGCGGCGCCCTCTTCTGGGACGAGCACGAGCACCGGTGGGGCGTCGTGCTCGAGTTCGTGTTCGCCGACGAGCGGCGGCGGGACGCGTTCCGCTCGGCGCCGGTCGTCCGCGCCGCGCTCGACGCCGCACCGGACCCGGTCAGCGGCGTGCTCGTCTACCCGCACCGGGGCGGCGGCAGCGGCGCCCGCCAGCCCCGCCGGCCGCGGCCGGTGGCCCTCGGCGGCGCGGCCGCGCTCCCCCCTCCCCCGGACGACCGCGTCCTCGACTGCACCGGCGAGGCCGGCCCGACGGTGGTGTGAGCCGGACGGTCGCGGGCCCAGCGAAGCGGTCGACCGAGGTCAGAGCCGGTGGCCACGGACGGCGGACACCACGACCTCGGGGACCGGGACCGTCGTCTCCCCCGGGCCGGCCCGGTCCGGGAAGTCGAAGACGCCGAGCATCAGCTGCACCGGGTAGTCGGGCGCTTGGCCGACCCGCCGCACGACCTCGCCGTCGACGCTGAACACCAGCGACCCCGGCGTCCAGTCGACGGCGTAGGTGTGGAACCCCGCGACGTCGAGGGGCAGTCGCTCGGCGGCGAAGTCCTCGACCAGGCGCGGGTCGCGGAACCGGTGCAGGCCCATCCCCACCGCCGCCGTCCCGTCGCGGACGGTGTCGCCGAAGACCTCGGCCACGCAGATCTCGCCGGAGCGCTCGGGGCGGTCCTCGATGCCGGACAGCCAGAAGGCGAACATCGACCGCCCGCCGACCGTCGCCCGCATCGTGACCTCGACGTGCCCGTAGCAGGGCGTGTAGCCCCGGAAGTCCGGCTGTTCCTCGCGCACCACCAGGTCCTCGGCGAACGGTTGCTGGCCGACGGTGCTGCCCGCCGGCCCGGCCAGGCTCCCGGTCTGGAGGCAGGACACCCGCAGCGGCTCCTCGTGCAGGTCCGGGCACCACAGCGGCTGGTCGGCGGGGATGGTCAGGTGCAGCTCACCGTCGCGCACCTCGTACGTCGCGGCCGACGCGGCCCGGGAGCTCCAGTGCGGCAGGTAGTAGGGGAACCAGACGTCGGTGTCGAGCGCCTCGCCGGGGAAGCGCTCGTCGAGCTCCTCGCGCACGTCGGGCAGCGTAGGGACGGCCGCCCACGCCGTCAGCTGGTCAGCAGCCCGCCCTCGACCGGCAGCGTCGTCCCGGTGACGTAGCCGCCCGCGTCGCTGACCAGGAACACCAGCGCCGCGGCCAGCTCGTCGGGGTCGCCCTTGCGGCCGGCCAGCACCCGGGCCATCTGCCCCTCGATGTAGCCCTCGGGGTACTGGTCGGTCATCTCCGACTCGAAGAACCCCGGCGCGAGCGCGTTGACCCGGATCCCCTTGCGGCCGGTCCACTGCTGGGCGAGGTCGCGGGTGAGACCGATCAGCCCGGCCTTGCTGGCCGCGTAGGCCGCCTGCGGCAGGCCGGCCGTGGTCAGGCCGAGGATGCTCGAGATGTTGACGATCGAACTGCCCGGCTGCATCACCCGCCCGGCGGCCTGGGCCATCCAGTAGCAGCCGTTGAGGTTGACGTCGATGACCTGCCGGAACTGCTCGGGCGTCTCACGGGTGGCCGGGACGGCGGTGCCGACGCCGGCGTTGTTGACCAGCACGTCGACCTTGCCGAACTCGGCCATGGTGGCGTCGACCAGCGCCTGGCAGTCCTCGGGCCGGGAGACGTCGGTGCGCACGGTGATCGCCCGGCGGCCGGCCGACTCCACCGCCGCCCGGGTGTCGCCGAGGCGGTCCTCCCGCCGGGCGCCGAGCGCGACGTCGCAGCCGGCCTCGGCCAGGGCCCGGGCGAAGACGGCGCCCAGCCCGGACGACGCCCCGGTCACGATCGCCACCCGGCCGTCGAGCCGGAACATGTCGAGGATGGTCCTGCCAGCCACTGCGGCGCTCCCGTCGTCGGTGTCGGTCCCGGGGCGAGCCTGTCGTGCGGCGCGCGCGGCCGCCACCGCGACCGCAAGCGAGGGGTGGACCACGACGGGGCCGGGTAGGGGTCCGGCCCAGTCCCGAGAGCAGGGAGGCACCGTGGCCAACCTCGCGCAGCACCTGGTGGACACGGCGGCCCGGCACGGCGACCGCCCGGCCCTCCGCATGGACGACGCCGTCCTGACCTACGACGGGTTCCGGCGGGCCGCCGCGAGGGTGGCCGCGGGCCTGCGGGCGCGCGGGGTGACCCCGGGCGACCGGGTCGGCATGGTGCTGCCCAACGTGCTGAGCTTCCCGGTCGTGTTCTACGGCGGGCTCATGGCCGGGGCGGCCGTCGTCCCGATGAACCCGCTGCTCAAGGCGCGGGAGGTCGAGTACTACCTGCGCGACTCCGGTGCGCGACTGGTCGTCGCGCTGGACTCCGTCGCCGCAGCGGCCACCGAGGCCGCCGGCGTCGTCGGCATCGAGGCGGTTCCCGTCGGCCCGGCCGACGTCGGCGACGCCCTCACCGGTCCGGACGACGACGGCGCGGTCGTCGACCGGGACGACGCCGACACCGCGGTGATCCTCTACACCTCGGGCACCACCGGACCGCCCAAGGGCGCCGAGCTCACCCACGCCAACCTGCGCGGCAACGCCCGCACCACGCAGGAGACGCTGCTGGAGGGGACGCCGGACGACGTGGTCATGGGCTGCCTGCCGCTGTTCCACGTCTTCGGGTTGACCTGCGCCCTCGACGCCGCCGTCCTGGCCGGGGCGTGCCTGACCCTGCTCCCGCGGTTCGACGGCGCCAAGGCGCTGGAGATCGTCCAGCGGGACCGGGTGACGGTGTTCGAGGGCGTGCCGACGATGTTCGCCGCGATGCTCCACCAGCCCGACCGCGACCGGTACGACGTCTCCAGCCTGCGGCTGTGCGTCTCCGGCGGCTCGGCCATGCCGGTCGAGGTGATGCGCGGCTTCGAGGAGGCCTTCGGCTGCATCGTGCTGGAGGGCTACGGGCTGTCGGAGACCTCGCCGGTCGCCTCGTTCAACCACCCGCACGCCGAGCGCAAGCCCGGCACCATCGGCACGCCCATCCGCGGCGTGGAGATGCGCCTGGTCGACGACGAGGGCCGCGACGTCCGCGCAGACGAGGTCGGCGAGATCGCCATCCGCGGCGAGAACGTCATGAAGGGCTACTGGCGCAAGCCCGAGGAGACGGCGAAGGCGATCCCCGACGGGTGGTTCCGCACCGGCGACCTCGCCCGCCGGGACGCCGACGGCTACTACGCCATCGTCGACCGCAAGAAGGAGATGATCATCCGCGGCGGCTACAACGTGTACCCGCGGGAGATCGAGGAGGCGCTCTACGAGCACCCGGCGGTCGCCGAGGCCGCCTGCGTCGGCGTCCCGCACCCCGACCTGGGCGAGGAGGTCGCCGCCGCCGTCGCGCTCAAGCCCGGTGCGCAGGCCGACCCCGCCGAGCTGCAGGCCTGGGTGAAGGAGCGGGTGGCCGCCTACAAGTACCCGCGGCACGTCTGGCTGGTCGACGCCCTGCCCAAGGGGCCGACCGGCAAGATCCTGCGCCGCGCCGTCGAGGTCCCCGCGGAGGTCGCGAAGTGACGCAGCAGTTGGACACCAGCCACCTGGGCGAGGCCCTGGGCACCGACTTCTTCTCGGTGCGCGAGCAGTTCACCGAGGAGCAGTGGGAGAAGTTCATCGCCGTCCGCCGGTTCGTGGACCGGGAGGTGGTGCCGGTCGCCGGTGAGTACTGGGAGAAGGCCGAGGTGCCGTGGCCGCTGATCCGCCGGCTGCCCGAGCTCGGCATCGTCGGCGGCAGCATCACCGGGCACGGCGCGGCCGGGATGAGCCCGATGGCGGCCGGGCTGGTGCAGATGGAGCTGCACCGCGGCGACGGCAGCCTGGGCACGTTCGTCGGCGTGCACGCCGGGCTGGCGATGCAGTCGATCGACATGTGCGGCTCGGAGGAGCAGAAGGCCCGCTGGCTGCCGAAGATGGCCACGCTGGACAAGCTGGGGGCGTTCGCGCTCACCGAGCCGCACCACGGCTCGGACTCCGTCTCGCTGGAGACCACCGCCCGCCGCGAGGGCGACACCTGGGTGATCGACGGCGCCAAGCGGTGGATCGGCAACGGCTCGCTGGCCGACCTGGTGATCGTGTGGGCGCGCGACACCGAGGACGGCAAGGTCAAGGGCTTCGTCGTCGAGACCCCGGCCGAGGGGTACGAGGCGACGGTCATCACCGGGAAGGTGTCCCTGCGCTCGGTCTGGCAGGCCCAGATCGAGCTGCGCGGTGTCCGCGTGCCCGAGGAGAACCGGCTCCAGGCGGCGCACAGCTTCGCCGACACCGGCCGGGTCCTGGCCACCACCCGCGGCGCCTGCGCCTGGATGGCGCTGGGCCACGCGACCGCCGGCTACGACGCCGCGCTGACCTACGCCAAGGAGCGCCGGCAGTTCGGCAAGCCGCTGGTCAGCTTCCAGATCGTGCAGGAGCGGCTGGTGCGGATGCTGGCCGACCTCACCGGGATGCAGCTGTACTGCATGCAGATCGGCCGGCTGGCCGAGGCCGGGCGGCTGTCGCCCACCGTCGCCGGGCTGGCCAAGATGCACAACACCCGCACGGCGCGCGCCATCCTCGCCGAGGCCCGCGACCTGCTCGGCGGCAACGGGATCCTGCTGCAGAACCACGTCATCCGGCACATGGCCGACATCGAGGCCATCCACACCTTCGAGGGCACCGAGACGGTGCAGACGCTCATCGTCGGCCGGGACATCACCGGGGTCGGCGCCTTCACCTGAGCCGCCGACGTCCGGGAGGGAGACCGCATGGCCGACACCCGCCCGCCGCTGTGGCGGCAGGCCTTCGACGCCGCCGAGCGCCGGGTCACCCCGCGCGCCGAGGAGTTCGTCCGCACGGAGACCTTCGCGATCGGCGCCGCGCTGGTGCGGCGCGCCACGACCCTGGCCCGCGACTCCGCCCGCGGGGTCACCACCCGGGCCTGGCACCTGCTGAACCTGCCCGCCGGCACCGACGTCAGCCGGCTGCGCGCCCAGGTCGGCGCGCTGGACCGGGAGGTCCGCCGGCTGACCCTGCAGCTGGAAGCCGCGCGGCGCCGTCCCGCCGAGGAGGACCATGCCGACCGTCCCCAGCCCGCAGACCCTCCTCGAGCGCGTCCGTCGCGACGTCGAGCGCAACGCCCTCCGCGCCCGTAACGGCCTCAAGCTGGTCGCCGGCGTCGACCGTCCCGGGGTGGGCCAGACCCCCAAGGACGTCGTCTGGCAGCGTGGCCGGACCCAGCTGTGGCACTACCGCAACGACCCCGACACCCACGGCGGGGTGCGGCACTCCCCGCCGCTGCTGATCGTCTTCAGCCTGGTCAGCCGCAGCTACATCCTCGACCTGACGCCGGGCAACAGCTTCGTCGAGCAACTGCTGGCCGCCGGGTTCGACGTGTACCTGCTCGACTGGGGCGAGCCCGACGCGCGGGACGCGGCCAACACCCTCGAGGACTACGTCGACGACTACGTCCCGGCCGGGGTGCAGCGGGTGCTGGAGGTCTCCGGCGCCGACGAGGTCAACCTGTTCGGCTACTGCTTCGGCGGCGACCTGGCCCTGCTGTACGCCGCCCACCACCCCGACGCACCGCTGCGCAGCCTGAGCGTGCTGGCCACCCCGGTCGACTTCCGCCACATGGGCCCGCTGGCCGACCTGTTCCGGGTCGGCGGGCTCGACGTGCGCGACGTCCTCGACGCCGACGGCAACGTGCCACCGCAGGTGGTGCTGCAGGGCTTCCGGGCGCTGACCCCCACCGCGGAGGTCACCCGGTACGTCACCCTCTGGGAGCGGCTCTGGAACGACGAGTACGTGGCCGCCTACCAGGCGATGACCAGCTGGTCGGACGACCACGTGCCCTTCCCCGGGGCCGCCGCGGAGGAGACGGTGCGCATGCTGGTGCGCGACAACGGGATGGTCACCGACCGGCTCACCGTCGGAGGCGACCGCGTGCACCTGTCCGACATCCGGGTGCCGTTCCTGACCGTGCGCGCCGACCGGGACCACATCGTCCCGCCCGAGGCGACCGCGCCGCTGGTCGACCTGGTCGGGTCCCCGGACAAGCACGAGCTGCGGCTGCCGGCCGGGCACATGGGCCTGGTGGTCGGCCGGACGGCGGCCCGGACGACGGTGCCGACGATCATCGACTTCCTCCGCCGGCGCAGCGAGCCGGTCGCCCCGACCGCCGAGGAGGCCTGACGTGGCCGCCGTCACCGAGCTCACCGACGCGCACTGCGACGCGCTGCTGGGCTTCTTCACCGCCCTGCCCGAGGGCGACCGCACCTTCATCCGCGAGGACGTCACCGACCCCGACGTGGTGCGCGGCTGGGCGGCCGGCGGCACCCCCGGCGTGCGCCGCTGGGTGGTCCTGGACGACGGCGGGCAGGTCGCCGGCTACGTGGCGGTGCTCCGCCTGCCCGGCTGGTCCGACCACGTCGGCGAGGTGCGGCTGGTCGTCGCGCCCGGCGCGCGCGGCGGCGGGCTGGGCCGCACGCTGGCCCGCCACGCGCTCGTCGCGGCGGTCGAGGACGGGCTGACCAAGCTCGTCGTCGAGGTGGTCGCCGAGCAGGGCGCGGCCCTGGCGCTGTTCACCGACCTCGGGTTCAGCGGCGAGGCGTTGCTGGTCGACCACATCCGCGACCGCGAGGGCCGGCTGCGCGACCTGATGGTGCTCGCCCACCACGTCCGGGACACCTGGTCGGGCATGAGCGCCGTCGGGCTGCCCGAGGCGCTCGGCGAGGACCTGTCCTGAGCCGGCAGGGAGCCGGGCCGCGCAGCCGCGCGTGGGTGCCGGTCGCGGCGACGCTGTTCGCCATCGGCTGGGGCGCCAACCAGTTCGTCAGCCTGCTCGTCGCCTACCGGGAGCGCAGCGGGCTGTCGGTCGCGACCGTCGACGCGCTGGTCGGCGTCTACGCCCTCGGCCTGATCCCGGCGCTGCTGGTGCTGGGCCCCGTGTCCGACCGGCACGGGCGGGTGCCGGTGCTGCGCGGCGCGCTGCTCGTCTCGCTCGTCGCGACGACGGTGCTGCTGATGGAGGGCCTGGCCGCGCTCTACGCCGGCCGCTTCCTCGCCGGCCTGGCCAGCGGCGCGGCGTTCGCCGCCGGCAGCGCGTGGGTCGAGGAGCTGTCGACCGCGCCGTGGGACCCGGCAGCTCCGGACGGAGCGGGAGCCCGCCGGGCGGCGATGGCGCTCACCGCGGGCTTCGGCCTCGGCCCGGTCGTCGCCGGGCTGATCGCCCAGTGGGCGCCCGCACCGCTGGTCACCGCCTACCTGCCGCACCTGGCCGTCGCCCTCGCCGTGCTCGTCCCGCTGTGGCGGGCTCCGGAGACGGTGGCCGACGCCGGCCCGGAGTCGGGCTCCCTGTGGTCGCGGATGCGCGTGCCCTCGGCCGCCGACCCGCGCTTCCGCCGGCACGTGGCCCCGGTGGCCCCGTGGGTCTTCGGCGTGGCGACGATCTCGATCGCCGTCCTGCCCGGGCTGGTGCGCGACACCACCGCGGGGTGGACGGTCGCCTTCAACGCCGTCGTCGCGGGCGTCACCCTGGGCACGGGCGTCGCGGTCCAGCCGAGGGCGCGCCGGCTGGCGGCCGCCGATCCGCGGCGCGCCGCGGCGGTCGGGATGGCCGCGGTGGTGGCCGGGCTGCTGGTCGCGGCCGCCGCCGCCGCGACCACGCACCCGGTGCTGGTGGTCCTGGCCGCGGTCATCCTGGGCTGCGGGTACGGGCTCTGCCTGGTCGCCGGCCTGCTCGAGACCCAGCGCGTCGCACCGCCGCGGGAGCTTGCCGGGCTCACCGCCGTCTATTACGCGCTGACCTACCTGGGCTTCGCCGCGCCCGTCGTGCTGGCCGCGCTGGCCGCCCTGGTCCCCTACCCGGCGCTGCTCGCGGGGCTGGCCGTCCTCGCCGCCCTGACCCTGCTCCTCACCCGTCGCGCCGCCGCGCGACCGTCCCCCGACCGCCCACCGGTCGCTCCCTGAGCGTCACCGGTCGGTCACCTGCGCCCGCGACCCTCGCAGGCACGCGGGCCCGCCCCGGGCCCCGAGCGCTCCGGAGGTCCCGGTGCCCCGACCCGCCGTGCCGGCCCACGACCCCTCCCGCCTGCTGCGCGCGGGCGCCCTGCTCGCCGCGGAACGTCTCCGCCCGGGCACCGCCCGGCGCCGGGCGGTGTGCGGCGCGGCCCGCCTGCTCACCGGCCTGGGCGTGCGCGTCGCCGTCCGCGCCCCGTCGACGGCGTGGCCCCGCGCCGGCCGGGACCGCGGCCTGCTCCTGGTGGCCAACTCCGTCTCCCCGCTCGACCCGCTGGTGCTGCTGACCGCCCTGCCCGGCGTCGTCGTCGCCACCTCGGGGCCCGACCGGTTCGCCGGCGTGGCCTGCCCCACCGTCCCGGCCACCGTCGAGGCGGTGCGCGCCGCGCTGGCCGACGGCGCGAAGGTCGTCGTCCGCCCCGAGCTCCCGGCGGGCGGGCCCGCGACGCTGGGCCGCTTCTCCCCCGAGCTGTTCGCCGCCGCCGTCGGCACCGGCGCGGCGGTGTGCCCCGTCGTCCTCCGCTACACCGGGGACGGCGGCGCGCCGCCCCCCGCACCGGGCGGCCGGTCCCTGCGCGCGGCGCTGCGCTGGATCGGCAGCACCCGGGACGTCGTCGTCGAGGTGCGGCCACTGCCGGCCCTGACCTGGGACGGCGCCACGGCCGAGGAGCTGGCGACGCTCGCCGAGTACGCCGTCGCCGCGCAGCTCGAGACCAGCCCATAGGGGGTGGGGACGCGCTGAGGCCCGCTCAGCCGGCGATCGCCGCCTCCAGTGCGGCCCGTTCCTCCGCCTCGAGGCTGGCGAAGGGGTGGTCCACGACGTACAGCCAGCCGCCGTCGGGCTGCCGCTGGGCGCGGCGTCGTCCGCGGGAGTGCGGTCGTGACCCGGCGTGTGCGCCCTACGCGTCGGTGACCCGCCCGCCGTCGACGGTGAGCCGCCGGGTGGTCGCCACCGCGGCCAGCATCCGGCGGTCGTGCGTGACCAGCAGCAGCGTGCCGCGGTAGCCGGCCAGGGCCTGCTCGAGCTGCTCGATCGCCGGCAGGTCGAGGTGGTTGGTCGGCTCGTCGAGCACCAGCACGTTGACCCCGCGCGCCTGCAGCAGCGCCAGCCCGGCGCGGGTGCGCTCGCCGGGCGAGAGCGTGTCGGCCGGGCGCAGCACGTGCTCGGCGGTCAGCCCGTACTTGGCCAGCAGGGTGCGCACCTCGGCCGCCGGCCAGTCGGGGACCTCCGCCGAGAATGCCGCCAGGAGCGTCTCCGAACCGAGGAACGCCTCCCGGGCCTGGTCGATCTCGCCGATCCGCACCGACGGGCCGATGGTGGACCGGCCGCCGTCCAGCGGCGCCCGCCCGAGCAGGGCGTCGAGCAGGGTGGACTTGCCCGCCCCGTTGGGCCCGGTGATCGCCACCCGATCACCCCAGTCGACCTGCAGGTCCACCGGGCCCAGGGTGAACCCGCCGCGGCGCACGACCGCGCCGGAGAGGGTGGCCACCACGGCGCCGGCGCGGGGCGCCGCGGCGATCTCCATCCGCAGCTCCCACTCCTTGCGCGGCTCCTCGACCACCTCCAGCCGTTCGATCCGCCGCTCGGTCTGGCGGGCCTTGGCCGCCTGCTTCTCCGAGGTCTGCCGGGCGAAGTTCTTGACGTGCTTGTCGGGGTCCTTGGACTTCTTCACCGCGTCCCGGACGCCCTTGGCCATCCAGTTGCGCTGGGTGCGGGCCCGCGCCTCGAGGCCGGCCCGGGTCTCGGCGTACTCCTCGTACTCCTCGCGGGCGTGCCGGCGGGCGACCTCGCGCTCCACCAGGTAGGCCTCGTAGCCGCCGTCGTGCACCCGCACCAGCTGCTGGGCGAGGTCGAGCTCCACCACCCGGGTCACGGTCCGGGCGAGGAACTCGCGGTCGTGGCTGACCAGCACGATGCCGCCGCGGGCGTCGGTCACGAACCGCTCCAGCTGCGCCAGCCCGGCCAGGTCGAGGTCGTTGGTCGGCTCGTCGAGCAGCAGGAGGTCGTAGCGGGACAGCAGCAGCGCGGCCAGCCCCACCCGCGCGGCCTGGCCGCCGGACAGGCCGGTCGTCGCCGCGTCCAGGCCGACCCCGGGCGCGACGTCGGCGACCATCTGTTCGGCGCGCTCGTCGAGGTCGGCGCCGCCGAGGGCCAGCCAGCGCTCCAGCGCCTCCCCGTAGGCGTCGTCGGCGCCGTCGACCCCGGCGGTGAGCGCCTCGGTCGCAGCGTCCAGGGCGGCCTGCGCGGCGGCCACCCCCGTGCGGCGGGCCAGCGCCTGGCGCACCGTCTCCCCCGGCCGGCGGTCGTGCTCCTGCGGCAGGTACCCCAGGGTGGCCGTCGGCGGGCTCACCGTCACGGTGCCGGACTCGGCGGGCAGGTCGCCGGCGAGGGTGCGCAGCAGCGTCGACTTCCCCGCGCCGTTCACCCCGACCAGGCCCACGACGTCCCCGGGAGCGACGACCAGGTCGAGGTCGGAGAACAGGACGCGGGCGCCGTGACCGGCGGCCAGCCCGCGGGCGACGAGGGTGGCACTCACCGCCTCATCCTCCCTGGGCCGTGCCGTCGTCCTCCCCCAGGACCTCGTCGGCCATCTCGTCGAGCATGCCCTCCAGGGCCAGGTCGGTCTCGCCCGGCGGACGGCGGCGGACCAGCCACGGCTGGAGCTGCTCGTAGCCGCGCACCGACACCCGCCGCAGCGGCCGCACCCGGTAGCGCGGCAGCCCCCGCAGGTGCCGGGCCAGCTCCCGGTCGACCAGCAGCGTCTCCGGCCGGGCGATGGTGGTCAGCCGGCTGGCCAGGTTCACCACCGGCGAGTAGACGTCGCCGAGGTGGGTGAGCACGGTGCCGTAGGCGGCGCCCACCCGCAGCGGCGGCCGGTCCTCGGCGTGCCAGGCCTCGGGCAGCTCCAGGCCGATCTCCACGGCGTCGATCGCGGAGCCGGCGGTGTAGAGGACGCCGTCCCCCACCGTCTTCACGACCCGGCCGTGGTGGCGGGCGATGACCTCGGCGGCGATGGCCTCGAAGTCCTCCACCATCGCGCCCAGCTCGCGACCGTTCATGCCCTGGCTGCGGGTCGTGTAGCCGACCAGGTCGGCGAAGCCGACCGCCAGGTCCCGCCGGTCCCCGCCGCCGGCGCTGGCCAGCAGCCGCTCGGCGTTGGCAGCGAGGTGCCGCCGCCAGACGTAGTCCTGCACCGCGCGCAGCAGTGGCAGCAGGCGGCGGGTGCCCTCCACCGCCTGCTCCGGGTCGATCGGCGCGGCTGCGTCCGCCTCGCCGCGGCCGAGGACGCCGGCGAGCAGGTCGGTCTGCCAGTCGGCCAGGCGGGACAGCGACTGCGCCATGGCCCGGACGATCGACGCCTCCGACTCCTCGTCGACGAAGCCGGTGTCGATCAGTGCCGACAGCAGCCCGAGCGCGTGGACGTCGGCGTCGGTGAAGACCAGCTCGTCGTCCTCGGCGTCCGGGAAGCCCAGGGCCCGCCACAGCCGCCGGGTCCGCTCCGAGGACATGCCGGCCACGCGGCCGACGTCCAGCCGCGTGTAGCGCCGCGGGCCCCCGAGGAGCAGGCGTTCCAGTGCCTCGCGGGCGTCGGGCGCGCCGGGGTCGTCCCCCGGGACGGTGTCGGGCAGCGCTCAGCCCGTCGTGTGCACGACCAGCACGTCGACCGGCGAACGGCGGGTCACGTCGGAGGGGACCGAGCCGAGCAGCCGGCCCTTGAGGCTGTTGAGCCCGCGGTTGCCTACGACGAGCAGGTCGGCCTGCTCGCGGCTGACGACGTCGAGCAGCGTCTCGACCGGGGAGCCGACGACGGCGATCGGGTAGATGTCGGTCGCCCCGGCCTCCCGCGCCCGCTCGGCGGCGGTGCGCACGGTCTCCTCCGCCGGCCCCGAGCCGATCACCTGGTACGCGTCGTCACCGAAGACGTCGCGCGCCTCCTGCAGCTCGCGGTCGTCGACCCGCGGGGGCACGTAGGCACAGACGATGACCAGCCGGGCGCCGCACGCACCCGACAGCGCCGCGGCGCGCCGCACCGCCCTGAGGGAGGACTCCGACCCGTCGGTCCCGACGACGACCGTGCGATACGCGCTCACGGGCGGGGAACCTACCGGCACCGGCGCGGGATCGCCGTGTGCAGGGTCACTGCGCGGTGGCCGGGAACTGCGCGAACACGCCGGGCGAGGCCCGCGGTCGGCGCCGCGCGTGCGCTTGGATGGACCCGCCGTCCGGCCGATCACGAGGAGACCGCCATCCACCCCGGCAGCACCGCCCACCGCGACCCCGTTCGGGTCGAGGTCCGCGGCCTCACCAAGACCTTCGGCGCCGTCCGCGCCGTGGACGACCTGACCTTCACCGTCGAACCCGGTTCCGTGACCGGCTTCCTGGGCCCCAACGGCGCCGGCAAGACCACCACGATGCGGATGGTGCTGGGGCTGGAGCGCCCCGACGCCGGCACCGCGACCTTCGACGGCGTCCCCTACACCGCCCTGTCCTCGCCGGTCCGCACCGTCGGCGCCGTCCTCGAGACGGCGTTCCACCCGGCGCGGTCGGGCCGCAACCACCTGCGCGTGTACTGCCGCGCCGCAGGCCTGCCGATCTCGCGCGCCGACGAGACGCTCGCCCAGGTCGGCCTGGCCGACGCCGGCAACCGGCGGGCCGGCGGCTACTCGCTGGGCATGCGCCAGCGGCTGGCCCTGGCCACGGCGCTGCTCGGCGACCCGGCGGTGCTGGTCCTCGACGAGCCGGCCAACGGGCTGGACCCCGAGGGCATCCAGTGGCTGCGCGGCTTCATCCGCCACCTCGCCCACGACGAGGGCCGCACGGTGCTCGTCTCCAGCCACCTGCTGTCGGAGATGGAGCACACCGCCGACCGGGTGGTCATCGTCGGCGCCGGCCGGCTGGTCCGGGAGGGGTCGATCGCCGAGCTCCGCTCCGGGGCGCAGGGCGCCGGCACCGTCGTCGTCCGCAGCCCGGAGGCCGGCCGGCTGGCCGGGGTCCTCGACGACGCCGGGTTCACGGTGACCCCGGACGGGGACGGCCTGGTGACCGTCACCGGCACGACCCCCGCCGCCATCGGTGCGCGGGCCTTCGCCGCCGGCATCGAGCTGCACGAGCTGCGCGCGGAGACCAGCGGCCTGGAGGACCTTTACTTCCGGCTCACCGCCGGCCAGGAGCAGTACGCCGCGTCCACGACCGACCCGACGCCGCAGGGAGCTGCTCGATGACCGCCCTCGTCCGCGCCGAGTGGACCAAGCTGTTCACCACGCGTGTCTGGCTCGGGCTGCTGCTCGGGTCCTGCGTGATGGTCGCCGGGTTCGCGGTGCTGTTCACCTCCTTCGCCGGCGGCGCCGAGAGCGGGCTGCCCCCGGTCGGCAGCGAGCAGTACGAGCAGTTGGTCCTCGCCGTCACCGCGAACGTCACGGTGCTGTTCCTGATCCTGGGCATCATCGGGATGACGCAGGAGTACCGGCACCGCACCGCCACCCCGACGTTCCTCACCACGCCCCGCCGCGGCCGGGTGGTGGTCGCCAAGCTGTTCGGCTACGCCATGGTGGCGGTGCCCTTCGCCCTCGTCGTCATGGCGGTCAACTACCTGGTGGTGGCCGTGCACGCCGGGGCCCGCGGGGCGGCGCCGTCGCTGGCCGGCGACAACCTGCGGATCCTGGCCAGCAGCGGCCTGGCCCTGGTCATCTACGCGGTCATCGGCGTCGGCCTGGGCGCGCTGCTGCGCAACCAGGTGGGGGCCATCGTCGGCGGGCTGGTCTACCTGTTCGTCGTCGAGCCGATCATCCGGTCGATCCCGGCCACGGCGCCGGCCTACAAGTGGCTGCCGGGCGGCGCGCTCGAGGCGATGACGGCGACCTTCCAGGGGCCGGACCTCCTCGCCCCCTGGCAGGGCGGCCTGCTGCTGCTCGGCTACGGTCTGGTCGCTGCCCTGCTGGGCACGCTGCTCGCCGTCCGCCGCGACGTCGTCTGAAAGGACCTCCTGCCCCCGCCGCTCACACGCTCGCGGCGGGACCCTGCAGGAGGCCGCCCGTCCTCCTGACCGGAACTGGGGATCCCCCGATGACCACCCGCATGACCGCACAGCGGCTGGCCCGGCTGATCGCCGACGGCGACGTCGAGGCCGTCCGCGCCGCCGTCGGCGACGCCCCGCGCCTGCTGTCCGCCACCGTCGAGCACGCCGGCCAGGGCGGCTGGACCCCGCTGCACCTCGCCGTGGCCACGGGCCGCACCGAGATCGTGCGGCTCCTGGCCGCGGCGGGAGCCGACCTGTCGGCCCGCACCGAGCACGACTGGACGCCGCTGCACGTGGCCCTCGAGTTCGCCCCCGCCCTGGTGGCGGTGCTCCGCGAGCTCGGCGCCCCGGTGGACGCGCCCAGTGCCGCCTACCTCGACGACGTCGCTCAGCTCACCGCTGAGCTCGAGGCCGGTGCGCCGCTGGCCGACCCGGTCACCGGCGTGGACCTGCTCACGTGGGCCGCGACGGGCGGCGCGGCCACCACCGCGCGGACGCTGATCGACCGCGGCGCCGACGCCGACGGCGGCGCGCTGCACGCCGCCGCCGGCCGTGGCCACCTGGAACTGGTCCGGCTGCTGCTCGCCGCCGGCGCCGACGTCAACCGGCGCGACCCCGACTCCGGCCGGTCCGCGCTGCACGTCGCGATCGCCTCGGCGACCGACGGCGACGCGCCCGAGGTGGTGCGCGTCCTGCTCGACGCCGGCGCCGACGTCAACGCCACCACCAACGACGGCGCCAGCGCCCTGGACATCAGCCGGGTGGCCGCCGCCCGCACGCGGCGGGCCGCCGCAGGTCAGGCCAGCGCCCACGACGCGCTCGCCGACCTCCTCGTCGCCCACGGCGCGACGGACTGAGCACGGACCCGTCCTCCCCACCGCCCGCGGGCTCGCGGGGCCGTGACCTGGACGGGGCCGGTTCACTTCCGGTCCGCCCGCAGGTGCGGGCGTAGACTGCCCTCCCGGTCCTAAGACGTCCACCGACGACGAAGAAGGCACTCGCCCCCGTGTCAAGCGTGAGCTCATCCCGGCCGTCCTCCACCCCCTCCTCCTCAGCGGTGGCAGGATTCGGCACCAACGAGTGGCTGGTCGAGGAGATGTACCAGCAGTACCTCGCCGACCCGTCCAGCGTGGACCAGGCGTGGCACGAGTTCTTCGCCGACTACCGGCCCGGTAGCCCGGTCGCGGCCAGCGACGACCGCCAGCAGCCGGCCGCCGCCCCCGACGGGGGCCCGGCCGCGCAGCCGTCGGCCACGTCCTACGCCAGCCCGTCGCCGGCGCAGGAGGTCGCCGCCGAGCCGGCGGCCCCCGCGGCCGCGCCGCAGCAGCCGGCCGGCGACTCGCCGTCGCGCGCCACCCCCGTCGAGCCGAAGACCGAGGCCACCGTCGTGAACCGCGCCGCGGACAGCACCGCTGCCCAGAAGCCGGCGGCGCCCGCCGCGAAGCCGGCTGCCAAGCCCGCGGCGAAGGCCACCCCCGCGGCCGGCGGCGACGGCCCGAAGCAGACCCCGTTGCGCGGTGCCGCGGCCAGCATCGTCAAGAACATGAACGCGTCGCTGACCGTCCCGACGGCGACCAGCGTGCGCGCGGTGCCGGCCAAGCTGCTGGCCGACAACCGCATCGTCATCAACAACCACCTCGCGCGGGCGCGCGGCGGGAAGGTCTCCTTCACGCACCTGATCGGCTACGCGCTGGTCCGGGCGCTGGACGACTTCCCGGGCATGAACGCCGCCTTCGCCGAGGTCGACGGCAAGCCGACGCTGGTCCAGCCCGAGCACGTCAACTTCGGCCTGGCCATCGACCTGCCCAAGCCCGACGGCACCCGCTCGCTCGTCGTCGCCTCGATCAAGGGCGCCGAGGAGATGGACTTCGCCGGGTTCTGGGCCGCCTACGAGGACATCATCCGCCGCGCCCGCGCCGGCAAGCTGACCCTCGAGGACTACTCGGGCACCACCATCAGCCTGACCAACCCCGGCACCATCGGTACGAACCACTCGGTGCCGCGGCTGACCGCGGGCCAGGGCGCGATCATCGGCGTCGGCGCCATGGAGTACCCCGCCGAGTTCCAGGGGATGAGCCCGGAGGCGCTGACCGAGCTCGGCATCTCCAAGATCATCACGCTGACCTCGACGTACGACCACCGGATCATCCAGGGCGCCGAGTCCGGCGACTTCCTCCGCCGGCTGCACCAGCTGCTGCTCGGCCAGGACGGCTTCTACGACGACGTCTTCCGGTCGCTGCGCATCCCCTACGCCCCCGTGCGCTGGATGCCCGACGTGCGGGTCAGCCACGAGGGCGAGATCGACAAGGAAGCCCGGGTCATCGAGGTCATCGAGGCCTACCGGCGCAACGGCCACCTGATGGCCGACACCGACCCGCTCGAGTACCGGGTCCGCAGCCACCCCGACCTGGACATCCTCGAGCACGGCCTTACGCTGTGGGACCTCGACCGCCAGTTCCCGGTCGGCGGGTTCGCCGGCGAGCGTCTGATGGCGCTGCGCGACATCCTCGGCGTGCTGCGCAACTCCTACTGCCGCACCGTCGGTGTGGAGTACATGCACATCACCGACCCCGAGGAGCGCGAGTGGCTCCAGAAGCGGATCGAGGTCAAGGCCGAGCAGCCCGACCGCGAGAAGCAGAAGCACATCCTCGGCCGGCTCAACGCCGCCGAGGCCTTCGAGACCTTCCTGCAGACCAAGTACGTCGGCCAGAAGCGGTTCAGCCTCGAGGGCGGCGAGTCGGTCATCCCGATCCTCGACGAGGTCCTCATCGCCGGCACCGACCACGGCCTCGACGAGGTCGCGATCGGCATGGCCCACCGCGGCCGGCTCAACGTGCTCGCCAACGTGCTCGGCAAGAGCTACAGCAAGATCTTCGGCGAGTTCGAGGGCAACATCGACCCCGGCACCGTGCAGGGCTCCGGTGACGTCAAGTACCACCTGGGCGCCGAGGGCACCTTCGAGAACCCGTTCGCGAGCGGCGCCGAGATCGCCGTCTCGCTGGCCAGCAACCCCTCGCACCTGGAGACGGTCAACCCCGTCCTGGAGGGCATCACCCGGGCCAAGCAGGACATGATCAACAAGGGTGAGGGCGGGTTCACCGTCATGCCCGTGCTGATCCACGGGGACTCCGCGTTCGCCGGCCAGGGCGTCGTCGCCGAGACGCTGAACCTCTCCCAGCTGCGCGGTTACCGCACCGGCGGCACGGTGCACGTCGTCATCAACAACCAGGTCGGCTTCACGACCAGCCCGGCCGCGGCCCGTTCGAGCCTCTACTCGACCGACGTCGCGCGGATGGTCAACGCGCCGATCTTCCACGTGAACGGCGACGACCCCGAGGCGTGCGTGCGGGTGGCCCGCCTGGCGGTCGACTACCGGCAGGCGTTCAAGAAGGACGTCGTCATCGACATGGTGTGCTACCGCCGCCGCGGGCACAACGAGGGCGACGACCCGTCGATGACCCAGCCGCTGATGTACGACATCATCGACCGCAAGCGCTCGGTCCGGAAGCTGTACACCGAGGCGCTGATCGGCCGCGGCGACATCACGCTGGCCGAGGCCGAGGAGGCACTCAAGGACTACCGCGGCCAGCTGGAGCGGGCCTTCGCCGAGACCCACGACGCGCAGGAGACCCCGAAGGCGCAGCCGGTCATGGACCAGCCCGCGCAGGAGACGCCGGTCGCCACGGCGATCACCACCGAGGTGCTCAAGGCCATCGGCGACGCGCACGTGTCGCTGCCGGCGGACTTCACCGTCCACCCGAAGCTCAAGCGGATGCTCGAGCGCCGCGCGGCGATGGTGAGCGAGGGCGGCATCGACTGGGCGATGGGCGAGCTGCTGGCCTTCGGGTCGCTGCTGATGCAGGGCGTCCCGGTCCGCCTCGCCGGGCAGGACTCCCGCCGCGGCACCTTCGTGCAGCGCCACTCGGTGCTCATCGACCGGGAGACCGCCGCCGAGTACACGCCGCTGGCGCACCTGACCGAGGACCAGGCGAAGTTCTTCGTCTACGACTCGCTGCTCAGCGAGTACGCGGCGCTGGGCTTCGAGTACGGGTACTCGGTGGCCAACCCCAAGGCCCTGGTGCTGTGGGAGGCCCAGTTCGGCGACTTCGTCGACGGTGCGCAGATGGTCATCGACGAGTTCATCAGCTCGGGCGAGGCCAAGTGGGGCCAGCGCTCCGGTGTCTCGCTGCTGCTGCCGCACGGCCTCGAGGGCCAGGGCCCCGACCACTCCAGCGGCCGCATCGAGCGGTTCCTGCAGCTGTGCGCCGAGAACAACATGACCGTCGCCAACTGCTCGACGCCGGCGAACTACTTCCACCTGCTCCGCCGACAGGCGCTGTCGGACGTGCACCGGCCGCTGGTCGTGTTCACGCCCAAGTCGCTGCTGCGGGCCAAGGCCGCCGTCAGCCCGGTCGCGGACTTCACCGAGGAGAACTTCCGCCCGGTGCTGCCCGACCCGGGGGTGGGTGGCGAGCCGCTCGACGACGGCGCCGTCCGCCGGGTGCTGCTGTGCAGCGGCAAGGTCGCCTACGACCTGCTGGCGCAGCGCGAGACCGACGGCCGCGCCGACACCGCCGTCCTGCGGGTGGAGCAGCTGTACCCGCTGCCGGCCGAGCAGATCCGCGCGGCCGTGGACCGGTACCCGAACGCCACCGACCTGGTGTGGGTGCAGGAGGAGCCGGCCAACATGGGCGCCTGGCAGTTCATGGCGATCAACCTGCCCGAGCACCTCGGCGGGCGTCCGCTGCGCCGGGTCAGCCGCCGCGCCTCGGCCAGCCCGGCCGTCGGCTCGGCCAAGGTGCACGAGGCCGAGCAGAAGCAGCTGGTCGCGCAGGCGTTCGCCGACTGAGCCGCGCGCACTCCGACGCCCGGCTCCCGGATCACCCGGGAGCCGGGCGTCGTGGTTCCCTGGGGCGTGTACTTCACCGACAGGGGTCTCGAGGAGCTGGCCGAGCGGCGGGGCGACGAGCAGGTCACCCTCGCCTGGCTGGCCGACCAGATGCAGGCGTTCGTCGACGCGTTCCCGGACTTCGAGGTGCCGGTCGAGCGGCTGGCCACCTGGCTGGCCCGCGGGGGCACCGACGACGACGACTGAAGAGCCACGCCCACCGTGGTGTCGGCGCGAGGAGTGGGGGCCGGAGGCCTCCGCGACGAGGGCCGGGACGGGCTCAGCGCGACCGGGGACGGCACCTGGCCGCGGTGGGAGTCCGGAGGACGACAGACGGCATTGCCTAGCCTCGGGGCATGGGCACCGTCCTCGCCGTCCTCCACGTCGTGACCGCCGTCTTCCTCATCGGACCGATGGCCCTGCTGCCGCACACCGGCCTGCGGGCCGTGCGGACGGGCAACACCGCGGCGGTCGAGCTGCTCACCCGGTCGACCCGGGTGTTCAGCTGGGCGTCGCTGGCGGTCGCGGTGTTCGGCTTCGGTGTCTCCGGGATCTACGGCATCCCGCTGTCGCGGACGTGGCTGTGGCTCTCGATCGTGCTCTACCTGCTGGCGCTGGTGGTCAACCTCGTCCTCGTCGTCCCGTCGCTCGGCCGGGCCGCGTCCTCCCTGCGCCGCGGTGACTCCTCCGCCAAGGCGCTCTACGGGCGGATCGCGGCCGGGGGCGGCGTCGTCACCCTGCTGCTGGTCGCCGTCGCGGTGCTGATGGTCTGGAAGCCCTGAAGGAGGACCCCGCTGCCCCCACGCCCCGCGAGCTCAGGCGGAGGGCCCCTGCAGCAGGGCCACGGAGCGCCTCCCCGACCGGAGCGTGGTTCGCGGGCACGCTGGGTGGGTGCTCGGTCACTCCCACGCGCTCTCGGGGCTCGCCGCGGGCGCCGCGACGCTGCCCTGGGCCCCGGTGGAGGGTCCCGTCGCCCAGGTCGCGTGGATCGCCGCGGCCGGCGGCTTCGCCATGCTGCCCGACCTCGACCACAGCGGGTCGACGGTCTCGGACATGTGGGGCCCGGTCACCGACGTCCCCTCCGGGGCGATCGGGCGGCTCGCGCAGGGCCACCGCTGGGGCACCCACGACGCCGTCCTGGCCCCCGCCGCATTCGGGGCGCTCGCGCTGGCCGCGGCGAACGCGTTCTGGTCGAGCCTGCTGCTCATGGCCCTGGCCATCGGGCTGGCGCTGCGGGCCCTGCACTTCGTGATCCCCGGACGGGCGGAGAACACCGTCGTCGGCAACCTCGTGCTGTCCTGGGCCGGCGCCTGGCTGCTGCTGGCGCACATGCCCCAGCCCGCCTGGCTGCCTTGGGCGGTGGCCCTGGGCGTGCTCACCCACATCGCGGGCGACGCCATCACCACGCAGGGTGTGCCGGTGCCGGTCCTCTGGCTGCTCAAGCGCTGCCGGCTGAAGCTCACCCCGCTGCGCACCGGCACCGTGCTGGAGAAGGCCGTGCTGGCGCCCGCCTTCGTGCTCGTGACCCTGTGGTTCGTCTACGAGAACACCGGGGTCCGGCAGGCGCTCGAGCCCTGGCTGCACGACCTGAACGGCCTGGGCTGAACGGAGGAGGTCCGTGCGCGTGACCCGCACGAACCTCCTCCGGTCGACTCAGCGGGTGACGCCCTGCCCCCGCGCGCAGGCGGACACCGCGGCGGCGACGGCCTCGGCCACCCGGCGGTCCAGCGGGCTGGGGACGACGTAGTCCGGGCGGACGTCGTCGCCCACGACGTCGGCGATCGCGGTCGCCGCGGCCAGCTTCATCTCCTCGGTGATGCTGGTCGCGCCGGCGTCGATCGCCCCGCGGAAGACCCCGGGGAAGGCCAGCACGTTGTTGATCTGGTTGGGCTCGCCGCTGCGGCCGGTGGCCACCACCGCCGCGTACCGGGCCGCCATGTCCGGGTCCACCTCGGGGATGGGGTTGGCCAGTGAGAACACGATGCAGTCCGGCGCCATCGAGGCGATCACCGACTCGGGCACCGACCCGCCGGACAGGCCCAGGTAGACGTCGGCACCCTCGAGCGCGCCGGCCATCGTGCCCGCGTAGCCCGCCCGGTTGGTGTTCTCGACGACCCACCGCTTGATCGGCGTGAGGTCCTCGCGGCCGGCGTGCAGGACCCCCCGGGAGTCGGCCACGGCGATGTCCCCGATGCCCGCCTCGAGCAGGATCTTCGTGCAGGCCACCCCCGCGGCACCGGCGCCGGAGACGACCACCCGCAGGTCGCCGATCTCCCGGCCGACCACTCGCGCCGCGTTGCGCAGCGCGGCCAGCACGACGATCGCCGTCCCGTGCTGGTCGTCGTGCATGACCGGGATGTCCAGCCGCTCGCGCAGCCGCTCCTCGATCTCGAAGCACCGCGGGGCGCTGATGTCCTCGAGGTTGATCCCGCCGAAGGACGGCGCGATCGCCGCCACCGTCTCCACGATCGCGTCGACGTCGGTGGTGGAGAGGACGACCGGCACCGACGACAGCCCGGCGAACTCGCTGAACAGGCAGGCCTTGCCCTCCATGACCGGCAGCGCCGCCGCCGGTCCGATGTCGCCCAGGCCGAGGACGGCGGTCCCGTCGGAGACCACCGCGACCACGCGCGGCGCCCAGGTGAACCGCCGCGCGAGCTCCGGCTCGGCGGCGATCGCGCTGGAGACCCGGGCGACCCCCGGGGTGTAGGTGAGGGCCAGGTCGGCCACGGAGTCGATGGACCGGGTCGGGCGGACCACGAGCTTGCCGCCCTCGTGGACGGGGAAGGCCGGGTCCTCGGCGAAGCGGTCGACGGTCCGGTCGTGCAGTTGCTGCTCGCCCATGGACCCGGGAGCGTAATCCAGTCGTGACCTGCTCCGCCCGGCGCGTGGTCGGCCCCGTCGGGGTGAGGGCCGGGGTGTCCTCGGCGGGCGGGCCGCGGGGCGCGGGATACCGTCCCGGCGTGCAGATCCGCGAGCTCGCCGTCCGGGACGCCTACGCCCTCGACCTGGTCCCCCACGGCGACGCCCGCGGCCGGTTCACCGAGTGGTACCGCGCGGACGTGCTCTCCGGCGCCCTGGGCTTCGGCCTCACCCTCGCCCAGGCCAACCACAGCGTGTCCGCCCGCGGGGTGCTGCGCGGGGTGCACTTCGCGCTGGTGCCGCCCGGGCAGGCCAAGTACGTGTACTGCCCGGCCGGGCGGGTGCTCGACGTCGTCGTCGACGTCCGGGTCGGCTCGCCGACGTTCGGCGTGCACGACGCCGTCGTCCTCGACAGCGAGGCGCCGCGCGCGGTGTACCTGGCCGAGGGCCTCGGTCACGCCTTCGTCGCGCTGGCCGACGGCAGCTCGGTGACCTACCTGGTCTCCAGCGGCTACGACCCGGCGCGGGAGTTCGGCATCGACCCGCTGGACCCGGACCTGGCGCTCCCGTGGCCGGAGGACGTCGAGTTCGAGCTGTCGGCCAAGGACCGGCAGGCGCCGACCCTGGAGCAGGCGCGCGCGCAGGGGCTGCTGCCGACGATGGAGCAGTGCGCGGCGCGGTACGCGCAGCTACGCGTCGGCAGCTGAGCCCGGACGCGACGCCAGCCGGCCCGGTCGCGGCCACAGCCGGCCCACCACCCGGCCGACGACGACGGCGGCCCCGAAGGCCCGGCTGTCGTCGGTGACGAGCGGGTTGTCGCCCTCCACCCAGTGACCGCCGGGCACCCCGCGGCGCACCCGCTTGACGACCAGCAGCTCCGGCCGGGCGGGGAACCGGGCCAGGACGACGTCCCCGGGGGCGACGGCGCCGTCGGCGTCGACCCGGCGCACCAGCAACCGGTCGCCGTGGCGCACCGTCGGCGACATGGACGGCCCGGCCACCCTGGCCACCACCCACGGCGTGACCAGCGGCGGAACAACCGGGGGGAGCTCCTCCGCTGGTCTGTGGTCGCCGTTCACCGGGAGTAGGGTCGCAGACGAACGAACCCACCGAGACCCGGAGGTCAGTCCATGCGATTCCGCATGTTCTCCGCCGTGGAGGCCACCGCGCACTGCGACCTCCCCTGCGGCGTGTACGACCCGGCCCAGGCCCGCATCGAGGCGGAGTCGGTCAAGGCCATCCAGGAGAAGTACCAGGCCAACGACGACCCGGCCTTCCGCACCCGGGCGATCCTGATCAAGGAGCAGCGCTCCGACCTGGTCAAGCACCACCTGTGGGTGCTGTGGACCGACTACTTCAAGCCCCCGCACTTCGAGAAGTACCCGCAGCTGCACGAGCTGTTCAACAAGGCCACCAAGCAGGCCGGTGCGGCCGGCGGCAAGGGCAGCATGGACCCGGCCGAGGGTCAGAAGCTGCTCGACTACATCGCCGAGATCGACAAGATCTTCTGGGAGACGAAGGCCGCGGCCTGACCGCTCTCCCGAGCAGCGGCGCCGATCGACGGGGAGACCCGCCGGCCGGCGCCGCTGCCGTCTCCGGCCCCACCCACCGCCGCGGCGCCGTCCGCGCTCCAGCCGAACCCGCCGGGAGGTCCAGCATCGACATCGGGGCGCTTCTCCAGCGGGTCGAGGACGCGGCACCGATCGAGGCCGTCGCCGCCACCCTGGCCGACCAGGTCGGGGCCCGGGCGGTCAGCCTGCTGATCGCCGACTTCAGCGGCAAGGCCGTCGTCCGCCTCACCTCCACGGCACCGGTCGAGGGCGCGCGCACCCAGCACTCCGAGCAGGCCGAGACGGTGCCGCTCGAGGGCACCGTCTTCGAGCAGGTCCTGCGTGCGCAGCAGGTCGACGTGCGGCGCGAGGGCGACCTGTACCGGGTGCTCGTCCCCGTGACCGACCGCGGGGACGCGATCGGCCTGATCGAGATGCTGCTCCCCCGGTCCCCCACGTCGCAGGAGGTCGAGCAGGTGCGAAGCGCGGCGCACGCGCTGGCCTACGTCGTCATCGCCGCCCGCCGGTACACGGATGTGTTCGAGTGGGGCCAGCGCACCACGCCGTTCTCCCTCGCGGTCGAGATCCAGCGCCGACTGCTGCCAAGCTCCTACACCTGCGAGGCCGCGCAGTCCACGCTCGCGGACACCGCCGACCTGCACCCGTGGGAGGTCGTGCACGCCCTCGGCGCCGCGGTCCTCGGCGCCACCGGCGGCGATCTCGAGGACGACGCGACGATGCTGTGCCTGGACTGGTACGGCGGCCCGCCGCGGCCCCGGGACAGCGAGCACGGCGCCGATCCCGCCCGCGTCTCCCCGCCCACCACCGCCCGGTGACGCCGGGTGCGTCCCGGTACCGTTTGACCACGATGCGCATCGACCCGGCCGGGTGGCCGTTCATCACCGGACCCCTGGCTCCCGCGGCCCTGACCACCGTCGTCGGGCGGGTGTCCGGACGGCGCGGCCTCCGGCTCGCCGCCTGGCCGTTCGTGGCCCTGTCGGCCTACATGGCCCTGTTCTTCCGCGACCCCGACCGCCGGTGCGACGCCGAGCCGCCGGCGCCCGACGACGTCCTCTCCCCCGCCGACGGCGTGGTGATGGTCGCCGGGGAGCCGCAGGAGGGCGTCGCGCCCGAGGGCGACTGGCAGCAGGTCAGCGTGTTCCTCTCCGTGGTCGACGTGCACGTCAACCGCTCGCCGTACCGGGGCGAGGTCGTGGAGAGCTCCTACCGCAAGGGCAGCTTCCTGGCCGCGTACCGCAAGGAGTCGGCGCACCGCAACGAGCGCAGCGAGATCTGGCTGCGCGACGGCGACCGCACCGTGGTCTTCCGCCAGATCGTCGGCGTCCTCGCCCGGCGGATCGTCACCCGCACCGGCGTCGGGCGGCACCTGGCCACCGGTGAGCGGATGGGGCTGATGAAGTTCGGCTCGCGGATGGACGTGTTCGTCCCCCGCGAGTGCACGATCGCCGTCCGCACGGGGCAGCGCGTGCGGGGCGGCGAGACCGTCATCGCCCGCTGGCCCGCGGCCGGCTGAGGAGGCGGCCATGCCCAGCTCCGCGTCCGGCGCGCGCCCGCCGCAGACCCGGCGCACGGCCACCGTCGAGTTCGTCCGCGGATCGGTGCGGGGCAGCCGGCGGCGGGCCCTGGCCACCCTGCCCAGCCTGTTCACCCTCGCCAACATGATGTGCGGCTTCGCCGCGATCCTGGTCTCCATCCGGGGGCAGTACACGCTCGCCGCCGTCCTGGTGGGGCTGTCGGTGGTCTTCGACATCACCGACGGCGCGGTCGCCCGGCTGGTGGGCGCGGTGACCCCGTTCGGCCTGCAGTTCGACTCGCTGGCCGACCTGGTCTCCTTCGGGCTGGCCCCGGCGCTGCTGGCGTTCACCCTCTTCTCGGAGGGCCGGGACGAGTGGGACCCGCTGGGCTGGATCGCCTGCTTCCTCTGGGTGGCCTGCGCCGCGATCCGGCTGGCGCGGTTCAACACCACGATCGACCCGACGGCCGACAAGCGGTACTTCACCGGCATGCCCAGCCCCGGTGCGGCCGGCGTCGTGCTGGCCTCGGTGTTCGCGTTCGGCGACCAGATGCAGGGCCGCGACCGGCTGTGGGTGCTGCTCATCGTCGCCGTCCCGGCGCTGCTGATGGTCAGCACCATCCGGTTCCGCTCGTTCCGGTCGCTGGTGAGCCCCAAGAGCGGGCGCCCCTACGGGCTGATCGTCGCGGCGCTGGCCGTCGTCGTCGGGTTCGCCCTCGTCCCGGTGATCACCGGGTGCGTGCTCGCCTACGGTTACCTGCTGGCGCCGGTGCTCGTGCCGGCCCTGTCCCCCCTCACCCGGCTGGTGCCGACCCGCGTCAAGGAGCTCCTCACATGAGCGTCCGTCCGATCCGCCCCGACGACGTCCCCGCCGTGGTCGGGCTGGTCCGGGAGCTGGCCGAGTACGAGAAGGCCGCCCACGAGGTGCAGCTGACCGAGGAGCAGCTGACCGCCGCGCTGTTCGGCGACTCCCCCGCGCTGTTCGGGCACGTCGCGGACGTCGACGGCGAGGTCGTCGGGACGGCGCTGTGGTTCCTCAACTTCTCCACCTGGCGCGGCACCCACGGCATCTACCTCGAGGACCTCTACGTGCAGCCCGCGCACCGCGGCAGCGGCCTGGGCCGCGAGTTGCTGCGCACGCTCGCCGAGCTGTGCGTGCAGCGCGGCTACGGCCGGCTGGAGTGGTCGGTGCTGGACTGGAACACCCCCTCGATCGACTTCTACGAGGCCGCCGGCGCGGTGCCGATGGACGAGTGGACGGTCTTCCGGCTCACCGACGACGCCCTGTCCGCGTTCGCCGCCGACCGCCGCGTGCGCGCGTGAGCACCGAGCGCAAGCCGCCGGAGTGCTGGCTCACCGACATGGACGGCGTCCTGGTGCACGAGGGCCAGGCGCTGCCCGGTGCCGCGGACTTCCTGTCGCGGCTGGTGGAGCTGGAGCGCCGCTTCCTGGTGCTCACCAACAACTCGATCTTCACGCCGCGGGACCTCGCCGCCCGGCTGTCCCGCTCGGGCCTGCAGGTGCCCGAGGAGTCGATCTGGACCTCGGCCCTGGCCACGGCGGACTTCCTGTCCAGCCAGCTGCCCGGCGGCTCGGCGTACGTCATCGGCGAGGCGGGGCTGACCACCGCGCTCTACGAGGCCGGCTACACGCTCACCGACACCGACCCGGACTACGTCGTCCTCGGTGAGACGCGCACCTACTCGTTCGAGGCGATCACCCGGGCGATCCGGCTGGTCGGCAACGGCGCCCGGTTCATCGCGACCAACCCCGACGTCACCGGCCCCTCCCCCGAGGGCCCGCTCCCGGCCACGGGATCGGTCGCGGCGATGATCACCAAGGCGACCGGCGCCGAGCCGTACTTCGTCGGCAAGCCCAACCCGATGATGTTCCGCAGCGCGATGAACCGGATCTCCGCGCACTCGGAGTCGACGGTGATGATCGGCGACCGCATGGACACCGACGTCGTCGCCGGCATCGAGGCCGGGCTGGACACGGTCCTGGTGCTCACCGGGTCGACCAGCGCGGCCGACATCGCGCGTTTCCCGTTCCGCCCGAGCCGGGTGCTCGACTCGATCGCCGACGTCGTCGAGCTCGTGTGAGGGCCCCTCAGCGCTGCTGGGAGAACGCCAGCCGGGCCTCGGGGGTCATCAGCAGGTACAGCACCGCCGCGGCCAGCACCAGCGTCGGGACGCCGACCAGCGGGCCGTTCCACTCGAACGTCGAGTAGACGCCGAACAGCGCCAGGAAAAGCTGCACCGCGACGACCGGGCCGCGCGCCCACGCGGCCACCCGCCACAGGCCGACGGCGGCGGCGCCGAGCAGGGCGGCGAACAGCCCGACGAAGACGACCTCGGCCACCGCCCGCGGCACGCTGTCCGGGGTCGAGGTGAAGGTCAGGAAGAGCAGCCACACGGCGAGGGCGGCCAACGCGGCCGCCTCCAGGCCGACCAGCAGCGCGGCGCGGCGCACCGCCGGCGGCGCCTCGGACGGGGGCCGGGCCGGGCGCGCCGGGGACGGCTCGGCGGCACTCCCCAGCAGCCGTTCGGACAGCCGGCGCTCCCGCGGCGGCCGGGCTCCTGGCTGCTCGGTCACGGCCGCGAGGGTACGCGCCGGGCGCCCCGGCGCCCGGTTCCGCCCGCACCTGCCGGGCTGCGGCCGCTGCCCTGGCTAGCCTGGACGTCATGCGCGCGCTCGTGGTGGCCAACCCCGCGGCGACGACGACCTCCCGCAGGGTCCGCGACGAGGTGCTGGCCACCCTGGCCGGTGAGCTCAAGGTGGACGTCGCCGAGACCGCCCACCGCGGGCACGGCAGCGACCTGGCGCGGGCCGCCGGTGCCGACGGCGTGGACGTCGTCGTCGCGCTCGGCGGTGACGGCACCGTCAACGAGGTGGTCAACGGGCTGCTGCACGCCGGTCCGGGTCCCGCGGTGCCGCTGCTGGCGGTGGTACCCGGCGGGTCCACGAACGTCTTCTCGCGGGCGCTGGGGCGCTCCCGGGACCCGCTGGCAGCGGCCGCGGAGATCCTGGACTCGCTGCGGGCCGGGCGCACCCGGCGCGTCTCCCTGGGCACCGCGAGCGCCCGTGGCACCACGACGGCGACGGTCGCGCTACCCGACCCGGAGGTCGCCCAGCGGGCCGCGGACGCCGCTGCCGCCGCCGCTCCGGAGTGGACCGACCCGCGGTGGTTCGTGTTCAGCGCCGGTCTCGGGTTCGACGCCGACGTCATCGGCCGCGTGGAGGCGCACCGGGCCCGGGGACGGCGCTCGAGCGGGGCCCTCTACGTGTGCGAGGCGACCGCGGCGTTCGTGTTCGGGCGGGAGCGCCGGGACCCGCCGATGACGCTGGAGCAGCCCGGGGAACCGCCGATGGACGGGTTGTTCCTCTGCCTGGTCTCCAACGTGGCGCCGTGGACCTACCTGGGGGCGCGGCCGGTCAACCCGAGCCCGGAGGCGTCGTTCGACACCGGCCTGGACGTGTTCGCCATGGGCCGCACGGGCGTGTTCCGGATGCTCCACCACGTGCGGCAGGTGTTCGCCCGCCGTCCCGACGCGCGGGGGCGGGGCGTGCACCGCGTCCACGACCTGCCGTGCGTCACCCTCACGGCGCGGCGTCCGCAGGGCTGGCAGCTCGACGGCGACCACCTGGGGACGGCGACGGGACTGCGGGTGCGCAGTGTCCCCGCCGCCCTGCGCGTCGTCGTCTGACGGCGCCGGGAGCACCGCAGCGAGCGCCGGCGAGCGAGGAGCGGACCGGCGGCGGAAGAGGACCCGTGGGCACGGTCGTCTGACGCCGCCGGGAGCACCGCAGCAAGCGCTAGCGACCGAGGAGCGGACCGGCGGCGGAAGAGGACCCGTGGGCACCGTCGTCTGACGCCGCCGGGAGCACCGCAGCGAGCGCCGGCGAGCGAGGAGCGGACCGGCGGCAGAGGGGCTGTCGGAGAGCGCCTGAGCGGCCGTCGACGGGCCCGCTGTCAAGGCCCCCGAGACCGGGCCCACAGGGGATCTCCACCACACCCCGAAGAGAACTGCCCGTTCTCGGAACAGGGCTCTCACCTGCGGCTTTGCGCACGTCGGCCGGTCGATGTCAATGCCCAACGCCGCGGGAGCGTTCAGTCGAGTGGCGCACCTAGCATGCCCGTGGTGAGCTTGCTCACGAGGGGTCGACCGAAGCCTCCGATTCGCTTGACAGGCCTCTTCTCCGTGAAAACATCGCGTGAGGAAAGCAACCTGTCGGTAACAAATGCACTAAGTCGCTGTGCCATGGCGCTGGTCAACCCGGTGTCGGCCTGCGGAACCGTCCGCGGCCGGCGACTGATGCACCACACCGTAGACGACATCGAGGAGAACACCGCCATGGACTGGCGCCACCGCGCGCTCTGCCGCGACGAGGACCCGGAGCTGTTCTTCCCCATCGGGACGAGCGGTCCGGCTCTCGTGCAGATCGAGCAGGCCAAGGGTGTGTGCCGGCGCTGCCCGGTCGTGGAGTCCTGCCTGGACTGGGCCCTGCGCTCGGGTCAGGACTCCGGCGTCTGGGGTGGGCTCTCCGAGGACGAGCGGCGCGCGCTCAAGCGGCGCCAGGCTCGTACTCGGGTGCGCACCGCCTGAACCCACCGCGATCCGGCTCCGGGCCTGCCGCCCGGCACCGCCACACGGAACCGTCACGAGGCCGGTCCGGGGACGTCCCCGGCCGGCCTCGCGGCTGTTGCACGGTCGTCCTCCGGACGACACCGCGGCCAGGTCCCGTCCCCGGCTCCCCCTGAGCCCCACCCGGTCCTCCTCGCGGAGGCCTCCGGCCCCCACTCGTCGAACCGACACCGCGTCCACGTGCCGTGCCAGGCCGGCGTTGAGCCCGACCCGGCCCTCCTCGCGGAGGCCTCCCGCCCCCACTCCTCGGACCGTCCCCGGCAGGCGCTCACCGCCGGAGGCGGCCCGCGCCGGGCAGGGTGAGCACCACCTCGGTCCCCGGCCGGCCGGTGGACGGACTGCCCATGGTCAGCCCTCCGCCCAGCTCGCTGGTGACCAGCGTCCGCACGATCTGCAGGCCCAGGCCCTCGCTGGCGGCCACGTCGAAACCCTCGGGCAGCCCCTGCCCGTCGTCCCGCACCCGGACGACCAGGTCGTCGCCCTCGCGCTCGGCCACCAGCTCGATGCTGCCCGGGACGCCGTCCGGGAAGGCGTGCTCGGCGGCGTTGTGCAGCAGCTCGGTGACCGCCAGGACCAGCGGGGTCGCCGCGACCGCGGGCAGCTCGCCGAACTGCCCCACTCGCCGGGTCCGCGCGGCCGGGCCCACCGAGGTCAGGTCCCCCAGCATCGGCAGCACCTGGTCGAGCACGTCGTCGACGTCCACGACGTCCTCCCGGCTGCCGGCCAGCGTCTCGTGGACCACCGCGATCGACGCCACGCGGCGCACCGACTCCTCCAGCGCCTCCCGCGCCGCCGGCTCGGTCATCCGCCGGGCCTGCAGCCGCAGCAGCGCCGCCACCGTCTGCAGGTTGTTCTTCACCCGGTGGTGGATCTCGCGGATCGTGGCGTCCTTGGTCAGGAGCGCCCGGTCGCGCCGGCGGACGTCGGTCACGTCGCGCACCAGCACCAGCGCGCCCTCCTCGGCGCCCGGCGCCTGCAACGGCAGCGCGCGCACGAGCAGCGTCGCCGTGACGCCCTCGACGTCCATGGGGTCGGGGAACCGGCCCAGGACCGCCGCGCGGATCCCGGCGGCGACCGCCTCTCCGGCCACGCGGTCGGCCGCGGAGTCCCGGGTCAGCCGCGCCAGGTCGGCGCCGACGACGTCCCCGGTCACCCCCATCCGGCGGTAGGCCGACAGGGCGTTGGGGCTGGCGTAGACGGCGCGCCCGGCCCCGTCCAGGCGGACCAGGCCGTCCCCCACGCGCGGGCTGAGCTCGGCGTCGAGGATCTTCTGCGGCGGGAAGGTGCCGGCCGACACCATGAGGCAGAGGTCGGCGGCGATGTCGAGGTAGGTCAGCTCCAGGGTGGACGGCGCCCGGGTCACGGCGAGGTTGGTGTCCCGGGCGAGGACGGCGACGACGACGCCGTCGTGCCGCACCGGGATCACCTCGCGCCGGCGTGGGGTGGCCCCCGACCAGTCCGGCTCACCCTCGGTCACCGGGCGCCCCTCGCGGTGGGCCACCTCGAACGGCTCCGCGGCCGGACCCTCCACCTCCGAGCCGACCAGGTCCTCGGGCAGGCTGGTCGGCGCGGTCAGCGGCCGCACCTGGGCCACGCACCACCACGCGCCCGACGACAGCGGCACCCACAGCGTGAGGTCGGCGAAGGACAGGTCGGACAACAGCTGCCAGTCGGCGACCAGCCGGCGGGCGTGGTCGACCTGGGCGGGGGCGGACGCCGAGCCGCGGGTGAGTCGTTCGGAGAGGCTGCTCATGGTGTCCCCGAGGGTAAGGAAGGACCCACCTAGGCTCCCCGGCGTGGCCTCCCCCGCCGGCGCGTCGTCCCAGCCCCTCGAGCCGCCGGTGTCCGTCGGGCCCGCGCGCCCCGACGAGTTCGCCGCCATCGCCGAGCTGACCGTGCGCGGGTACGTCGACGGCGGCCTGGCCCCGCCCGAGTACCTGCCCGCGCTGGCCGACGTCGAGGGCCGGGCCTCGCGCGCGGAGCTGCTCGTCGCGCGGCACCGGGACGGGCGGGTGCTGGGCAGCGTGGCGCTGGTGCTCGAGGGCGACTTCGGCGAGGTGATCGAGTCCGACGAGGAGGCCGCGTTCCGCATGCTCGTCGTCGACCCGGCGGAGCGGGGTCTGGGCATCGGCGAGCGGCTGGTGGCCGGCTGCCTGGACCGGGCGCGCGCGGCCGGCAAGCGGCGGATGGTGCTCTCCACGGACCCGCGGATGACCGCCGCCCACCGGCTCTACGAACGGCTGGGCTTCACCCGGCTCGCGGCGCGGGACTGGTCCCCCGTCCCGGGCGTGGACCTGCGGGTCTACGCGCGCGACCTGTAGCGCCTCAGTCGTCGACGGTCGCGATGAGGTCGCCCTCCTGGAGCACCTCGCCCTCGACGACGTGCAGCTCGCGGACCGTGCCGGCGCGCTCGGTGAGGACGGGGATCTCCATCTTCATCGACTCGAGGATCACCAGGGTGTCGCCGGCCGCGACCTGGCTGCCGGGCTGCACCAGCACCTTCCAGACGCTCGACACCATCTCGGCGTGGATCTCCTCGACCGCCACCTGCACCTCCCGGGCTGACCTGCGGCCCATCCAAGCACGCGGGGCACAGGGGCCCGGCCGTCAGCCTGCGGGGCTGGGGTGGCCGGCGGCCAGCCGGTCGAGCACCGGGCAGATCTCGGGGCCGTCGTGCGGGACACCGGTCTCCGGCAGCCCGGTGAGCACCTCGCTGGCCGCCCGCGCGGCCGTCGCGGTGTCGACGGCACCGGCGCTGACCGTGGCCAGCAGCGCGTCGTACCAGCCGTCGAGCCGGTCGCCGGGCTCGTAGCCGCTGACGGCCACCACCTCGACGTCGGCTGCGTCCCCCCGGCGGAAGGCGGTCTGCGGCAGCCGGCCGGTGACCCGACCGGCGGTGCCCGGCGGCAGGGTCGACCGCAGCTGGACGGCGACCGCCTTCCGCGGCGTCCGCCCCGGGCCCGGGTCCGCCGCGGCCCGGCCCCCGGCGGCGCTGCGCAGCGCGAGCTCGACGGCGTCCACGCCGTGCGCGCGCTCCAGCACGGCCATGTCCAGGGAGAACCCGGCGGCCACCTCGGCGAGCTCGCCGTCGGGCGCGATGCCGACGGTCGCCAGGCCGCGCCAGCCCACCTCGGCCAACCGCTTGGCGGCCGGGGGCAGCTCGACCGGCTCGTCCGGCGTCCACGAGACGCGCGCGATGCCGGCGGCCCGGTCGCGGCAGACCGGCGTGGTGGCGTGCAGGCCCGAGTCGGTGACCCAGGCGAGGAACCCCCGCTCGCTGGCCGGCTCGACGCCGTCCCCGCCGAGGCGCTCCAGGACCGCCGCTGACGGCCCCACCCAGGTCAGCCCGGCGGCCACGACAGCCCCGGCGAGCCGCGCGTTGCCGGCCAGCGCCGGCGGCACCGGCAGGACGGCGGCCACGCCGCTGCGGCGGGCGGCCTCGACGATCCGGTCGACCGCGAGGTAGGACTCCGCAGCCGGCGCCGGGCCGAGCAGGATCGCGTCGTCGGCCAGCCGGACGTGGCGCGCGGAGCGGTCGGCCTCGGAGTGGACGGCGACCGTCTTGACGTCCAACCGCGTGCAGGCGGCCATCACCGCGCACGCCACAGGGCCCCGCCCCGCGACGAGGACGCTCTCGATCCCGACCTGTGCCACCGTGCCGACCCTCTCCCGCTGGTGCGCGTGCCGTGCCCAGCCTCACCCGCCACGGGCCTTCCCCGCCAGAGGGAGGGTGGCGGGCGAGGTCGTGAGAGGCTGGAGGGGTCAGCTTGACGGGTACGCCGGTCCCGCACGCTCGCGGTCCCCGGCGCCCGGAGGGATCCAGGGGCCCGCGACCGGGCCCGCAGCAGCAGCGAGGAGAGGAGGGCAGCGATGTCCAAGCGTGGACGCAAGCGGCGCTCCCGCAAGGGGAACAAGGCCAACCACGGCAAGCGGCCCAACGCGTGACGACAGCCCCGGGAGCATCGCACGAGCGCCAGCGAGTGAGGAGCGGACCGGGGCGCGGAGTCACGCCGATGGACGGGGCCGAACGCAGCAGCGGGCCCCCCCCCCCCCCCCGGGGGGGGGGGGGGGGGTTTACTGCGGGGGGGGGTCGCGGGCGCGCCCGCCTGCTTA
>NZ_JBJGYQ010000006.1:0-228212 GCF_054050075.1 Geodermatophilus sp. SYSU D00965 | reverse complement strand
GTCACCGGTGACCCCCGCACGGGTGACCACGACGGTGGGCCGGGCGCCCGGCGGCACGCCGCGGGGCGCACCTCCCGATCTGCCGCCGCGGCCTCCGGTGACCCCCGCACCGGTGGCCGCGGCGGTGCCCTGTTCGCCCGGCTGCGGGGGGCGGTGGCGTGGGGGGCCGTCGGCCTGGCCGTGCTGTTCACCGCGAGCCTGGTCGGTCTGCTCCCGGTGCAGGTGATGCGGGTCGACTCCGTCAGCATGCAGCCGACCGTCTCCGCCGGCGACCTGCTGCTCGTGCAGCACTGGCACGGCTCGGTGCACCGCGGGGACGTCGTGGCCGTGGAGAGCCCCCTCGAGGACGGGCTGCTGGTCAAGCGGGTCGTCGGGCTGGGCGGGGACCAGGTGGCCATCGAGGACGGCGTCCTCGTGGTGGACGGCGCCGCGGTCTGCGAGCCGGCGATCGACCCCGCGCTGCTGGACGGCGTGTACTTCGGCCCGGTGACCGTGCCGGAGGGCTCGCTGTTCCTGCTCAGCGACAACCGTGACGGCGCGATCGACTCCCGCGCCTTCGGGGCGGTCCCCGAGGACGCGCTGGTCGGCGCCGTGAGCGGGCGCCTGTGGCCCTCACCGGGTTCGCTGCCCTCGCCCTACGAGGGCTGCTGAGCGCACGTCCCCACCGTGGCCCCCGGTCGAGATCACGGGGTCTCGCACGTCCAGCCGCCGCCGAGCGTGCGAGATCGCGCGATCTCGTCGGGGAAGCCGACCGGGGCGCGGGTCGTCAGCCGCGGACGGGGCCCTCCGCCGCGGAGGACGCCAGGTCGTCGGCGGACCGGGACAGCTCGTGCCAGAGCTTGTTGGTGTCGTTGAGCTGCCGCTCCACGCCGGTGAGCGTCACGTGCACCGGGATGCCCGGCCGGCCGCCCACCTTGACGAGGAAGCGGCCCCGGCCGGGCGGCTCGGCCTCGGCTCCGGTGCCGGGGTTCCAGGCCGGCGGGTCCTGCCAGCCGACCAGGAGGTCCTGCTCGGCCCGGGTGAGCGGGACGGCGGAGGTGAGCATCGGCATCTCCGCCGACGGCAGCCCGCCGCAGATGACCATGCCGGATCGCTCGACGAATCCGCGGGCCTTCATCCGGTCCTCCTCGCTGGGGAGGGCCAGCAGGTCGCTCATGGTGTGGCTGACCATCGCCATGCCGACGCCGCGCTGCCGGTTCAGGCGGGTGAGGGCGTCGACCCGGTCGACCATGCCCCGGCCGGCGCGCAGCGCCCGCCAGAGCTCGTCCAGGACGACGAAGTGGTGCCGGCGCGGCTCGAGGCCGGCGTCGGCCAGCGCGTGCGCGACGCTGATCGTCCCGAAGCCGGCCGACCAGCAGGCCAGCAGCACGGCCGCCTGCAGGTCGGTCTGGGCGTCGTCGATGCTCGAGACGTCGAAGACGACCGGGCGGTCGCGGCGCATCGGCGTCGTGGTGGGCTCGGCGAAGATGCGGCCCAGCCGCCCGCCGCCGGTCAGCCCGACCAGCGTGGCCTCGAGGTCCTCGGTGACGTCGTCGTAGCGGCTGCGGTCGCCGCGGTCGAGGGCGGCGGCGCGGACATCGTCCGGCGCGGCCCGGAGCACCTCGAGCAGGTGGTGCAGCGTCGGGGCGCCCAGCCGGGCGGTGTCGTGGGTGTCGTCGAGGACGCGCAGCGCCCGGTCGAGGACGGTCTCCTCCCGGTCGGTGGGCGGCGTCCCGCGCATGACCGTGATGAGCGCGGAGACGATCGCGTGCCGGCGTCCGTGCGCGTCGGCGAGCACCTGCTCGCGGGCGTCGCCGGTCAGCCGGGCCGCGGCCGCCACCGCCTCACCGGGGTCCAGGACGTTGAGGTGCCCGCGGCCCCGGCCGAGCCGGATGACCTGGCCGCCGATGGCCTCCACCAGGTCGACGTAGTCGGGCTTGAGGTCGCCCAGGACCATCGGCAGGACGCCGTAGCCGGCCAGCCCGAGGGCCATCCGGCGGACCACGGTGGACTTGCCCAGGCCCGGCTTGCCCAGCACGAAAGCCGACGGGTTGCTGATCAGGTTGGCCCGCTGGAACCAGCTGATCGGGTCGCAGCACAGCGTCGCGCCGGAGAGCAGGTTGCGGCCCAGCGGCACCCCGGTCATCGGCGTCCCGGCGCCGACGGCGAACGGCCACAGCCCGCAGGCCTGCACGGTGGTCGCCCGCCACTCGTCGGGGGCCTGGACGTAGGTCGAGGCACCCCGACCGCGCCCGGACCAGCCGCGTGGCGCGGGCCCCGGGGCCGGCGCCGTCCGCTTCGTCGACCGGTGCTTCACAGCGCCTCCCGGAACTCGCGGGGCACGGTCAGGTGCGCCGAGGGCACGATGCCCAGCGGCAGCGCGGCGGCGAACGCCGAGTCCTGCGAGCCGTACACCGGACGCAGCTGGGTGCGGGCGGTCGCCGACAGGTTGTCGACCGCGGCGCGGACGACGTCGAGCGCGGCCCGCGGGTCGTCGATCAGGTCGGCGTCGGCCACGGTCGCCGTCACGAGCATCGCGAAGTCGACCAGCCCGGCGCCGCGGGCCTCCTCCTCGGCGCTGAGCGCCGCCGCCCGCTGCTCCAGCAGCACCCGCGCGGTGGGCCGGGAGGACGACGACGCGCGGAAGTCCGCGGTGCGCTTGTCCTGCTCGACGATCCGGGCGGCGCGGCCGGCATCCAGCGGGCGGTAGAGCAGCGTGACCCGCTTGCGGTCGATGTCGGGGTGCGGCGCGACGAGGTCGGCCAGCACCGAGGAGTACACCTCGCCGCGCGGCGCCTCGGTCATCGACCAGGTGACCGACAGCCCGCCGTCGTGGCGGTACCAGCCCCAGCCGGCCTGCGCGGCGGCCGGTCCGACGTCCGACCAGCGCAGCTCGGGGGTGCCGCCGGCGGTGCGCGCCTCGTCGAGCGCCGCCGCCACCGACGGGTCGTAGGCCACCCGGATCGCCTCGCACAGCTCCTGGGCGGTGGCCGGGCGCACCGCGCCGGCGCCGGTGGCGTTGAGCCCGGCGGTGAGGCCCGGCAGGCGGGTGCCGATGTCCCGGGCGACGTCCTCGTCGTTCCGCCGCCGTCCACCGGACCGGCCGGCCGTGGTGAAGGTCAGGGAGACGTAGGCGGTCACCGTGGCCGACCCGGCCGGGTAGGTGTCGACGACCTCGCGCAGCATGGCCAGCGCGACGTCGGGCGCCCGCGGGTCGAGATGCGTGCCGACCTCGTGGCGCAGCCGGGTGCCGGAGTCCGGCGCGGTCTCGAGGGTCACCGACGCCGCCACCAGGCCCGGCTCGTTGCCGAGCGCGCCCAGCCATGCGCCCCAGTGCGCCACCCAGGTGTCGATCTGCTCGTCGTCGACCAGGGAGGCGCCGTCGGGCTCGGTGACCAGCACGACGGTGGCGTGCCGCGTGGCCGGGACGGTGACCAGCGCGAAGGGCCGGCCGTAGGAGTCCTCCCACTCCGAGAGGCGGGACGCCGCGGCCAGCCCCGGGAGCGAGAAGGTGCCCTGCGGGGTGCGCCCGAGCGGCCCGGAGCGGTAGAGGTGCGCCCCGCCGCGCCGGGCGCGGGTCCAGCCGACGCGGGTGGACAGCCGCTGCACCCCCGACCGGTGGTGGCGGTCGCGGACCACGAGCAGCGCGAGCAGCAGGCCGACGACGGCGCCGGCGACCACCGCCTCGAGGAGGCCGACCAGCACCAGGGTGGCGATCACCCCGATGAGGCCGGCCAGCAGCAGGGCGGTGCCCAGGATGCCCAGGCTGCCGAGCCCGGGGCTGGCCGGGCGGCGCCAGTTGCCGTACGTGCGGGGCTGGGCGGGGGGCGCGACGGTCACGGGAGCAGGTCCTCCGCGTCGGGTCGGGGCGTCGGGACGGGACGGGCCTCGGAGGAGCTGCGGGTGGCGCCCGCGCGGAACGGCTCGGTCACGGGCCCGGCCACCGGGACCGGCTCGGCGCCCCGAGTGCGCTCGAGACCACGACCGCCGGCGCCCAGGCGGGCCGCGGAGTGGCGGCCCCGCTCGAGCGGTGCCGCCCCGGCGCGGGGGCCGCCGCCGCGGGAGGAGGGGACCCGCACGGAGGCGGCCGCGGCTCCCCCCGCGGGCGACACGGTGACGGGCACGACGGCCCGGGCACCGGAGGGCAGGCCGGCGGTGGCCGCCGCGCGCACCCGGTTGCCGCCGTCGGTCGCCGTCCGCACCACCGGCCGCAGCACCCGCAGCAGCGCCGGCAGGGCGGCGATCGCGAGAGCCAGGAAGGTCGTCCCGGTCAGCGCGGCCACCAGCGGCGCGTCGTCCGGGGTGGGCGCCAGCACCAGGCCGGCGGCGTACACCAGCGCGGCGGCCGGCTGGTAGAGCGCGAAGGCGATCGTCCAGGTGAGGGTGCGGACGAAGACCGCCCGGCCGGTGTCGGTGTTCGTGGCCGACGCCGACAGCGGCAGCACGCCGGCCAGGACGACCAGCACCACCCCGCGGGCGACGAGCAGCACCATCTGGAGGAGGGCGCCCAGCAGGGCCGTGGTGCCCAGCAGGATCACCAGGACGTCGTTCATGCCGTCGGTCTGCTGGAGCGCCAGCAGCTCGGTCAGCCCGCCCTCGACGTCGCCGGTCGCGCGTTGCAGCACCCACACCGAGAACGCGTCCGCCGCCGTGACCAGCAGCGTGACCCCGGTGAGGCTGGCGCCGCCGACGAGGACCAGGGTCAGCAGGCCCCGCAGCAGGTCGGCCACCGGCTGGCTGCGCCGCTGCCACACCATGCGCGCGGCCGCGATGAGCACGGCCACGACCGCGACCGCGGCCGAGTACCAGGCCAGCGACCCGGCCAGCAGTGAGGCCGCCTCGGACGGCGCCGCCGTCCCGCCGGGGCCGATCGAACCGATGCCGGGGGACGGCGGGTCGGCCCACAGTCGCGCCACGGCGCCCAGCGCGTCGCCGGCCGCCTCGACGATTTCCCGCGCCAGGTCACCCAAGGCGTCTCCTCCTCCACTCTGGTCGAGCACGCCGATCCCCGCGGCCGGGATGGCCGGGTCGAGGAAGGCGTCGCCCAAGGTCCCGGCGGCCGGGTCGACACCGCTGACGTCCGCGGTGGCGCTGATCGAGTCCCCCGGGCCGAAGCCGGCCAGGCCGCCGAGGTCCCTGGCGTCGGAGACGGTGTCGAGCGGGATCCGGTCGACCTCCACCGCCTGCTGGTCGGCGCCGGACAGCACCGGCACGACGGAGTCGTCGACGAAGGCGGCCGGGATCCGGTCGTCCGTGACGGCGACCTCCGCCGGTGTCGGCTCAGCCGGTGGCGTGGTCGGGGTCTGCTCCGCGGGGGCCTCGCCGCCCGCCGCGGGGGCCTCGCCGCCCGTCGTGGGGGCCTCGCCGCCCGTCGTGGGGGTCGGCGTGGCCGTGTCGGTCGGTGTGGGCGTCGCCGTCCCCGTCGGCGTCGGCGTCCCCGTCTCCGTCGGCGTCGCGGTCTCCGTCGGCGTCGCGGTCTCCGTCGGCGTCGCGGTCTCCGTCGGCGTCGCGGTCTGGGTCGGCGTGGCCGTCTCGGTCGGCGTGGCCGTCTCCGTCGGCGTGGCCGTCTCCGTCGGCGTGGCCGTCTCCGTCGGCGTCGCGGTCTGGGTCGGCGTGGCCGTCTCCGTCGGCGTCGCCGGCTGGGCCGGCGCCACCGTGGTCGCGGCGGGCGTCGCAGCAGGCGGCGTCGTCGTCGGGACGGCCGGGTCGGTGGTCACTCCCGCCGTCGGCGTCGCCTCGTCCACGTCCGCTCCCCCGCTGCCCGGTCGCTCAGACCAGGGCCGCGATCAGCCCGGACGCCGACCCGACGAGGACCGCACCACCCAGGACGTAGGCCAGGCTCACCGCGTGCTCGGCCCCCTCGCCGCGGCGGTGGGCCACCGCCATGCGCGCGCCGACGAGCAGCACCCCCAGGACGCAGACGGCGAGCACCGTCCAGGCGACCCACTGGACGATCGTGACGATCCCCTCCGCGCCCGGCGGGGCGACGCCCTGACCCGGGTCGACCACGGCCAGGGTCAGCGGGGAGGTGAGCGCCATCGGTTCCGTCCTCGGTCCGTCGTCCACGGCGAGGCGCTGACACCCCCGCCGTTCGTGTCGGCCTCCACGGTCGGTCGCGGCCCCGAGGTGCGGCAATGCCCGAGATTGGGGGGTCCCGCCTCCGCGGCAGCCGGGTTCTACTCGGGTCGCACCGGCGTGGCGGGGGTCCGGCCGGGTGACAGGAGGGCACGGGCATGTCCGGCTCGGGACGGCGCCTCGCGGCTGCGGCCGCGCTCGGCGCTGCCCTGGTGGCGGGCGGCTGCGCGGCGCCGACCGAGCAGGCGCAGCCCGAGCCGACAGCGCAGTCCGCGGCCCCTGCCCCCGAACCCGGCGACGCGGACGCAGCGCTGCCCGCGCCCCCTCCCCCGCCCACGGAGGACGACGCCTCGCAGCAGGCCGCCCTCGACGCCGCCACGGCCGCGGTCACCGCCTTCGCCCGGCCCGCCCTGGAGCCCGGGCAGTGGTGGGCCGAGCTCACCCCTCTACTCAGTCCCGCGGCCGCGGTGGCCTACGAGGGCACCGACCCGCAGGCGGTCCCGGCGACCGCCGTCACCGGACCGCCCCGGCCCACGCCGTCGGTGAGCGCCTACCTGTCCACCGTGCTGGTGCCGACCGACGCCGGGGAGTACGCCGTGCTGCTCGTGCGCGAGGGCGACGGCAGCCCCTGGCTGGTCGAGCGGTTCACGCCGGTCGACGCGACCGCCCCCTCCGCCCCCTCCGCGGCCCTGACCCCGCCTGCGGAGAGCACCACGGCGACCACGGCGACCCAGGCGGAGCCGGCACCGTGAGGCGGCTCGGCGTCCTCGCCGCGCTGGTGCCGGTGCTCGTCGCGGGCGGCCTGGTCACCGCGGCGCTGGTCACGGAGGAGGACCCGCAGGCCGGCGCGTGCTCGCCGGTGGGCGCCGCGGTGAGCGTCGCGGGGGTGCCCGACGGACCGGTCGCCGGCTGGTCCGGCGAGCAACTGGTCAACGCCGCACTGATCGTGGAGGCCGGCGAGGCGCTCGGCGTCGACGCCCGCGGCCAGGTCATCGGGGTGATGACGGCGATGGGCGAGTCCTCCCTGACCGTCGTCGACCACGGGGACGCCGTCGGCCCGGACAGCCGCGGGCTGTTCCAGCAGCGGGCCAACGGCGCGTGGGGCAGCTACGCGGACCGGATGGACCCGACCACCTCGGCCACCAACTTCTACCGGGCGCTGCTGCAGGTCGAGGGCTGGCAGACCCTGCCGCCGACGATCGCCGCGCACCGCACCCAGCGCAACGCCGACCCGTACCACTACGCCCGCTGGTGGGACGACGCCCTCGAGGTCACCGCCGCCCTCGCCGGCGCCACGGTCACCGGCCTGGCGCCGGGCACCGGATCGGTCTCCTGCACCGGCGCCAGCCCGTTGCTCCGCAGCGTCAGCGGCGACTGGGCGACGCCCACCGAGGGCCCGCTGACCAGCGGCTTCGGTCAGCGGGACGACCCGACCGGCGGAGGCGTCCGGCTGCACGCGGGGCTGGACCTCGCGCCGGGGTGCGACGCGCCGATCGTCGCGGCGTCGGCCGGGGTCGTCGTCCGGGCCGGGGTCTCGTCGGGCTACGGCAACCTCGTCGTCGTCGACCACGGCGGCGGGGTGGTCACCCGGTACGCGCACATGGAGGACGACGACCTGCTCGTCGTCGTCGGCCAGCCCGTGGTCGCCGGCCAGCAGATCGCGCGGGTCGGCACGAAGGGCGACTCGACCGGCTGCCACCTGCACTTCGAGGTGCTGCTGGACGGCACCCCCACCGACCCCCTCGCCTTCCTCGCCGACCGGGGCCTCGACCTGCGCTGACGGTGGGGCGGGCAGGGTGGTGCACGGCGCACCCGCAGGTGGAACAGGCAGCCGCCGCGGGCCGCTGTACCCGGCGTGGGAGCCGCCGCCTCGCCGTCCCCCGTCCCCCCCGACCTCGACCGTCTCCTCCGGGTCCGCGAGATCCACGCCGAGCCGGCCGCGCTGGAGTCGCCCCGCGGCCAGCAGGTGCTGGCCCGCTTCCCCGGCGCCGAGGTGGTGGAGGTCCCCTCGCACTGGCAGATCCCCGACCTGCACGGGAACGCGGGCAACGTGGAGCGCTGGGTGCGGGTGAAGACCGAGACGCTGGTGCTCGGCGTCAAGAAGTCGCTCACCGCCCGCCCGAACGGCCGCTCGGCGAACTGGATCGCCCCGTCGACGGCCAACGGGTGCGCGATGGCCTGCGCCTACTGCTACGTGCCGCGGCAGAAGGGCTACGCCAACCCGATCACCGTGTTCACCAACATCGAGCAGATCACCGGCTACCTGCGCCGGCACGTCGCCCGGCAGGGCCCCAAGACCGAGCCCGACCAGTGCGACCCGCACAGCTGGGTGTACGACATCGGCGAGAACAGCGACTGCTCGGTCGACGCGCTGGTCAGCGACAACGTGGCCGACCTGGTCGCCACCTTCCGCGAGCTGCCGACGGCGAAGGCGTCGTTCGCGACCAAGTACGTCAACCGGCAGCTGCTGGAGCTCGACCCGCGGGGCCGCACCCGGATCCGCTTCTCGCTGATGCCGGACGCCGACGCCCGGGTGCTCGACGTGCGCACCAGCCGCGTGCCGGAGCGGATCGCCGCCGTCGACGACTTCGTCGAGGCCGGCTACGAGGTGCACCTCAACCTCTCCCCCGTCGTCCTGCGCGAGGGCTGGGAGGCCGACTGGGCGCAGCTGCTGACCCGGCTGGACGACGAGCTCTCCCCCGCGGCCAAGGCGCAGGCGGCGGCCGAGGTGATCATGCTGACCCACAACCGCGACCTGCACGAGGTCAACCTCGGCTGGCACCCTAAGGCCGAGGAGCTGCTCTGGCGGCCGGACCTGCAGCAGCCCAAGCGCAGCCAGAACGGGCAGTGGAACGTGCGCTACCGCAACGACGTCAAGCGGCTCGGCGTCACCCGCCTGCAGGAGCTCATCGCGGCGCACGCGCCGTGGCTGCGCGTGCGGTACGCCTTCTGAAGGAGGACCCTCCTGCCCCCACCCCTCGCTGGCGCTCGGGGCGGGTCCCTGCAGGAGGGCCGTTCCAGGACCTCACCGAGGGGTCCGTCAACCGGTCTGACCGGTGTCGGCGTGCGCGGCGCCGACCGGCTTGGACTCCGGTGAGCCCCGCTGGCGGAGGTACACGGCGAAGATCGCCATCGAGCCGACGGCGAGCATCTCCGACTGCCAGTTCTGGAAGGACCGGTTCCAGAAGTCGGCCTCGCCGAGGTAGCCGACCCAGCTGACCGGGTCCTGCCTGTCGGCCAGCTGCTCGGAGTTGTAGGCCGCCCAGCCGGCCACCGAGGAGGCGGCCCAGGTCAGCAGGAACAGCGCCCCCATGAGCAGGCCGAGCGAGCGCGAGTACAGCGTCGTCCGCCAGTTCCCGGGGCTCGCCCACTTCGGCGCCCCGGGACCGGCGTGCCGGCCGACCTGCTGCTCCTCGTCGGACTCCGTGCCCTCCTGACCCGGTTCCTTCGACTCCGACGAGCCCCGCTGGATGAACCACACGGTGGCGAAGACGTAGAGGAAGAACTGCAGGTACTCCGACTGCCAGTTCTCCATGACGTCGACCCCGAAGGACGACGAGGTGACGTAGTCCAGGAACGACACCGTGGGCAGGCCGTTCGTGACCTGCTGGGCGTTGAAGTCCGCCGTGCCGGAGATCGCCTGGCCGACGAGGGTGACCAGGAACAGCGCGCCGAAGGCCAGGCTCAGTGCGTTGGCGCGGAGGAAGCCGTAGCGGTCAGGTGCGCTCATCGGCCCATCAACCCCAGCGCGGTGACGTAGACGATCCCCAGCAGGATCACGACCAGGAAACCGATGAAGACCCCTCGGACGCCGTTCACGGCCCGTCCACCTCGCAGTCGTAGGGGGCCTCGCCCCGGCGCTGGCACGCCGCGGCGGTGACCAGCCAGCCGGCGTCGCTCTCGGTGAGGAAGACGGTGTCCCCGCTGAGCCGGACCTGCGCGTCCCCACCCCAGACCTCGACGGACTCCACCGTGCCGCCCTGCAGCGGGATCTGCTCCAGCGCGTCGGCGCACGGAGCCGACTCGTCGGACTCGAGGGCCGCTCGCGTCGCGGGGGCCAGCAGCTCGCACCGCTGCGCCGGGTCTCCCGAGGCGTCCTCGAACACGCGGGCCACCGTGCCGACGTCGTCGGCCTCCAGGCCGGCGCAGCCGCCCAGCAGCGCCACGGCCGCGAGCCCGCCGGCCGCCACCACTCTCCTCGCCGAGGTCGGCACCGGCGCCCTCCTGTCTCCCCCCGTCCGTGTCCGGCGGTGCTGGCCGGACAACCCGCCTACCCCCGCGCGACGCCCCGCCAAACGATCACCACCCGCTCGGGGGAACGGGGGGTTGCCCTCGGCCGGGACGGCCCGCCCGTCGCGCCCGGTTACCGTGGCGGCGTGGCGCGGGTGGCGGTGGTCGGCGCCGGGCTCGGGGGGCTGGCGGCGGCGGCGCGGCTGGCCGGGCTCGGCCACGCGGTGACCGTGCTGGAGCAGGCGCCGCAGGTCGGCGGCAAGCTCGGCTGGTACGCCCGCGACGGGCACGGCTTCGACACCGGACCGAGCCTGGTCACGCTGCCCGGCCTCTACCGCGACCTGTTCGCCGCGACCGGCGGCCCGCTGGAGGACGCCGTCGACCTGGTGCGCCTCGACCCGGCGGTCGCCTACCGCTTCGCCGACGGGACCCCGCTGGTGGTGCCCGGCTCACTCGACACCGTGCCCGAGGCCCTCGACACGGCGCTCGGACCGGGCGCCGGCGCACAGTGGACGGCTCTCCTGACGCGGGCCGCGGCGATGTGGCGGGTGACCGAGGGGCCGTTCCTCCGCTCGCCACTGGCCGGGGCGGCCACCCTGGCGCGGCTGGCCCGCAGCGCCTCCGACGTCGGCACGGTGGCGCCGTGGCGCACCCTGCGCGGCCTGGGGACGACGCACCTGCGCGATCCGCGGCTGCGCACCCTGCTCGACCGCTACGCCACCTACTCCGGCTCGGACCCGCGGCGGGCGCCCGCGGTGCTGGCCACCGTCCCCTACGTGGAGCAGGCGTTCGGCTCCTGGTACGTGCGGGGCGGGCTGCGCCGGCTGGCCGAGGCGGTCGCGGCCCGGGCGGTCGAGCGAGGCGCCGTCGTGCGCACCGGGTGCGCCGTCGAGCGCGTGCTGGTGGAGAGCGGGCGCGCGGCGGGGGTGCGCCTGGCCGGCGGCGAGGTGCTGCGCGCCGACGTCGTCGTCTCCGGCGCCGACGCCGCGTCGCTCTACGCCGACCTGCTGCCGCCGGCGCCCGCCACCCGCCGGGTGCGGCGGGGGCTGACCCGCAGCACGCCGTCGCTGTCCGGCGTCGTGCTGCTGCTGGCGCTGCACGGGCGGACGCCGGGTCTGGCCCACCACACCGTGCTCTTCCCGGACGACTACGACGCCGAGTTCGACGCGGTCTTCGGGGTCGGCTCGTGCCGGGGGGTCCCGCAGCCGGTGGCCGACCCCACCGTCTACGTCAGCGCCCCCGACGACCCGGCCACCCGCCCGGACGACGACAGCGAGTCGTGGTTCGTCCTGGTCAACGCCCCGCGGCACGACCCCGCGGGCGGCGTCGACTGGGACGCACCCGGCCTGGCCGACCGCTACGCCGGACACGTGCTGGAGGTGATGGCGCGGCGCGGGCTCGACGTCCGCGACCGGGTGCGCTGGTGCGTCGTCCGGACGCCGGCCGACCTCGAGCGCGACACCCGCAGCGCGGGCGGCTCCATCTACGGGACCTCGAGCAACGGCGCGCGGGCCGCGTTCCTCCGGCCGGGCAACGCCTCGCCCGTCCCGGGACTGTTCCTGGTCGGCGGGTCCTCGCACCCGGGTGGCGGCCTGCCGCTCGTCGCGCTGTCGGCCGAGATCGTCGCGGGCCTGGTCGGGCCGGCCTGAGTCCGGGGTCCGGCTTCCGCGCTCGACCGCGCGGGGGCCCGGACGGGCCGGAGGAGCCGGGCCGACCGCGGCTCAGGACTCGGCGATGGGGCGGCCGACGGTCAGCGCGTCCCGGACGGCGGCGTCCAGGGACTGGAAGGCTGCGTCGGGCTCGGCGCCCACCGCGTCCAGCACGCTGCTGAAGAAGCAGCGGGCCGCCGCAGCCAGGACGACGTCGAAGATCTCCGTGTCGTCGACCCCGAGCGCACGCAGTTCGGCGAGGTCGTCCTGGGTCATGTGGGCTGCTCCGGCGGCCACCTTGTCCGCGAGCGCCATCACCGCCCGGTCGACCGGCGTCACCGGCGCCGCCGCGGGGTCGGTCGCGATGGCGGTGACGGCTGCCGAACCGTCGAACTGCTCGGCCAGCAGCTTGCCGTGGGCGAGCGAGCAGTAGCTCGACCGCAGCCGGAGGGCGGCAGCGACGGTGGCCAGCTCGTAGCGGCGCAGGTCCATCGATGCCTTGATCGCGCCGTTGAGGGCCCGCCAGGCCTCCAGCACGGCCGGCCGGTTGGCGAAGACCCGCGTGTAGTTGGCGACGTAGCCGAGAGTCTCCCGGTCACGGTCGTACGCGGCCGACACCGCGCCCGCTGCCCCCTCCTCCGACGGGGTCCGGATCCAGGTCACCGGCCGACCGTAGCCCCGGACCGCGGCGCCACGTACTGATCCGGCACCACGAGGTACGGGCCGCGCGAGCGCCCCGGCTTCCGCACGGCCTCGCGCACAGGTCAGCAGGGCGGCGGGTCGTCGTCCGGCGGCGGGGACTCGTCCGCCGGCGGTGCCGCCGTGGGGTCGGGGTTCGGGTCCCGGTTGCCGCAGGCCGGGCGGGCGGCCGTCAGCTGCGGGCGGCTCCGTAGCCGAGCAGCGCGGCCAGGCCCAGCGCGCTGCGCGGGGCGTAGGCGGTCCGCCAGAGGCCACCGTGGGCGGCGGCGCAGGCCTCGTCCTGCCACGGCTGCTCGTGCGCCGGGCCGCCGCCGGTGTGCAGGTCGTGGACCAGCAGCGCGGCCATCAGCACGTTGGACGTCGCCGGCTCGAACACCTCGACGCCGAACCGGTGCGCCCCGGCGTAGGCCGCCGCCAGCGCCCGGTTCTTGACCACCGAGCGGGTGCGGGTCGGGGGCGCGACGTTCATCGACACCGTGGTCCCCGCGGCCCGCGCCACCGTCGCGCGCCAGCGCTGCAGCCGCTTGGCCAGCGCGTAGTTCGGGCCCTGCTGGGCGACGAGGCTGTCGGCGATGCCGGGGGCCGTGCCCGGCACGTGGGCCCGCTGCAGCAGCCGGCCGGCCGACAGGGTGCGCAGCGGCCGGCCCAGCAGCTTCGCCGTCCGCGACCGGCCGGCGTAGGCGCGCACCGAGTGCTCCACCGCCTCGGCCGGGACGGCGAAGACGTCGGTCGGCGTGGCGAGGAAGGCCAGCGCCAGGTCGGGGCGGGCCGCGGCCAGCCGCACGGTGAGCGCGTCGACCGCCGTCGACACCCGCACGTTGGTGGCGCCGTCGGCGTACACGTAGTTGCCCAGCACCGGCCGGCCGGGCAGCCCGGCGACCCACTCGGCCACGGCCGGCACGTCGGCGATGAGGTCCGCGCCGGCCCGGGCGGCGTCGGCGGGGCCCTCCCCCTCGACCGGCAGCAGCAGGGTGCCCGCGCCGCGCCGGGCGGTGTCGAGCACCCGCTCCCACAGCGGTGCGCGCGGCAGGTCGACGCCGGCCACGCGGGCGCCCCAGCGCAGCAGCGCGGTCAGCGGCCCCATCTCCGCGCCGGCCCCGAGCACGACGACGGTGGTACCGGGCAGCGCCAGCCACCCGGGGTTGGCGGCCACCGTGCGCACCGCCTCGGCGCACGACGGCTCCACCACGCCGGCCGCGATCCAGCTGTCCAGCTGCGCCAGCAGCGCGTCCCCGCGCAGGCGGCGGCCGTGGAAGGGCAGGGAGAGCTCCCGTTCGGGCTCGGCGGTGCCGGTCACCTCGGCCGTGGCCAGGGCGCGCCCGGCCGGGGCGGTGAGCAGCGCGTCCAGGCCGGTCTCGGCGCCGTCGGCCCCGGCGACCCGCATGCGGGCGTGCAGCGAGGCCAGGCCGCACTCGGCGATGGTGAGCGCGGCCTGGCGCGAGGACAGCCCCGCCTCGACCAGCCGGCGGAAGTGGGTGAGGTAGCCGGCCCGCCAGTTGGTCTCCCGCTCCGCGGCCGCCGCGCCGGTGGGGTCGACCGGCCGCAGCGCGTCGGCGACCACGCCCCGCCCCAGCGCCGCGGTGCTGCGCCGCCCGTCCGGACCGGCCGGGAAGACGACGCCGCCGTCCTCGGCCGCCATCAGTCGGCGGTCATCGGGGCGTCGACCGGCGCACCGGCCTCCAGCCAGCGCAGCAGCGTGCGCGCACCGAAGCCGGTGCCGCCCTTGACGACCTCCGCGTCGTCCCCCTGCGCGCGGGCGGGGCCGGCGACGTCGAGGTGGGCCCAGGGCAGGTCGCCGGCGAACGGCCGCAGGAACAGCGCGGCGGTCGTCCCGCCCGGGTTGCCCGGCGCGTTGTTGGCGTCGGCGACGGTGCTCTCCAGCAGGTCGGCGTACTCCTCGGCCAGGGGCATCCGCCACACCGGCTCGCCGGCGTGGGCGGCGGCGGTGCGCAGCGCGTCGGCCAGGCCGTCGGTGGTGGCGTAGAGGCCGGCGGTGCGGGTGCCGAGCGCGACCTTCATCGCGCCGGTCAGCGTGGCGACGTCGACCAGCACGGTCGCGCCGAGGCGCAGCCGGGCGTGGGCCAGCCCGTCGGCGAGCACCATGCGGCCCTCGGCGTCGGTGTTCTGCACCTCCGTCGTCCGCCCGCCGACGTGCCGGACGACGTCGGCCGGCCGGTAGGAGGAGCCGGACACGGCGTTCTCCGCGGCCGGGACGACGGCGGTCACGGCGACCGGCAGCCCCAGCCGGGCGGCGGCGTCGAGCGTGGCGAGGACGGCGGCACCGCCGGCCATGTCGGTCTTCATCTCGCGCATGCCCGCGTTGGGCTTGATGGACAGGCCGCCGGTGTCGAAGGTGATGCCCTTGCCGACCAGCACCGGGTGCCCCACACCCGCGGACGGGGGGCGGTAGGAGGCCACGATGACGCACGGCGGCGTGGCCGAGCCCCCGCCGACGGCGAGCACGCCGCCGAAGCCGCCGGCCCGCAGGTCGTCGGTGTCGAGCACGTGCACGGTGACGTGGTCGAGCCCGGCCAGCCGCTCCCCCACCTCGGCGGCGAGCCAGGCCGGGTTCTTGGTGTTGCTGGGCGTGTTGACCAGGTCGCGCGCCCAGGCGACGGCGCGGCCGGTCACCTCCCCGGCACGGGCGGCGGCGGTGACGGCCGGGTCGGCGGCGTCGGTGGCCACGACGGTGACGGTGGCCAGCCGTGGCGGGTGGGGCTTGGAGGTCTCGCGGAAGCGGTAGCCGGCCAGCAGCGCGGCCTCAACAGCGGCGCGCACCTCCTCCGCCCCGGCGGGCGCGGCGGCGTCGTCCACCGGCAGCACCAGCCGGGTGGCGCCGTGCTCGGCGAGGGTCTGGCCGCGGCGGACGGCGACGCCGACGTAGCTGCGCAGGTCCGGCAGCGTCGCGTCGCCGACCCCGACGGCGACCACGCTGCGCGGGCGGCGGCCGGGCACCGGCAGGTTGGTGACCGCCCCGGGGCGGCCGGTGTTGCCGGTGTCGCGCAGTGCACCGGCCAGCAGGTCGGCGTCGACCGGCGCACCGGGGCCGGACAGCCAGCCGGGCAGCGCGCCGCCGGACCCGACCGGCACGGCCAGGACGTCGTCCTCCCCCAGCGCCGGGAGGGTGGACAGGACCTCGACCCGCGGCAACGGCGCGGCCCCGGTCGCCGGCGTGCTGCCGGCGGCCGGGGCCGCGTCGTCCTGCGCGGGGCTGCCCGGGGGCAGGCTCGCGGGGCTGTTCAGCTGGTCGCGCCCTTCAGTGCCTCGGAGAGAGCCGCGGCCTCGTCGGGCGACAGCTCGACGACCAGGCGTCCGCCGCCTTCGAGCGGTACGCGCATGACCAGGCCGCGCCCCTCCTTGGTGACCTCCAGGGGACCTTCACCCGTGCGCGGCTTCATGGCCGCCATGCGTGCCTCCTTCATCGGCCACCCACAACCTCTGCTGGCTGCGGTGTGACGTCTCGTCGATGCCGTGAGCTCTGCTCCCCATGATCCCGTATCCGGCGCTGAGGTCCAACACGAGCCCCCGTCCGTGGGAGGACGGGGCCCTGCACGAGGGCCGTTCCGGCACGTCACTGCGCCCGGAAGCAGTCGGCGACGTGGTCGTCGACCATCCCGGTGGCCTGCATGAGGGCGTAGGCGGTCGTCGGGCCCACGAAGACGAACCCGCGGCGCTTGAGCTCCTTGGCCATCGCGGTCGACTCCGGGCTGGTCGCCGGGACGTCGGCGAGCGTGGCCGGCCGGGGCCGCGGCGTGGGAGGCGCGAACGACCAGAGCAGCTGCGAGAGCCCCTCGGGGACCCGCTGGGCCGCCTGCGCGTTGGCGATCGCCGCCCGCACCTTGGCGCGGTTGCGCACGATGCCCGCGTCGGCCATCAGCCGCGCCTCGTCCTCGTCGGTGAAGGCGGCGACCGCGTCGATGGCGAACCCGGCGAACGCCGACCGGAACGCCGGGCGCTTGCGCAGGATGGTCAGCCACGACAGCCCGGACTGGAACGCCTCGAGGCAGAGCCGCTCGAACAGCGCGTCGTCCCCGTGCAGCGGGGTGCCCCACTCCTCGTCGTGGTAGGCGACGTACTCCGGGGCGCTGTCGCCCCACGCGCACCTCACCAACGGGGCGCCTCTGACCAACGGGTCCACGGCGCGGAACGGTAGCCCCGCCCACCGACAGCCCTACGGTCGTCGCCGTGGCGACCACGACGACCCGCTCCCCGGTCACGGCCCGGCCCGGCCTCGCGCTGCGGCCGCTCACCGGGCTGGCCGGCGCGCTGGTGCTGCTCCTGGTCGCCCTCGCCGGTCGCTACGGCTACCACCGCGACGAGCTGTACTTCCTGCGCGCCGGGCGGGAGGCGGCGTTCGGCTACGTCGACCAGCCGCCGCTGACCCCGCTGCTGGCCGCGGCGGTGGACGCGCTCGCCCCCGGCTCCCTGGTCGCCCTGCGGGTGCCGTCGGCGCTCGCGGCCGGGGCCGTCGTCGTCCTCACCGGCCTGCTCGCCCGGGAGTTCGGCGGCGGCCGGGCCGCCCAGCTGCTGGCCGCCGCGGCGATGGCGGTGTCGGCCCTGCTGCTGGCCGTCGGCCACCTGCTGTCGACGTCGACGCTGGACCTGCTCGCCTGGACGGCGCTGTCCTGGCTGCTGGTGCGGGCGCTGCGCGACGGCGGGCGGGTCTGGCTGGTCGCCGGCGCGGTCGCCGGCCTGGCGCTGCTCAACAAGGTGCAGCCGGCGTTCCTGCTGGCCGCCGTGCTGGTCGGCGTCCTCGCCGTGGGGCCGCGGTCGGTGCTGCGCAGCCAGTGGCCCTGGCTGGGCGGCGCCCTGGCGCTGGTCGTGTGGTCGCCGAACCTGGTCTGGCAGGCGGCGCACGGGTGGCCCCAGCTGGAGCTCGCGCAGGCGATCGCGGCGGGCAGCTCGGGCACCAGCGAGCCCTGGTACCTGTTCCTGCCCTTCCAGCTGGTGCTGGTCAGCCCGCTGCTCGTGCCCGTCTGGGCGGTCGGCTGGGTCCGGCTGGCGCGCGACCCGGCGCTGCGGCAGTGGCGGGCCTTCGCCGTCGCCTACGCCGTCCTCGCGGTCGTGTTCCTGGCCACCGGCGGCAAGCCCTACTACCTGGGCGGGCTGTACCCGCTGCTGCTGGCCGCCGGGGCGGGACCGGTGGTGGCGTGGGCCCGGGGCAGCCGGCCGCGGACCGCCGCCGTGGCGGGCGCCCTGGCACTGAGCCTGCTCGTCGACGCGTTCCTCATGCTGCCCGTGGTCCCGGTCGGCCGGCTGGCCGCCACCCCCGTGGTCGACGTCAACTACGACGCCGGGGAGACCGTCGGCTGGCCGGCGTTCGCCGCGACCGTCGGCCGGGCCCGCGGGCTGCTCCCGGCCGACGAGCCGGTCGCCGTCCTCACCCGCAACTACGGCGAGGCCGGCGCGGTGGACCGCTACGCACCCGGGCTGGCCCCCGCGCACAGCGGCCACAACGCCTACTGGGACTGGGGCCCGCCGCCGGAGTCGGTGACCGCGGTCGTCGCCGTCGGGCTGCCGGAGGAGGAGCTGCGGCGCTGGTTCGGCCGGGTGGAGCTCGCCGCGCGCGTCGACAACGGCGTCGGGCTGGACAACGACGAGCAGGGCGTGCCGGTGTGGGTCGCCGAGCAGCGGCAGGTGCCCTGGTCGCAGGTCTGGCCGCAGCTGCGCCGGCTCGGCTGAGCCGCCGGCCCCCGGGTCAGGGGACGGCGGCGTCGACGTCGGGCAGCTCGGAACCGCGGCGGCGCGCCGGGGAGCGCCGGGTGGCCAGGACGCAGCCGGCGACGACCAGCGGCAGGCCGACGGCCAGGCCGAGGGTGAACGGCTCGTCGAGCAGCAGGACGCCGAGCAGGACCGCCACCGCCGGGTTGAGGAAGGTGATGACCAGCGCCCGCTGGGGGCCGACCTCGCGGATCAGCGCGAAGAACATGGCCAGCGCCACGGCGGTGCACAGCACGCCCAGGGTGACCAGGGAGAACAGCGCCGGCGCCGGCGCCCGCACCGCCTCGTCCAGGTGCGGTGCGGCGACGGGCAGGTAGACCACCGCGGTCACGGTGAGCGCGATCGCGCTGGCCGCGACGCCGGGCACCTCGGGCAGGGCCCGGCTCACCACCAGCGGGCCGGTGGCGTAGCCGACGACGACGAGGGCCACCGCCAGCAGCGGCAGCAGGGCGATCCCCTCGACGTCGAGCCCCAGCAGGACGGCGATCCCGACGACGCCCAGCCCCATGCCGGCCAGCCGCACCGGGGTGAGCCGGTCCTCCTCCCCCGCCAGCCGCCCGGCCACGGCCGCGACGAACGGGACGCCGGCGACCAGCAGCCCGGTCAGCGAGCTGGACAGCGTCTGCTCGGCGTAGGAGAGCAGCAGCCAGGGCCCGGCCATCTCCAGGACGGTGAACAGCAGCAGCGCCTTCCAGTGCCGCAGCGCCGGGCGGACCTGGCCGCGGGCGATCGTCCACGGGAGCAGCACGGCGGCCCCGAGCAGGCAGCGGACGGCGACCACGACGACCGGCGGGACCTCCTCGACGGCCACCTTGATGAGCAGGTACGGGACGCCCCAGATGACCGACATGGCGAGGAACAGCGCCCAGCCCCGCCGGCTCATCGCTCCCTGCGTGCCACGCTGCACGACCTCACGATGGCCATCCTGCCCGACCCTCCCGACGACCTACCGTGGGAGCGTGTCCGACTACGCCACGTTCGTCCTCTTCGCGGCCGTGCTCGTCCTGGTGCCGGGCGCCGACTTCGCGGTGGTCGTCAAGAACACGCTCACGGGCGGACGGCGGCGCGGCGCCTGGGCGGCCGGCGGTGTCACCGCGTCCAACGTGGTGCAGGGCGCCGCCGCCGCGACCGGCCTCGGGGCGCTGGTCGTGCGCGTGGAGCCGCTGTTCCAGGCGATCCGCTGGATCGGCGTGGCCTACCTGTGCTGGCTCGGGGTGCAGGCGCTGCGCTCCGCCGTCCGCGGCCGGTACCCGGCGCTGTCCGCGGGCGAGGCGGTCCCCGGCCAGGCGCTGGCCGGCTGGCGGCAGGGCTTCCTGTCCAACATCACCAACCCCAAGGTGCTCGCCTTCTACCTCGCGGTGCTGCCGCAGTTCCTCGGTCCGGGCACGCCGGTGAAGGTGTTGGCGGCCTACGCCCTCACCCACGCCGTCCTGGGGCTGGGCTGGCTGCTGCTGCTCGTGGCCGGGCTGGACCGTGCCCGGGCGGTGCTCGCCCGCCGGCCGGTCCGCCGCTGCCTGGACGCGTTCACCGGCTGCGCCCTGCTCGGCTTCGGCGCCCGCCTGGCGACCGAGCGGGCCTGAGCCGCCGCGTTTCCCGGTCCCCGCGGCGGGCACCGGTCGGCGGTGACCGCTGCGCCTCCCGCGCCGGGCCGGCGCCTCGCGGCCTCCGGGCTGCTGGTCGGCGCCGGCCTCATGGGCGCGGTCGACGAGATCGTCTTCCACCAGCTGCTGCACTGGCACCACCTCTACGACCGGGCCTCCGGCGCGGTCGGGCTGGTCTCCGACGGCGTGCTGCACGCGCTCACCCTGTCTGCGGTGGTCGCCGGGCTCGCGCTGACCGCCGACCTGCGCCGCCGCGGCGCCTTCGACAAGGGGCGCTGGTGGGCGCTGGTCCTGCTCGGCGCCGGCGGCTTCCAGCTGTGGGACGGCGTCGTGGACCACAAGCTGCTGCGGCTGCACCAGGTGCGCTACGGCGTGGACCTGACCGGATACGACCTCGCCTGGAACGCCGGGGCGGTGCTCCTGCTGCTCGCCGGGACCGTCCTGCTGCTCCGCGCCCGCCGGAGGCCGGCCCGGTGACCGCGCTCGCCGCGCTGGCGGCCGCCGCCGTGTACGTGGCGGCGAGCGGGCGGTGCCGCGCGCCGTGGCCGCTGGCCCGGACGGCGGCGTTCCTGCTCGCTGCGGGCGCGGCCGCGGCCGGCGCGCAGCTGGCCGGCGACCACGGCGACCTGCACACCCACATGGCCGGGCACCTGCTGCTCGGGATGGTGGCGCCGCTGCTGCTGGTGCTGGCCGCGCCGGTCACCCTGGCCCTCCGGGCGCTGCCGGTGACCGCGGCACGGCGGTTGACGGGGGTGCTGCGGACGCCGCTGCCGCGCTGGGCGACCGACCCGCTGGTCGCCGTCCCGCTGCACGCCGCGGGACTGTGGCTGCTCTACGCCACCGGCCTGCACGCGGCCGCGGCGCACCGGCCCGCGCTCGCGGCGGTCGTGGCGGTGCACCTGCTGGTCAGCGGCACCCTCGCGACGGCGTCGGTGCTCGCCGTCGACCCGGTGCCGCACCCGCGGGGTGTCGGGGTGCGGGCCGGCGCGCTCGCCGCGGGCGCCGCGGCGCACGACGTCCTGGCGCGGTGGCTGTACGCGCACCCGCCGGCCGGGGTGCTGCACGGCGCGGAGGGCGCGCAGCTCATGAACGACGGCGGCACGGTGGTGACCGTCGCCGTCGCCGCGGTGCTGTGGCGGCGCTGGTACGTCAGCCGCGCCGCCGTCCGCGCGGCCGTCCGCCCCGCGCCGGCCGCTGCCGCGCCAGCATGAGCCCGTGCAGACCGCTGACCGCTTCGCCGCCCTGGTCGACGCCCTCGCCGGCGAACCCGACGTGACCCCGCCGGACACCGCCGGCCCGCGCCGGTTCGGCTCCCGGGCGCTGAAGGTCGACGGCGCGGCCTTCGCCATGGTGGTCGGCGACGCGGTGGTGCTGAAGCTGCCCGAGGAGCGGGTGTCGGCGCTGCTGGCCGACGGCACGGGCGGCCCGTTCGGCACCGGCCGCGGCCGGGCCTACCGCGAGTGGGTCAGCCTCCCCGAGGGCGAACCGGGCACCGACCTGCCGCTGGCCCGCGAGGCGCTGGAGTTCGCCCGCGCCCGGCGCTGAGCGCCGGCGTCAGGCGACCGGCCAGACCACCTCGAGGTGCGGCTGCTCCGGATCGACGTCCCGGCCGGTCAGGTAGACCTCGGCGGGGCTGCCCGCCCGTCGCAGCCCTTCGGCGTCGCACCAGCGGGCGACCGCGTCGTAGGCGTCGAGGATGCGCGGGAACTCCGCCTCGCCACGCGAGAGCACGGTGACCGCCTCCCGGCCCGCCGGCTGCCGGCGGACCTGCAGGTCGCCGGCCGGGTCCACCGATCCGGTGAACGGCACGGCGGCCTCGACCGGGCCGTCGCTGTCCTCGGTGACCAGGCCGTGGTAGACGACCCGCAGCGCGCCGGCGCGGACGGCGCCCGAGGCGTCGAGGTGGGCCTCGATCGCCTCCCGGGCGGTGGTGATGAAGGCGTCGAGCCCGTCGACGGTCGTGGCCCGCCGGGTGCTCAGGAAGGTCGTCTCGTCGGTGGTGCGCAGGGTGACGTCGTGCACGGTGTCCTCCGGGGTGTCGGTCCCGCCGGCCAGCCGGCGGTGCAGGTGGGTCACGAGCTCCCGCCGCCGGGCGAGGTCGGCCTCGACGCCGTCCCACCAGCGGTCGACCGCGGCGAGGCGGTCGGCCGGGGGCCGGTCGAGGACCGCCCGCACGTGCGCGAGGGGCATGCCGGCCTGCCGCAGCAGCCCGATCAGCCGGGCCCGCTCCACCTGTGCCGGGGCGTACCAGCGGTAGCCGGTGCGGGCGTCGATCCGGACGGGGACGAGCAGGCCCTGGGCGCCGTACAACCGCAGGGCCTTGGGTGACAGGCGGGTGCGGGACAGGAACTCCCCGGCCCGCAACAGGTGCTCGTCCACACCGGCAGCCTGCGGCCGGCCCCAGGGGCGGGGTCAAGCCGGGCGCTCAGACCTCGCCGGCGAGGTAGGCGCGGCGCCGGTCGGGCGGGTACCGCTCGATGGCGTAGCGCAGCATCGTGCGCGGCATGCGGCGGTAGCGCGGGGCGAGGAACTGCTCGGCCACCGCCCGGTCGCGGTTGCCCACCTCGCGCAGCATCCACCCGACGGCCTTGTGGACCAGGTCGTGCGGGTCGGCCAGCAGCCGGTCGGCCAGGTGCAGCGTCGGCCCGAACCGCCCGGCGCGGATCCCGGCGAACGTGGCCATGACCGCGATCCGGCGGTCCCACACCGACGCGGACGCCGCCAGCTCGTCCAGGACGGCGGGCTCGACGTCGCCCAGCAGGTACGGCGCCGAGGCGTCGACGAGGTCCCAGTTGTCCACGTGCGCCCGGCACCTCAGGTAGAGGCCGACGACCTCCCGGCGCTCGTCGGCGCCGGCCCTGCCGAACCGCTCGACCAGCACGAACAGCGCGGTCAGGCGCTCCTCGTGCAGCGGACTGCGCAGCAGCGCCTCGACCTCGGCCAGGGACGTCGTCGCCGCGTGCCGGCGGGCCACCCGTCGCTGCACCGGGACGCCGATGCCCAGGAACCGGTCCCCCTCGCCGTACCCGCCCGGCCGCGCCTGGAAGTACCGGGCCATCCCCTCGGCCCGCTCCGGGTCGGCCGCCGCGGCCAGCTCGCCGCGGATCACCGCCGCGGTCATCCCGGGTGGCGGACGGCGAAGGCGGCGAACCGGCGCAGCGACCGGCGCACCCCGGCGACCACGAACGGCCGCGCCAGCGGCCAGCCGAGCTGCCCGAGCAGGCCGAACGGCAGCCACAGCTGCTCGGTCCACACGAAGGTGGTCCCCGCGCCGCGCGGGGTCACCTCGAAGATGCCCGGCCCGCGGACGACCCGCCCGGTGTGCTGGACGACGACCCGCCGCGGCGGCTCCCACTCGGTGATCACCATGGTGTCCACGACGCCGAGGTGCCGGCCGCGCCGCCACGGGAGGCCGGTGCGCGCCACCAGCCGCCCGCCGACCCCGGTGGCCGGGCCGCCGACCGTCTCGACGTCGGTGAGCACCATCCACTCGCCCTGGCGGGTCCAGTCGGTGAGCGCGGCCCACACCCGCTCGGGCGGGGCGTCGACGTCGACTGTCTCGGTCAGCTCACGCATCGGCCGGCGCCCCGTTCTGGTGGCCGGGCGGCGCCGCGTCGGCCCGGGCCGCGTCGGCCGCGGCCACCCGGGCCCGCAGCTCGGCCAGCTCCGCGTCGCGCTCCTCGAGGGTCTGCGCGAGCTGCTCGAGCAGCCAGTCCACCTCGGTCATCCGGTAGCCGCGGGCGGTCACCGAGATCCGCAGCCCCCGGACGTCGGCGGCGGTCACCGGCCGGTCGTCGGGCAGCTCGACCGGCGAGCGGTCCAGGTCGGCGGGCGGCTGGGTCTCCCCCCGGCCGAGCAGCAGCGCGCCGGCGAGGAACACCAGCGCACCGACCACCAGGACGGTGAGGACGAAGACGGCGACGGAGACCACGGGCGGCGACCTCAGGCGTCGCTGGGGGCGTTGTCGACCGGTGCGGCGCGCATGCCGCCGAGCCCCTCGCCGGCCTGGCGCGCCGCCTCGGCCTCCTGGATGACCCGGACGACCTCGTCGACGTCGTCGGTGACGGTGAACAGGTCCAGGTCGGAGGCGTGGATGGTGGCCGCCGGGACCATCGTGTCGCGGATCCAGTCGACCAGGCCCGACCAGTACTCGCTGCCGTACAGCACCACGGGAAAGCGGGTGACCTTGCGGGTCTGGACCAGGGTGAGCGCCTCGAACAGCTCGTCGAGGGTGCCGAACCCGCCGGGCAGGATGACGAACGCCTGCGCGTACTTCACGAACATCGTCTTGCGGACGAAGAAGTAGCGGAACGCGATGCCGACGTCGACCCACTCGTTGAGCTCCTGCTCGAACGGCAGCTCGATGCCCAGGCCCACCGACAGCCCGCCGGACTCCGACGCCCCCCGGTTGGCCGCCTCCATCGCGCCGGGCCCGCCACCGGTGATCACCGCGTACCCGGCCCGGGCCAGCGCCGCCCCGATCTCGACACCGGCGGCGTAGTGCGCGGAGTCCCGCGGCGTGCGGGCGCTGCCGAAGACGCTGACCGCGCGCGGCAGCTCCGACAGCAGTCCGAAGCCCTCGACGAACTCGCTCTGGATCCGCAGCACCCGCCACGGGTCGGTGTGCACCCAGTCGGTCGGGCCCCGCCGGTCCAGCAGCCGCTGGTCGGTCGTCGTCCCCTGGGTCCGCGGGTCGGGCTCCCCGCCCCGCAGCATGATCGGCCCGCGGTGGCGGGTCGGGCGGGGACGGCGTCCCCCGTTGGCCTCGACGGTCATTCGGAGCTCCTCAGGGCGTGGAGAGGTAGGCGACCAGGGCGTCCTCGGCCGGCTGCAGGCGGTCGATGACGACGTGTTCCTCGCGGGTGTGGGCCAGCTGCGGGTCGCCGGGGCCGTAGTTGACGGCGGGGATGCCGAAGGCGGCGAACCGGGCGACGTCGGTCCAGCCCAGCTTGGCCCGCGCCGGCCGGCCGACCGCGGCGACGAACGCGGCCGCGGCGGGCTCGGCGAGGCCGGGCAGCGCACCGCCGGCGTTGTCGACGACGGTCAGCGTCACGCCGGCGGCGATCGCGTCGGCGAACACCTCGCGGACGTGCGCCTCGGCGGCGGCCTCGTCCCGGTCGGGGGCGTAGCGGAAGTTCACCGTGACGGTGCAGGCGTCGGGGATGACGTTGCCGGCGACGCCGCCCTCGATGCGGACGGCGTTGAGCCCCTCGTGGTAGGTGCAGCCGTCGATCTCGACCTCGCGCGCCCGGTAGCCGGCCAGGGTGGCGAGGATGCCGGCCGCGCCGTGGATCGCGTTCACGCCCAGCCAGCTGCGCGCGCTGTGCGCCCGGCGGCCCGGCACCTCGAGCACCGCCCGCAGGGTCCCCTGGCAGCCGGCCTCGATCTCGCCGTCGGTGGGCTCGAGGAGGATCGCGAGGTCGCCGTAGAGCCAGCCGCGGCGCTCGCGGGCGACCCGGCCCAGGCCGTTCTTGACCGCCTCGACCTCCTCGTTGTCGTAGAAGACGAAGGTCAGGTCGTGGGCCGGCTGCGCGCCGGGGACGCCGAACCGGCCGGCCAGCCGCAGCATCACCGCGTCGCCGGCCTTCATGTCGCTGGTGCCGCAGCCGTAGACCCGCCCGTCCTCGACCCGGCTGGGCAGGTTGTCGGCGATCGGGACGGTGTCCAGGTGCCCGGCGAGCACCACCCGGCTGGGCCGGTCGAGGTTGGTGCGGGCGAGGACGGCGTCCCCGACCCGCTCCACCTCCAGGCCGCCGAGCCGGCGCAGCGCCGCCTCCACCGCGTCGGCCAGCGCACGCTCGTCCCCCGACACCGAGGGCGTGTCCACCAGCGCGCGGGTGAGCGAGAGGACGTCGGTGGACAGGTCCAGCGCGGGCAGGTCACTCACGGCCACCGAGCCTACGGGCGGCGTGGTCGCCGGGCCGCCGCAGCGCGCTCCGTCACCGGAAGGTTGCGCACCGTTCACCCCCTGGTGCGCCCCGCCGCCGCCGACCGGGGCCGCCCGTGCGCTGGGTAGCGTCGTCCCCGTGACGAACGCCGCCCCGCTCTCCGCCGTCGCCGCCGGCCTGGCCACCGTGACCCCCGCCGGCACGGTGCTCGACACCTGGTACCCCGAGCCGCGCCTGGGCGCCCCCGAGGGCTCGGTCGCCGGCACCACCCGCCTGGGGGCGCTGGAGCTCGCCGGCGAGCTGGGGCCCGACTACGGCGGCCTGGTGCGCAGCGACGAGGCCCGCGGGGTCGAGGTGATCGCCGTCCGCACCGTCATCCCCGACCTGTCCGCGCCGCCGGTCGACACCCACGACGTCTGGCTGCGGCTGCACCTGCTCTCGCACCGCCTGATCCGCCCGCACGGCGCTGACCTGACCGGCGTCTTCGGCCTGCTGACCAATGTCGCGTGGACCAGCGCCGGCCCCGTCGAGGCCGCGTCGTTCAACCCGCACCGGCTGCGCGCGGCGTACGGGCAGGTGACCGTGTACGGCGTCGACAAGTTCCCGCGGATGGTCGACTACGTCATCCCCTCCGGCGTGCGGGTCGCCGACGGCGACCGGGTGCGGCTGGGCGCGCACCTGGCCGAGGGGACGACGGTCATGCACGAGGGCTTCGTCAACTACAACGCCGGCACGCTGGGCCCGTCGATGGTCGAGGGCCGGATCAGCGCCGGCGTGGTGGTCGGCGCCGACAGCGACGTCGGCGGCGGCGCCTCGATCATGGGCACCCTCTCCGGCGGCGGGAAGCAGGTCATCTCGATCGGCTCGGGCTGCCTGCTCGGCGCCAACGCCGGCATCGGGATCTCCCTCGGCGACAGGTGCGTCGTCGAGGCCGGCTGCTACGTGACCGCCGGCTCGCGGGTGACCCTGCCCGACGGCTCGGTCGTCAAGGCCGTGGAGCTCTCCGGGCGCGACGGGCTGCTGTTCCGCCGCAACTCGGTGTCCGGCGCGCTCGAGGCGCTCCCCCGCGACGGCGACTGGGGCGCCCTCAACGCCGAGCTGCACAAGAACTGAGGCCGCACCCCCGTCGGTTTCCGCGGAAACCGACGGGGTGCCGGGGTCGGTTTCCGCGGAAACCGACGGGGTCCTCAGCCGATGTCGCCGGGGCCGGGGGTCTCGGGGGTGTTGGACGGCGCGGCCGCGGGGTGGGCCAGGTGCTCCAGCAACGCGACGACGAACTCGCGCGGCCGCTCCACGTGCGGCGAGTGGCCCACGCCGGGGAGGACCACCTCGCGGTACGCGCCGCCGTCCGCGGCGTAGCGGTCGAGGACGGCGCGGGTCTGGGCGACCATCGGCTGCGGCGGGCAGACCTCCTGACCCGGCCAGCCCGGCACCGCGCCCAGCGCGCCGAGCTGGGCCAGGTCGAACATCGACGCGTCGGAGACGATCGCGTCGGCGTCCCCGCGGATCCAGAGCACCGGCGGCTTCCCCGGCAGGTCCACGACCCCCGAGACGTCGAACACCGTCGGCGCCATCGTGTTGAGCACACCGCGCCGCCCGGGCGCCACCCCCGGCCAGGTCGCGCAGGTGGCGGGCTCGCCGGGGTAGTGGTCCTCGCCGGTCCGGGTGCTGAGCATCGCGGCGACGAAGACGTCCTCGAGCTGCGGGTCCAGCGGCAGCGAGCCCGGGGCGACGTAGAAGGTCCGCAGGATCGACCGGGGGCTGGTCGGCTCATCGGCGGTGGTGTCGCCCGCGGCGAGGGCGGCGACGAACCCGGGGTTGGCCGCGCCGGCACCGGCACCCGCGCCGTCCTCGGACAGCCGCCGTCCCTCGGGGCCGACGGTGCCGCCGAACCCGTACGGGGAGACCGGGGCGACCAGCGCCACCGAGGCGACCCGCTCCGGGGCGTCCAGCAGGTACTGCAGGACGACGCCGGCCCCCATGCTCCAGCCGACCAGGTGCACCCGCTCCAGCCCGAGCGTCGTGACCAGCGCGGCGAGGTCGTCGGCCCAGTCCCGCACGCCACGGCCGGCGTCGATCGGCAGCGGGTCGGTGTCGCCGTAGCCCCGCAGGTCCACCGCGAGCGGTCGCACCCGGCCGGTCTCGGCGAGGGCCAGCATCGGCTGCTGCCAGAACAGCGACGAGCTGACGTTGCCGTGCACGAACAGCACCGTCTCGCCGGGGCCGGCCGGGTCGACCCCGTCGGGGTGCAGCACGTTCTGGGTCAGCCGCCCGGTCGGCACGCGGGTGGCGGTGATGCCGGGCAGCAGGACGTCGCTCATCGGATCTCCTCACAGGGCGTCGGCGCGCCGACACGCTAGCGACGGACACCTCGCCGCGACACCGCCGCGCGCCCAGGTCGGGCACCTACAGTCGACCAGATGACCAGTGGGCGCAGCGCGACGGTGCAGCGGTCGCCGGCGGCCCGCCGGCCGGCCCGGCGCCCGGCGGCGGCCCGTCGCCCGAACCGCCGGGTGGCCGGACGGCGCCCCTCGTCCGGCCGGCGGGCACCGGCCCGCCGGGCGGCGCGGCGGACCGCGGCCGCCTGGGCGTGGCTCGCTTTCCTTGTCGCCGTGGTGGTGCTCGTGGTGATCGCCGCGACCGCCGACCGGGAGGAGACCGCGCTGTCGACCGCGGAGTGCCGGCTGCCGGCCACCGGGCTGACCCTCACCGGCGAGCAGGTCGCCAACGCCGCGACGATCGCGCAGGTGGGGTACGACCGCGGCCTGCCCCAGCGGGCCGTCGTCATCGCCCTGGCCACGGCCATGCAGGAGTCGGGGCTGCGCAACCTCGACTACGGCGACCGCGACTCCCTGGGGCTGTTCCAGCAGCGGCCGTCGCAGGGCTGGGGCACGCCGGCGCAGGTGCAGGACCCGGTCTACGCGGCCGGCAAGTTCTACGACGGCCTGGTTCAGGTGCCCGGCTGGGAGGACCGCCGGCTGACCGACGCGGCGCAGCTCGTGCAGCGCAGCGGCTTCCCCGAGGCGTACCAGAAGCACGAGGGCATGGCCGTCGAGCTCGCGGCCGCGCTGGGCGTCGACGACTCGCCCTGCGGCTGAGGTCGCGACCCGCGGACGTTCGACCGTGGCGGGACCCGGTCCCCGGGGACCACGATCCAGGGGTGCCCATCACGGTCGCGGGCCTGCCGGCCCACCCGTTCCTCGTCCACGCGGTCGTCGTCCTGGTCCCGCTGGCGGCACTGGGCGCCGTCACGATCTCGGTCCGCCCGGCGTGGAACCGGCCGTACGGCCCGCTCGTCGCGGCCGCGGCCCTGGCGGCGGCCGGCGCGGCGACGCTGGGCTACTTCGCCGGGGGGCAGCTGCGCGACGCCATCGAGATCACCCCCGGGTTCGTGCCCGTGATCGACGAGCACGCCCGGCGCGGGCTGTGGGCCCTCGTGGCGGTGTGGCCGTTCGCGGTGCTCGCGGTCGCCACGGCGGTGCTGGCCCTGCGCTCGAGCCGTCGGGCGGGGCGGGTCGTCGGGGTGCTGTCGGCGCTCGCCGGGGTCGCGGCGCTGGTCACGACGGTGCTCGCCGGGCACTCGGGCTCGTCGGCGGTGTGGGGCGCCGTCACGGGCTAGGGTCGGCACGTGCTCGGCCGCGCCCGGGGCATCGGGCGGTCCCTGGTCCTGTACCACGGCGTGCCCGGCCGGCTCCGGCGGATGGTGCGGTTCTACGGGCAGTTCCTCGGCCCGGGCGACGTCGGCTTCGACATCGGCGCCCACGTGGGCAGCCGCGTGCGCGCCTGGCGCCGGCTGGGCGCGCGGGTGGTGGCGGTCGAGCCCCAGCCGGACTTCCAGCGCATCCTGCGGCTGTTCTTCGGCCGCGACGACGGCGTCACCCTCGTCCCCGGCGCGGTCGGGGCCCGCCCCGGGCGGGCGCGGCTGGGCATCTCGACGGCGTTCCCGACGGTGTCGTCGATGTCGCCCGACTGGATCGAGTCGGTGGCCACCGACCGGAGCTTCGCCCGCGTCCGGTGGGACCGCTCCGTCGAGGTGCCGGTGGCGACCCTCGACGACCTGATCGCCGTCCACGGCGAGCCGGCCTTCTGCAAGATCGACGTCGAGGGCTTCGAGGTCGAGGTGCTGGAAGGGCTCACCCGCCCGCTGCGCGCGCTGTCCTTCGAGTACCTGCCCCCCGCGCACGACGCAGCCCTCACCGCGCTGGACCTGGTGGAGCGGCTCGGGGCGGGTGCGGGCGGCTACCGGTACAACTACTCGCCCATCGAGACCATGCGCTTCGCCGCCGACCGCTGGCTCGACGCGGGTGACCTGGTGCGGGTGCTCGAGCGCTTCCGCCCGCTGGGCCGCTCCGGCGACGTCTACGCCCGGCTGGCCGGGGCGCCGACGGCGGCGTCGTAGCTGACGTCCCAGGCGGTGACCACGTCGTCCGCGGTGAGGTGCACGAACCGGTTGCGCAGCACGATCCCCTCGGCCACTCGGCCGATCCCGAGGTCGCCCACCGCCTCCTTGCCGGCGCCGATGATCTTCGGTGCGGTGCCGATGACGGCCCGGTCGACGAGTCCGCCGCCGAGCAGGGACGTGATCACCCGAGCGCCGCCCTCGACCAGCAGGCTGCGCACCCCGCGCTCGCGCAGCGCCCGCAGGCCGGCGACGAGGTCGACCCCGCCCGGCCCGGTCGGGAGGACGCACACCCCCGCGCCGGTCGCCTGCACGCGCTGCCGGTCCTCCTCGGGAGCGCGGTCGGTGGTGAGCACGAGCGTGGGTGGTCCGCCCTCCAGCAGCAGGGCGCTCGACGGCGTGCGCAGCGTGGAGTCCAGCACCACCCGCAGCGGCGAGGCACCGGGGACGAGCCGGACGGTGAGCCGGGGGTCGTCGCACAGCACCGTGCCGACGCCGACCATCACCGCGTCGCAGGCCGCCCGCAGCGCGTGGGACAGCGCCCGCTCCTCCTCGCCGCTGATCCACTTCGAGTCGCCGCCGGCGGTCGCGATCCGCCCGTCGAGGGTCTGGGCGTACTTCAGGACGACGTAGGGGCGGTCGGGCGGCGGGTCGACGTCCCCGAGCAGGGCGACGGCGTCCGGCGGCGACGTCGGCTCCGGCGCCAGCTCCTCCCCGGCCGGCCGGACGTGGCCCAGCCGCTGCTCCTTGGTGCGCAGGTAGCCGGTGTTGCGGCTGTGCGCCGCCGTCCTCAGCGGCTCGGTCCCCGCGATCGTGATCCCGGCCGCCCGCAGCTGGCGCACCTTGTCCGGGTTGTTGGTCAGCAGCCGGACGGCGTCGACGCCCAGCAGGCGCAGGACCGCGGCGCCGTCGTCGTAGCGGCGGTCGTCGACCGGGAGGCCGAGCCGCAGGTTGGCGTCGACGGTGTCGGCGCCCTCGTCCTGCTCGACGTACGCGCGCAGCTTGTCGACCAGCCCCACGCCGCGGCCCTCGTGCCCGGTGACGTAGAGCAGCAGGCCCCGCCCCTCGGCGGCGATGCGGCGCAGCGCGAGCCGCAGCTGGATGCCGCAGTCGCAGCGCAGCGACGTGAGCGCGTCCCCGGTCAGGCACTCGGAGTGCAGGCGGGTCAGCACCGCTCCCCCGCCGGCGACCTCGCCCATGGTCAGCGCGAGGTGGACCAGCTGCGGGCGCACCTCGAACGCCCGCACCTGGAACTCACCGAACTGGGTCGGCAGCGCCACACGGACCAGCTCACGCGCGCCGTTCACCCAGGCCTCCTCTCCCCGTCCCGGGTGGAGTCCTCCCGAGTAAAGCGAGGGGCCGTGGCCACGGACAAGGGGAGCCGCGGCGGCGGGTCCTCGCCCGCCGCGGGACCGGCGGGACGTCGCAGCAGCAGCACCGCCGCTCCGGGCAGGCAGGAGACCAGGCTGAGGACGCCGTAGACGAGCGCGACGGTGAACCCCGTCGTCGCGCCGAGCCCGGTGGCGCCGAAGCCGAGCGCGGCGACGGCCTCCCGCGGGCCCCAGCCGCCGACGCTGAACGGCAGCGCCATCGCCAGCAGCGCGAGGACCAGCAGCGGCAACAGGTCGCCGAGCCCGGCCCGCGCTCCCGCGGCGCGCGCGGCGACGACGAACAGCGCGAGGTGCGCGGCCGTCGCGGCGGCCGACGCCACGACCACCCCCGGCCAGGTGCCGAGGGACAACACCCCGCTGCGGACGGCGGCCAGGCCGGTCCCCAGCGCGGCCCGGGCCCGCGCGGCGCGGCCGCCACGCACCGCCGCGATCCCCAGCACCGCGACGACGGCGAGGACGACGGCCAGGGTCGCAGCGGCCCCGCGGCCGGGGACCAGGGAGCCGACCGCGGCCACGAGCAGCTCGGGCCGGGTGAGCAGCACACCGACGGCGACGACCACCGTGACCACCAGGCCGGCCGACCGTTCCAGCGCCACCGCTAGGACGCCCCGCCCGACGTCGCCCGCCCGCCGGCCGGAGCTGACCGCCCGGTGGACGTCGCCGAGCACCCCGCCCGGCAGCACGGAGTTGAGGAACAGCGCCCGGTAGCAGTCCGCGACCGCTCCCGGCAACGGCAAGGTCAGCCCCAGACCGCGGGCCACCAGGCACCACCGGCACGCGCTGAGCACCGTGGTCAGCAGGCCGATGCCGAGCGCGGCGAGCACCGCCCCGGCCCCGATCCCGCGGAACCCCTGCACGACGGCGTCGCTGCCGAGGCGCACGAGCAGCGCCGCGACGATGCCGGCGCCGACGAGGAGCCTCAGGTACGGCCACAGCCGGCGCATCACGGCGTCCGCGCCGGGAGGGCCAGCACGTCGACGTGGCCGACCTGCACCCGCAGCCGCCCGGCGGCGCAGGCGTCGAGCCGGCGGCGCAGGTAGGCGCCGGCGACCCGCGCCAGGTCCGGCTGCTGGGCGCAGGCGGCGCCGATCCACCCGCGCAGCCACTCCTCGGCCAGCGCGGCCCGGTCGGCGCCGAGCAGCCACGGGCTGGGGCGGCTGACCACGGCCGTGCCCCGCCGGGCGAAGGCGTCGACGGCGGCCGGGCCGGCGTCGGGCCCGAGCAGGCGGCGGCCGCCGGCCTCGCGCCGCTGGTGGGCGTCGAAGGCGGCGGCGAACGCGGCGTCCAGCGGATCGGCCGGGGTCAGCTGCACGCGCCCGGTCACCGTCAGGGTGAGGAGGGCGGCGGCGCCCGCCTGCGCGCACGCGGCGGCGAGCGCGTCCACCTCCGCGGCGGTCAGCAGGTCCAGCAGGGCGGAGGCGGTGACCAGGGCCGTGCCGGCCAGGTCGGACCCGCGCAGGCCGGTGAGGTCCCCCCGCTGCGTCCGGACGGTGACCGGGGCGCCGTCGGCCGCCGGGCCCGGCGGGCGCGTCGCCGCGGCGGCGAGCAGGTCGGGGTCCCGGTCGTGCAGCACCCACACCTGCGGGCCGGGCAGCCGACCGGCGAGCCAGCGGCCCATCGAGCCCGTGCCGCAGCCGAGGTCCCGGACCAGCACGGGAGCGCCGGGCCGGGCCGCGGCCGCCAGGTGTGCGCCCAGCGTCGTGACCAGGTCCGCCGCGCGGGCCGCGGCGTCGGCTTCCTCGCGCAAGGCCAGCCAGGCCGGCGCGCACTCGGGTGCGCCCGGACGGCTCAGCCGGGCGTCCCACGCAGCCGTTCCAGCACCCCGATCAGGCATCCGACCGTCGCCTCCCACCCGTCCAGGCCGGCGCGGCGTGCCCCCGCGGCCGAACGCAGTTCCTCCCGCAGGCCCGGCTCCCTCAGCCAGCGGCGCACGCCGGCCGCCAGGGCCGCGACGTCGGCCGGTGGCACGAGCAGGCCGGGCACCCGGCCGTCCGGGTCCCGGCCGAGCGACTCCGGCACCCCGCCGGCGGCCGCGGCCAGCACCGGGACACCCCGCGCGAGCGCCTCGGTCACGACCATCCCGTAGGACTCGGCGCGCGAGGGCAGCACCAGCAGGTCGGCGCCGGCGTAGGCAGCCGCCAGGTCCGCCCCCGTCCGCGGCCCCGCCAGCCGCACCCGCCGGTCCAGCCCGGCGCGGTCCACGGCGCGCCGGACGGCGGCCACGTGCGCCGGGTCCCGGCGCAGCGACCCCACCAGCTCGCAGGTCCAGGGCAGGTCGGCGGTGGCGGCGAGGGCCTCGACGAGCAGGTCCTGGCCCTTGGTCGGGGTGATCGCGCCCACGCACAGCAGCCGGCCGCCGCCGTCGGTGCCCGGAGCCGGCGGCGCGGGGTCGACGCCCGGCGGGGCGACGCAGACCCGCCCGGCGTCGAGCCCGTGCTGCTCGACGAGCCGCTGCGCGGTCCACCGGCTGGGCGTCACCACCGCGGCGGCGGCCCGCAGCGTCCGCCGCTCCAGCCCCGCGAGCTCCGCCGCGGACCCGGCCGACTGCCCCACCTCGTCGCCGAGCGGCAGGTGCACGAGGACGGCGAGGGCCAGCCGGCGGGCCTGCGGGACGACGACGTCGGGGACCCCGCAGCCGACCAGCCCGTCGACGAGCACGGGCGCGCCGTCGGGCAGGGCGGCCAGTACGCCGGCCAGCGCCGCCCGCGCGGCCGCGTCCGGCCGGGGCCACGTCCCGGGGACGGCGCGCTCGTCCACCGACCAGCCGGCGGCGGCCAGTCCGCGGCAGGCGCGGCGGTCGTACACGTTGCCGCCGCTGGGCACCTCCCCGTCGTCGACGTCCCCCGGGACGACGACGCAGACCGAGCGCGGCGCGGTCACAGTTCGCGCTCGTAGCTGGCCCACGCCAGGTGCGACTCGTGCAGCACGACGGTGATCCCGGCCAGGGCGCGCGCCCCCTCCCCGAGGGCGCCCGCGTGCACCCTCTCGGCGAGCCGGTCGGCGACCACCCGGGCGAGGAACTCGGTGGACGTGTTGACCCCGGCGAAGGCCGGCTCGTCGTCGAGGTTGCGGTAGTCGAGGTCGGCCAGCACGGCGCGCAGCTGCGCGGTGGCCAGCCCGATGTCGACGACGATGCCGTCGGCGTCGAGGTCGGCGCGGCGGAACGTCGCGTCCACCACGTACGTGGCGCCGTGCAGCCGCTGGGCCGGGCCGAAGACCTCGCCCCGGAAGCTGTGCGCGATCATGACGTGGTCGCGAACGGTGATCCCGAACACCGTCACCCCTCCCCGTACGTGACCCGCACGCACAGCGCCCGGAGCCCGCCGTCGGCGAGGCGGGGCATCAGCGCGGGCAGGTCCTCGAACCGGCACTCCTCGCTGATCAGCGCGCCGAACGCCGGCTCGGCCAGCAGGCGGAGGGCCAGCGCCAGCCGGTCGCCGAGGCTGCGCCGCGCCCGCCGGGCGGGGGCCACCGCACCGACCTGGGTGCTGCGCACCGCCAACCGGCGGGAGTGGAACGCCTCGCCCAGCGGCACGGCCACCCGGCGGTCGCCGTACCAGCTCAGCTCGACGACCTCGCCCTCGAAGGCGAGCAGCTCCAGGGACCGGGCGAGCCCGGCCTCCGTGGCGCTGGCGTGCACCACGAGGTCGCACTCGCCGGCCGCCTCGTCCGGGAGGGCGAAGCGGACGCCGAGGGCCTCGGCGACGGCCGCCCGCGCGGGGTCGACGTCGACCAGCTGCAGCTCGACCCCCGGGAAGCGGGCCAGCAGCGCGGCGACGCTGCACCCCACCATCCCCGCACCGACGACGGCGATCCGGTCGCCGACCCGCGGAGCGGCGTCCCAGAGCGCGTTGACCGCGGTCTCCACGGTCCCGGCGAGGACGGCGCGCTCCGGTGGCACCCCGTCGGGGATCGGCGTCACCGCCGCGGCCGGCACCACGTACCGCGTCTGGTGGGGGTACAGGCAGAAGACCGCCCGGCCCCGCAGGTCGGCGGGGCCGTGCTCGACCACGCCCACGTTGAGGTAGCCGTACTCCACCGGCCCCGGGAACTCGCCGACCTGGAACGGCGCCCGCATCGCCGTGTGCTGGCTCTCCGGGACCCCGCCGCGGAAGACCAGCGTCTCGGTGCCCCGGCTCACCCCCGACCACAGGGTCCGCACCTCGACGTCGCCGTCCCCGGCCGGGGGGACGGCGACGGTGCGGATCTCGCCCTCGCCGGGGGCCCGGAGCCAGAAGGCGCGCGCCGTCCGATCCACGTCACTCCTCCCCGGAGGGGTCGTGGACCCACGCCTCGGATCCGTGTCCGGCAGTGTGTCCGTGCCGACGCGCTGTGACTAGAGTCACACCGATGATGCCCGGCCGGGTGCGGACGGAACTGCAACTGTCCGCCGCGGCCGGCGCCCTGGGGGTCCTGCTCGCCGCGCTCTCGGCCGGGGCCGGGCTCGGGCCGGCGGGGTGGGTGGCCGGCGGCGTGTACGGCACCGGTCTGTGGGTGCTGCTGGCCGCCGCCGCACGGCGGGCCGGCACCGCCACGCTGGGACCGGCCGACCTGGTCACGCTGGCGCGCGCGGTGCTGGTGGGGGGCGCCGCCGCCCTGGTCACCGACGGGCTCCGGGACGGCGACGTCGCTCGCGCGGCCCTCGTCCTCGTCTCCTCGGTCGCGCTGGCCCTCGACGCGGTGGACGGCCGGGTGGCGCGGCGCAGCGGGACGACGTCGGCCCTCGGCGCCCGCTTCGACATGGAGGTCGACAGCGTCCTCGTCCTGGTCCTGAGCGTCGTCGTGGCCACGGCGCTGGGCCCGTGGGTGCTCGTCATCGGCGCGATGCGCTACGCCTTCGTCGCGGCGAGCTGGGCCGCGCCGTGGCTGCGGGCGCCGCTGCCGACGCGGCGCTCCGCCAAGGCCGTGGCCGCGCTGCAGGGCGTCGTCCTGGTGACCGCCGCCGCCGACGTGCTCCCCCGTCCGGTCGCGGCCGCGCTGGTGGGGGTGGCGCTGGCGCTGCTGGTCTGGTCCTTCGGCCGGTCGGTGCGCTGGCTGCGGCGGCACACCCGCTCCCCGGCACCCGCCGAGGACCCGGGGCCCGCGGTGTGGCGCCGGTTCCTGGCGGTGGCGGTCACCGCGCTGGCCGGCGGCCTCGTGCTCGTCGCCCTGGTCGCCCCGCCCGAGCCGGCGTCGCTGACCCCCGGCGCCTTCGTGCGCATCCCGGTCGAGGGGCTCGTCGGCGCCGCCGTCCTGCTGGTCGTGCCGGGCCGGTCCCGGCGGGTCGTCGCCGTGCTCGGCGGGCTCGCCCTCGGTGCACTGGCCCTGCTCAAGGTCCTCGACGCGGGGTTCACCGCGTTCCTCGGCCGGCCGTTCGACCCGGTCGTCGACTGGACGACGATCGGCCTGGCGGTGGCCTACGTCGACGGGGCGAGCGGCCGCGCCGCGGCGACCGGCGCCGTGGTCGCCGCGGTCGGCACCGCCGCCGCGGTGCTCGTGCTCCTGCCGGCCGCGGTGCTGCGGCTCTCGCGGCTGCTCCGCCGGCGGCGGTCGGCCGCGGCGCGGACCCTGGCCGCGCTGGGCACCGCGTGGGTGGTCTGCGCCGTGCTCGGCGCCCAGCTGGTCCCCAACGTGCCCGTCGCGGCCGCCACCGCGGCGGCCATGGTCCACGACCGGGTGGCGCAGGTGCGGGCGGACCTGCGGGACCGGCAGGCCTTCGCCGCGCAGGTGGGGGTGGACGCCTTCGCCGGCGTGCCCGGCGAGCAGTTGCTGACCGCGCTGCGCGGCAAGGACGTCGTCCTGGCCGTCGTGGAGAGCTACGGGAGGGCCGCGGCCCAGGACCCCGGCGTCGGCGCCGCGCTGGACGAGGGCACCGGGCGGCTGGCCGCGGCCGGGTTCTCCGCCCGGAGCGCCTTCCTCACCTCACCCACCACCGGCGCCTACAGCTGGCTGGCGCACTCCACGCTGCAGTCCGGCCTGTGGGTCGACGACGAGGAGCGCTACCGCACGCTGGTGGCCGCCGACCGGCTCACGCTGACCCGCGCCTTCGACCGCGCCGGCTGGCGCACCGTCGCGGTGATGCCGGGGACCACCCGGGCGTGGCCGGAGGCGGCGTTCTACGGCTACGACCGCGTCTACGCCGCCGCCGACCTGGGCTACCGCGGCCCGGACCACGGCTGGCCGACCATCCCCGACCAGTTCACCCTGGCCGCCTTCGAGCGCCTGGAGCACGCCGCGCCGGACCGCCCGCCGCTGATGGCGGAGGTCGTCCTCACCACCAGTCACGCGCCCTGGCAGTTCATCCCCCGGATCGTCGGCTGGGACGAGGTCGGCGACGGCTCGGTCTTCGACGGCATGCCGGCCGAGGGCGAGCCGGACGCCCTCTGGCGGGCCGACCGGTCCCGTCTGCAGGACGCCCACCGCCGGTCGGTCGAGTACACCCTCGGCTGCCTCGTCTCCTTCGTGACCGCCCGCGGGGACGACGACCTCGTGCTCGTCGTCGTCGGCGACCACCAGGCCCCGCTGGTCACCCCCGCCGACGCCGGCGCGGACGTGCCGATCACCGTCGTGACCCGGGACCGGGCCGTGCTGGACCGCGTCGCCGGCTGGGGGTGGCAGGAGGGGCTGCGCCCGGGGCCGGGCGCGCCCGTGGCCCGGATGGACACCTTCCGCGATCGGTTCCTCACCACCTTCGGCCCCGGCTAGTCGAAGGACCCCGTCCGCCCCACCCCTCGCAGGCCCGGGGCGGTGCCCTGGACGGGGCCACCACCGCGCCGGCTCAGCGCACCGGCCAGGGCCGCCAGGTGCGGGTCGGCCCGGCGGTGGTCCTGCGCGGTCCACACCAGCCCCACCGCGGCGCTGACCAGCCCCCAGTCCCGGGCCCGCTCCGCCGGCACCCCCAGCGCCGCGGCCAGCAGCGTCACCCGGCGGTCCACGAGCCCGGCGAGGCCGGGCAGCGCGGCCCACGGTCGCGGCGGGTTGAGCAGCGCCGTCCCCGCGTCCAGCGCGGGTTCGGCCCACACGCCGTGCGGGTCGACCGCCACCCAGTCCTCCCCGTCGCGCAGCACGTTGGCGGGGTGCAGGTCGCCGTGGCAGAGCACCGGGGCGGCCGCGGTGGCCAGCAACCGCTCGAGCGCGTCGGCCGCCCGCGCGGTCAACCCCGCGGGCACCAGCGGGTGGCCGTCGCGCAGGAGGGCGATCCGGCGCCGGCCGTCGGGCACGCCGTCCGGGCGTGCCGCACCGCTGCCGTGCAGCCGGCGGGCGACCGCGGCCAGCACGGGCAGTGCCTCGTCGTCGGGCAGCCCGCACAGGTCCGTGCCGGGCCGGGCGGCGCGCAGCAGCAGCGCCGCGGTCCCGCCGTCGTCGGGCACGGCGGCCAGCAGGTCGACCGCGCCGCAGCCGCGCCACGCGGCCAGCGTCGCCGCCTCCGAGTCGAGCGCACCGGCCGGGGCCAGCTTGAGCACGACCGCCGCGCCGTCGGACCGGACGGCGGGGGCCACCCAGGCGGAGGTCGCCGGGAAGGGGAGCCCCACGTCGAGCGCCCAGCGCGCCGCCGCCCGCTCGACCGCGGCGGGCAGGCCGGCGAGCCACGCGCGCCCGACCGCACCGTGGACGTCGCCCACCGCCGCGGACAGCGCGGGCGGGACCACGACGGCGGTCATGCCGTCAGGCTCGCCCCACGGAGCTCAGCCCGCCAGGCGCTCCACCGCGGCGGCGATGCGGTCGTCGGTCGCGGTCAGCGCCATGCGCACGTGGCGGGCCCCGGCCGGCCCGTAGAAGGTGCCCGGGGCGGCGACGATCCCGAGACCGGCCAGCCAGTCGATCGTCGTCCAGCAGTCCTCGTCCCGGGTGACCCAGAGGTACAACCCGGCCTCGGAGTGGTCGATCCGGGCACCGGCCCGCCGGAGCGCGGCGGCCAGCTGCTCCCGGCGCGCCCGGTACCGCTCCCGCTGCGCGTCGACGTGCGCGTCGTCGGCCAGCCCGGCGGTCATGGCGACCTGCACCGGGGTGGGCACCAGCAGGCCGAGGTGCCGGCGGACCTCCCACACGGTTCGCACCAGCGTCGGGTCCCCGGACAGCAGACCGGCCCGGTACCCCGCCGCGGTGGACTGCTTGGACAGCGAGTGCACCGCCAGCAGGCCGGTGTGGTCGGGCCCGGCGACGTCGGGGTGCAGGATCGAGCGCGGCGCGACGTCCCAGCCGAGGGTGATGTAGCACTCGTCGGCGACGACCGGGATGCCGTGCGCCCGGCCCCACGCCACCCACGCCCGCAGCTGGTCGTCGGTCAGGACCCGTCCGTGCGGGTTGCCCGGGGAGTTCAGCCAGGCCAGCACGATGCCGGTCGCGTCGTCCGGCGGCGTGTCGGTGCGGCGCACCGCGAGGCCGGCCAGCACCGCGCCGACCTCGTAGGTCGGGTAGGCGACCTCGGGGACGACGACGGTGCCCCCGCCGCGCAGGCCCAGCATCGTGGGCAGCAGCGCGACCAGCTCCTTGGAGCCGATGGTGGGGATCACCGACGGGTCGGCACCCAGCGGGTCGGCCAGGTGGACGCCGAGCCGGCGCCGCAGCCACTCCGCCGCCGCCGTCCGCACGTCGGTGGTGCCCAGCGCGGTCGGGTAGCCCGGGGCGTTGCCGGCACCGGCCAGCGCCGCGGCGAGCACGTCAGGGGTGTCGTCGACCGGCGTCCCGATGGAGAGGTCGACGACGCCGCCCGGGTGCCGGGCCGCCTTGGCCCGCGCCCCGACCAGGGAGTCCCAGGGGAAGTCCGGCAGCCGGCCGGCCGCCGTCCCCTCGACGGTGGTCGTCAGTGCCCTTCCGCCTGGGGCGGCAGCGCGGCCACGAGCGGGTGGTCCTTGGCGATCTTGCCGGTCTTCGCGGCGCCGCCGGGGCTGCCCAGGTCGGAGAAGAACTCCACGTTGGCGTTGTAGAAGTCCTTCCACTTGTCCGGGACGTCGTCCTCGTAGTAGATGGCCTCCACCGGGCACACCGGCTCGCAGGCGCCGCAGTCCACGCACTCGTCGGGGTGGATGTAGAGCATCCGGTCGCCCTCGTAGATGCAGTCCACCGGGCACTCGTCGATGCACGCCTTGTCGAGGACGTCGACGCAGGGCTGGGTGATGACGTAGGTCACGGTGGTTCCCTCCCGGGGACGCGCAGGCAGTGACCGCCGGATCGCCGGGGTCGTCGTTCGCGAGATCAGTATGGCGCGTCGCCCGCGTGCCGGGCGCGACGGGTGGCCCGCCGCACCCCCGCGGGGGGAGGCCCGCCGCGGGGCAGCAGGATCGGGCCATGGGACAGAGCCGCTCGCCCCTCGACGTCGCCGACCTCGAACGCCTCGCGGCGCGGGGCTGGCGCGCGCCGGAGGAGGCCGCGCTGGGCCAGTGGCTGCTCCGCGCCGCCGGCGGGTTCACCGGGCGGGCCAACTCCGCCCTGGTCGTGGGCGACCCCGGCCTGCCCCTGCCCGACGCCGTGGCCGCCGTCGCCGCCTGGTACGCCGAGCGGGGCCTCCCCGCGGTCGCGATGCTGCCCGGCCGCCAGTCCCGGGCCGCCGACGCCGCGTTCGCCGAGGCCGGCTGGGACCGGGACGAGGACGTGCTGGTGCTCACCGCGCCGCTGTCGGTCCCCCCGGCGGACGGCGTCCCCGTCGACCTCTCCCCCGTGCCCGACGACGCGTGGCTGGCCGGCTACCGGCACCGCGGCCGGCCGCTGCCGCCGTCGGCCCCCGCGGTCCTCACCAACGCCGAGGACGTCGTCTTCGCCTCGGTCCGGCTCGACCCCGCGCCGGCACCGCTGGCCGCCGTCGCGCGCGGGGTGCTCACCGACGGGTGGCTGGGGGTCTCCGCGGTCACCGTCGAGGAGGAGCACCGCCGCCGCGGCCTGGCCACGGCGGTCATGGCCGCCGTGCAGCGCTGGGCCGCCGGGCGCGGCGCGCAGTGGGTGTACCTCCAGGTCTCGGCGGACAACGCCCCCGCCCGGGCCCTCTACCGGAAGGCCGGCTTCATCGAGCACCACCGCTACCACTACCGCTCCGCGGCCGGCTGACCGGCGCAGCGAGCACCCGGCCCACGGCGAAGGCGGCGGCGACCACGCCCAGCAGCAGGAAGGCGAGGTTGACGAAGCCGGAGAACCCGCCGCCGGTGATCAGCAGGTCGCCCTCGGGACGCCGGATGCTGGCCGCGACGGCGACGGTGAGCCAGACCAGCGCCGGCAGCGCCGCGAGGACCCGGGACCCGGTGAGCCGGGCGGCCAGCGGCACGAGCAGCAGGTTGCCCGCGACGGCGGCGGCGACCGACACGGGCACCAGCACCCCGGCCACCCGCAGCGGCAGCCAGAAGACCTCGACCAGCGCCAGCCACCCGGCGAGCACCGCGACCAGCAGCGCACTCCCGGTGCGGCGGATCATCCGGGGAGACCGGCGAACAGGTCGTCCTCCCAGCCGTCGGGTCCGACCGGGCCGCGCTCCCCGCGGACCAGCCGGTAGTACTCGGTGCCCAGGACCTCCTGGCCGAGGTTGTTCGACAGCGCGAAGAACGGGCCGTCGACGGTGATCTGGGTGGCGTGCGCGCGCATCGCGGCGTCCTTGCGGTCGGCGTACGCCTTGCCGTCCACGGCCGCGGCGACCAGCTCGTCGGGGACGGCGAACGGGATCTCGTCGACCTCACCGAGCGAGTCGAACGGGGACGCCTCGCCCAGCGCCCGCATCGCCTCGATGCCCTGGCGCAGCACCGAGCGCGGCATGCAGCACCAGTAGACCTTGGTGACCTCCCACGCGGGGCCGAGGTCGGGGCGGAAGCCGGGGTCGGCGGCGGCCTCCACCGCGCGCATGGCGACGCGGTGGGCCTGGATGTGGTCGGGGTGGCCGTAGCCGCCGTTCTCGTCGTAGGTCACCACGACCTGCGGCCGCACCTCCCGGACGACGGCGACCGCGTGCCCGACCGCCTCGTCGAGGTCGGCCCGCCAGAAGGCGCGCGGCTTGTCGTTCGCCGGCGTCCCCATCATCCCGGAGTCCCGGTAGCGCCCCGGGCCGCCGAGGAAGCGCCAGTCGGTCACCCCGAGGGCCGCCATCGCCGCGCCGAGCTCGCTGATCCGGTACCCGCCGAGCTGGTCGGCGTGGTCGGGGGCCAGCAGCTCGAGCTCGGGGACGAGCACCTCGCCCTCCTCGCCCAGGGTGCAGGTCAGCAGCGTGACCGCGGCCCCCTCGGCGACGTAGCGGGCCATCGTGGCCCCGTTGTTGATCGTCTCGTCGTCGGGGTGGGCGTGCACGAGCAGCAGGCGTCGGTCAGCGGTCACGGTCGGCCATTCTCCCCGGGTCCTGACGAGCCGCGATCATGGCCCCGGGACCACCCCGGGCACCCCGGGAGTGGATCCGGCCCCGTGATCGTCGGGTACTGCTACTCCGCGTCGACGGGGACGACCGTGCGGGCCTCGGCGAAGTGGCACGCCGACGGGTGGCCCTGGCCGCGATCGACCAGCGCCGGGGCCTCCTCCGCGCAGATGTCCTGGGCCTTCCAGCAGCGGGTGCGGAACCGGCAGCCCGAGGGCGGGTTGGCCGGGCTGGGGACGTCGCCCTGCAGCAGGATCCGGTCCTTCTGCCCGCGCAGGGCCGGCTCGTGCAGCGGCACCGACGACAGCAGCGCCTGCGTGTAGGGGTGCGACGGCGAGGTGTAGACCTGCTCGTCGGTGCCCTCCTCGACGATGCTGCCGAGGTACATCACCGCGACCCGGTCGGAGATGTGCCGCACCACCGACAGGTCGTGCGCGATGAACAGGTAGGACAGGCCGAAGTCGTCCTGCAGGTCCTCGAGCAGGTTGACCACCTGCGCCTGCACCGAGACGTCGAGGGCCGACACCGGCTCGTCGCAGACGATGATCTCCGGCTGCAGGGCGAGGGCCCGCGCGATGCCGATGCGCTGCCGCTGGCCACCGGAGAACTGGTGCGGGTAGCGGTTGACGTAGTCGGGGTTGAGCCCGACCCGGTCGAGCAGCTCCTGGGTGCGCTGCAGCCGGCCCTTGCGCGGGGCGACGTCGGAGTGCACGGCCCAGCCCTCGGCGACGATGTCGCCCACGGTCATCCGCGGGTTCAGCGACGCGTACGGGTCCTGGAAGATGATCTGGACCTCGCGGCGGTAGTCCTTGAGCGCACGGCCGCCGAGCTTCGCGACGTCCTTGCCCTTGTAGACGATCGACCCGGCGGTCGGCTTCTCCAGCGCGACCAGCAACTTCGACACCGTCGACTTGCCGCAGCCCGACTCCCCCACCAGGCCGACGGTCTCGCCGCGGCGCATGGTCAGGTTGACGCCGTCCACGGCGCGGACGTGACCGATGGTCCGCTTGAAGACCACGCCCTGGGTGAGCGGGAAGTGCTTCTTCAGGTCACGGATCTCCAGCAGCGTCTCGCCGATGGCGCCGCGCCGGCCCGCGGTCGTGGCGGCCGTGCTCCCGGAGCCGTCGTCAGGCACCGCGCGCCGGTGCGCTCCTCGCTCGTTGCTCGCCGCGGTGCTCCCGGAGCTGTCGTCAGGCACCGAGGACCTCCTCGCTGTAGTGGCAGGCCGCCTCGCGGCCCGGGACGACCAGGCGCAGCGGCGGGACGTCGGTGGCGCACTCCCGGCCGGGGGCCGCGTCGGCACCCAGCCGGCGGCGCGAGCACCGCGGGTGGAACGGGCAGCCGCTGGGGATCGCGGCGAGGTTCGGCGGCTGGCCGGCGATCGGCAGCAGCCGCCCGCCCTTGGCCTCCACCTGCGGCACCGAGCTCATCAGCCCGTCGGTGTAGGGGTGCGCCGGGTCGGAGAAGACGTCGTCCACGGTGCCCCGCTCGACGATCCGCCCGGCGTACATGACCGCGACGTTGTCGGCCACCTCGTTGACCACGCCCAGGTCGTGGGTGATGAGGATCAGCCCCATCCCGGTCTCCCGCTGCAGGTCCTTGAGCAGGTCCATGACCTGCGCCTGCACGGTGACGTCGAGGGCGGTCGTGGGCTCGTCGGCGATGAGCACCCGGGGGTCGAGGGCGATCGCCATGGCGATCATGACCCGCTGGCGCATGCCGCCGGAGAACTGGTGCGGGTAGTCGTTCACCCGGGAGGCGGCCGCCGGGATGCGCACGCGGTCCATCAGCTCGACGGCGCGCTTCTTGGCGTCCTTCTTCGACATCCCGCGGTGGGCGCGGAACATCTCGCCGATCTGGTAGCCCACGCTGTACACGGGGTTCAGCGACGACAGGGCGTCCTGGAAGATCATCGAGATCCCCGGGCCGCGCACCTTCCGCTGCTCCTCGGGGGACTGCTCGAGCAGGTCCTTGCCGTCGAACCAGATCCCGCCGCCGGTGATCACCGCGGGCGGGGTGTCGAGGATGCCCATGATCGCCTGCGCGGAGACCGACTTGCCGGACCCGGACTCGCCGAGGATGGCCAGCGTCTCCCCCGCCGCCAGGCTGTAGCTGACGCCGTTGACGGCGCTGACCACGCCGGAGCGGGTGCGGAACTCGACGTGCAGGTCGTCGACCTCGAGCACCGGGGCCCCCGCCTCGGGCGCCGGGGCGGTCGCGTCGGACAGGTCGGGGTGGGTCATGCGCGCTGCCTCGGGTCCAGGGCGTCGCGCAGGGCGTCGCCCATCATGATGAAGGCCATCACGGTCAGGGTCAGGACGATGCTGGGGAACAGCACCAGGTGCGGGGCGCTGCGGATGGAGTCCTGGCCGGTCGCGATCTGCAGCCCCCAGGAGATCGCCGGCCGCTGCAGCCCGACGCCGAGGAAGGTCAGTGTCGCCTCGGCGGCGATGAGCACCCCGATGGTGATGGTCGTGTAGACGAGCACCGGGGCGACCGCGTTCGGGAGGATGTGCCGGACCAGGATCCGGCTGTTCGACGCCCCCATGGCCCGGGCCGCGGCGACGTAGTCGGAGCTCTTCACCGCGATCACCTGCGAGCGCACCAGCCGCATGGCCGTCATCCAGCCGAACAGCGCCAGGGCCAGCGCCACCGCGCCGGGACCCCGGCTGTTGATGATCGGGATGCTCGTCTCGGGGCCCACCCGCAGCAGCACCAGCGCGCCGAGGATGAGCGGCAGCGCGTAGAAGATGTCGGCGATCCGCGACAGCACCCCGTCGGTCACCCCGCCGAAGTAGCCGGCGATGGCCCCGACGACGACGCCGAGCACCAGGACGACGAGGACGGCGAACACGCCGATGATCAGCGAGTTGCGGGCCCCGTAGACGACGTTGGCCAGGTAGTCGCAGCCCTGCACGTCGTAGCCGAACCAGTGGTCGGCCGAGGGCAGCGCCTTGGAGTTGGCCAGGTCGCAGGCCCGCGGGTCGACGCCGCGGGCGAACAGCTGCGGCACGATCGCCATGAGGACGAAGACCAGGCACAGCACGGCGCCGATCCAGAACAGCGGGTTGCGCTTGAGCTCGCCCCAGGCGTCGCTCCACAGGCTGTTCTGCCGCGCCTCGGTGACGTCGACCGACGGCGCGGCCAGCCCGGTGGTGGTGCCGGCCTCGACCTCGTCGTGCCGCAGGTCCATCTGCTGCTGATCAGTCATAGCGGATCCTCGGGTCGAGGACGGCGTAGAGCACGTCGACCACCAGGTTGAAGAAGATGAAGAAGAAGACCATCAACGTCACGATGCCGACGACGACCGCGCCCTCCTGGGAGCGCACGGAGTCGAAGACCTCGCGCCCGATGCCGGGCAGGTTGAAGACCGTCTCGGTGACGATCGCGCCGCCGAGCAGCGTGCCGATGTCGGCGCCGATGAAGGTGACCACCGGGATCAGGCTGTTCCGGAGCGTGTGCCGGACGATCACCGTCCGGTTGGGCAGGCCCTTGGCCTTCGCCGTCCGGACGTAGTCGGCGCGCAGGTTCTCCGCGACGCTGGTGCGGGTCAGCCGGGCCACGTAGGCCAGCGAGCCGGAGGCGAGCACCAGGCCCGGGAGGATGTAGCTGTAGAGGCCCTCGCGGGTGCCGGCGATGGGGAACCAGCCGAGCTTGAGGCCGAACAGCAGCTGGGCGATGAAGGCCAGCACCAGGATGGGGATCGAGACCACCAGGGTGGTGGACACCAGCACCAGGTTGTCGAAGAAGCTGTTGCGGCGGATGCCGGCGAGCACGCCGGCGACGAGACCGATGACCGCCTCGAAGACCACGGCGACGAGGGCGAGCTTGACGGTGACCGGGAGGGTCCGCTCGATCGTGTCGAGGACCGGCCGACCGCGGAAGTCCGTGCCCAGGTCGCCCTGAAAGAGGCCCTTGAGGTACTCCCAGTACTGCACCCACAGCGGGTCGTTGAGGTGGAACCGCTCACGGAGGACCTCGACGACCGCGGGTGAGACGGGGCGGTCCCCGGCGAGGGCCCGGATGGGGTCGCCCGGGAGGGCGTACACCATCCCGAAGATCAGGAAGGACGCGCCGAGCAGTACCGGGATGGTGAGCAGCAGGCGGCGCGCGACGTAGCGGCCCATGGTCCCCCTCGGGTCGTCGTGCCAGCGCGGGATCGGCCGGTGGCACGGAGTCCATCGTGCCCGGTACGGGGCACGTGCGCCGCCGGGGGCGACCGTCCTGCTCGGACGGGCGCCCCCGGCGGGTGGTGCGGTCCTGCTCGGCGTCAGCCGGTGACGGTGACCTCCGACCACACCGGCCGCTGGAACAGGTCGATCCGGACGTTGTCCACGTTCTCGGTGTGCACCGTCTGGATCTTGGTGAAGAACATCGGGATGTTCGGCATGTCCTCGGCGATGAGGTCCTCGGCCTGCTGGTAGGCGGCGATGGCCTCGTCCTCGCTGGCCGCCGAGTCACCCTGCGCGATCAGGGCGTCGACCTGCGGGTTGGAGTAGAAGCTGTAGTTCGAGCCGATGGGCGGGAACGACGACGGCGAGAAGAGCGGGGTCAGGTAGCTCTCCGCAGCCGGGTAGTCGAAGCTCCAGCCGTACCGGAACGGACCGGTGAAGCCCTTCTGCTCACCCAGCGGCAGGTACTGGGAGAAGTCCAGGTTCCCCTGCAGCTGGAAGTCCACGCCGAGGTTCTGCCGCAGCTGGTTGCCCACCGCCTCCATCCACGCGTCGTGGCCGGCACCGGCGTTGAACCACAGGTCGACCGGCTGGCTGCGGTCGAACCCGGCCTCGTCGAGGAGCTGGTTGGCCCGGTCGACGTCGAAGGTGCAGTAGGCGCAGGCGCCCTCGCGGTAGCCGTCGACGACCGGCGAGACGAACGAGTCGGCCGGGGACCGGGTCCCGGAGAAGATGGCGTCGGAGATCGCCTGCCGGTCGACGGCCATCGAGATGGCCTGGCGGACCCGCTTGTCGGCGAAGCGCGGGTCGTAGGTCGGCATGCCGAGGTAGGTGATCTGCGAGACCTCGGTCTCGATGAACCCGTCCCCGAAGGAGTCCCTGGCCGACTCGATGACGTCCGGCGGGATGACGTCGACGATGTCGACGTTGCCGTCCTGCGCGTCGGTGTAGGCGGTGGCCGAGTCCGCGTAGACGACGAACTCCATGCCGTCGGCCTGGGCCTTGTCGTCACCGGCGTAGTCGTCGTACCGGGTCAGGGTGATGCCCTGGCCGGGGACGTACTCGCTGTCGGCCTGGAAGGGGCCGTTGCCGATCGGGCGGGTGCCGAAGGCCTCCGGGTCCTCGAAGAAGGCGTCCGGCAGCGGGTCGAACGAGCTGTAGCCGACGACCGCCGGGAAGAGCCGGAACGGTGCGCCCAGCGCCACCGTGAAGGTGCGCTCGTCGACGACCGCCAGCCCGCTCAGCTCCTGCGCGGCGCCGTCCTGGAGCTCCTGGAACCCGGCGATGCGGGACAGGTAGGAGCCGCCGTCCTGCGCGTTGGCGGGGTTGGCGGTGTAGTTCCAGGCGTCGACGAAGGACTGCGCGTCGACCGGCGTCCCGTCGTGGAACGTCCAGCCGTCCTTGAGCGTGATCGTCCAGTTCTGGTTGTCGTCGGACTCGATCGACTCCGCGACGCCGTTGTACTCGACCTCACCCTCGGCGGAGTACGTGACCAGGCCGGTCCAGAGCGCGGCGATGACCTTGGCGCCCTCGCTCTCGGTGGTGTTGCCCGGCACGAGGGGGCTCTTCGGCTCACCGATGTAAGCGGTGAACGTGCCGCCGCCCGCGCCGCCATCGCCGGATCCGCCACCGTCGTCGCTGCCGCCACAGGCGGACAGGACCATCGCGCCGGTCAGACCGACGGCGATGAGCGCAGCAGAGCGCTTGCTCAACTTCACGTGCAATGCCTCCCTCGTCCCGCTGCGCGGGGGGAACGGACTGGTTCTCCAGCAGCCAGCGCCTGAGGCCGGCCGCCGGGGGTCGTGCTGACAGGTACCGAGAGTCTGGCCGGTACGTCGCCGGACCCTAGGCGGGCCTCGCGAAGAGCGTCCACGACCGTCATCGACTTGTGACCTCTGCTCAGGATCTCACAGGGTGGAATGCCACTTGCAGAGACCAACCCCCCCCTCCACCCGCAGGAGTTGCGGCCGAGGACCCGCACCGCCGCAAGACTTACGCCGCGCAGGCGCCCGGGTGTCGGGATCGCCCGGTCGGGGTACCACCCCCACTCGACCGAGGAGAGGAGACCGACATGAGCGGCATGGACAAGATGAAGAACAAGGCCGAGGAGCTGTCCGGCAAGGGCAAGGAGGCCGTCGGCAACGCGACCGGCGACCGCGACCTCCAGGCCGAGGGCCAGGCCGACCAGGCATCGGGCAACCTCAAGCAGGCCGGCGAGAAGGTCAAGGACGTCTTCAAGTAGTAGAAGGGCCCCGCTGCCCCCCACGCCTCGCAGGCTCGGCGCGGGTCCCTGCAGCGGGGCCGTTCCAACACGTCACCAGGGCGCCGTTCCTCACCGGGATGGCGCCCGCGGCGTGTCATAGGCGGGCGAGGAGGGCGCGGACGGCGGGCAGCAGCGGGCGGTCGGCCGGGATCCAGTCCAGCCCCTCGAGCTCGCCGGCGGTCAGCCAGCGCAGCTCCGCGTGCTCGTGCGCGGTGAGCTCCTGCCCCTCGGCGATCCGGCCCCACCACACCCGCAGGGTCGACGCCCCCGGCAGCCCGCCGGCCACCACGCCGTCGAGGACGACCTCGCCGAGGAACGCCTGGGGGACGACGGCCACCCCCAGCTCCTCGGCGATCTCGCGCACCAGCGCCGCGAGGTCGTCCTCCCCCGGCTCCACCTTGCCCCCGGGGAACTCCCAGAAGCCGTCGTAGGGCCCGCCGGAGCGCTGAGCCACCAGGACCCGGTCGCCCTCGACCAGCGCGGCCCCGACCACCTGGACGACGTCGAGCGCCCGCCGGGCCGCCGCGGCCGCGTAGGCGTCGAGGTGCGCCTGCATCGCGCGCAGCACCCGCCGCCGCAGCAGCCGGTCGAGCACCCAGCCCAGCGGCCCCGGCAGCGTGGTCGCCCAGTCGACCTGCTCGTCGACGAGCGTGCCCGCGCCGGTCGCGGTGAACCGCCGGGAGTGGGTGAGCCAGCGCCAGCCCCGGTCGGGGGCCGCGGCGTACACGTCCCGCAGCGGCCGGACCGAGACGACCTCCTCCAACGGCTCGCGCCACGGGCGGCCCAGGGAGCGGGCGACGTCGAACGCCACGGTCAGCGGCGCCTCCACCAGGGTGGTGAATCGCAGCTGGGACACGGGTCAACACTGGCAGACAGGGCAGGATGGCCCTCGTGCGCATCACCGCCCGGGTGGACTACGCCGTCCGCGCCGCCGTCGAACTGGCCGCGGCGGCGCCCGGCGCCCTCACCTGCGACCGCATCGCCACCGCGCAGGACATCCCCGGCCGCTTCCTCCAGTCCATCCTCGGCGACCTGCAGCACGCCCGGCTGGTGACCAGCCAGCGGGGCCGGGAGGGCGGCTACCGGCTCGCGCTGCCGCCGCAGGAGATCTCCATCGCGCGGGTCATGCGGGTCGAGCAGGGGTTCCTCGCCGAGGTCCACGGTCAGCGGCCGGAGGACGTCGAGTACCCGGGCCACGCCGCGCCGCTGGCGTCGGTGTGGGTGGCGGCGCGCGAGGCCTACCGGCGGGTGCTGGAGGAGGTCACCCTCGCCGACGTGGTCGCCGGCAAGCTGCCCGGGCCGGTCGCCGAGCTGGCCGCCCTGGAGGAGGCGTGGCGGTCCTTCGCCCAGGACCGCCCCGAGTGAGCCCGGGTCCACGGCCCTCCCCGCGCCTGGGTGAGACTGACGGCATGGCAGGCACGCAGCAGCGCGGCGTCACCGTGTTCCTCACGGGGCTGTCCGGCGCGGGGAAGTCCACCATCGCCGACGCGCTCGTCGCCGACCTGGAGGCCGAGGGCCGACCGGTGACCGTCCTGGACGGCGACGTCGTCCGCACGCACCTGTCCAGCGAGCTGTCCTTCTCGCGCGAGCACCGCGACCTCAACATCCGGCGGATCGGCTTCGTCGCCGGCGAGGTCGTCAAGCACGGCGGGACGGTCGTCGTCGCGGCCATCGCCCCGTACGAGGCGGCCCGTGAGGAGGCCCGCGCGCTCGTCGAGGAGCACGGCCGCTTCGTGCTCGTCCACCTCGCCACGCCGCTGGAGGTGTGCGAGGGCCGGGACGTGAAGGGCCTGTACGCGCGCGCCCGGGCCGGGGAGATCCCGGGCTTCACCGGGATCGACGACCCGTACGAGCCACCGGTGCGCGCCGAGGTGGTCATCGACACCTCGGTGACCCCGCTGGCGGAGTCCGTCGCCCGCATCCGTGCCGCCCTCGACGAGACGACCGCGGCTGTCTCCTGAGTCACACTCCTCCGGTCCCGCCGGGTGTGGGACCATGGAGCGCGTGACCGATCGCCGCCTCCTGCTCGTGGCGCGCCGTCACATCGATCTGGCGCTGGTCAGCAGCGCGGTCTGTCGCCTCGCGCGCTGACACCCGGCTCCCCGCGCAGCGATCGGCTGCGCCCCCCGATCTGGCAGCGCCCCCTCCCCGTCCCGGTCCCGGCGCCCGGACGGACGGCGCAGAAGGAAGTGCCCTCGTGACCACCCCCCGCACCAGCAACCGCCCGCAGCGTGGCCAGGGCCAGTGGGCGCTGGGCTACCGCGAGCCGCTCAACCCCAACGAGCGGATGAAGAAGGACTCCGACGGCCTCGAGGTCCGTCAGCGCATCCTCGACATCTACGCGCACACCGGCTTCGGGGGCATCGACCCGAGCGACCTGCGCGGCCGCATGCGCTGGATGGGGCTCTACACCCAGCGGGCGCAGGGCATCCCCGGCGGCAAGACCGCCGTGCTGGAGCCCGAGGAGCTCGAGGACTCCTACTTCATGATGCGGGTGCGCACCGACGGCGGATCGCTGACCAGCGCGCAGCTGCGCACCATCGGGGGCATCAGCACCGAGTTCGGCCGCGACGTCGCCGACGTCACCGACCGGCAGAACATCCAGTACCACTGGATCCGCATCGAGGACGTGCCGGAGATCTGGCGCCGGCTCGAGGCGGTCGGCCTGACCACCACCGAGGCGTGCGGCGACACCCCGCGCGGGATGCTCAACTGCCCGCTGGCCGGCGTCCTCGAGGACGAGGTCATCGACGCGAGCGACGTCATGGCGCAGACCGTCGCCAAGTACGTCGGCAGCCCCGAGTTCAGCAACCTGCCGCGCAAGTGGAAGACGTCGATGTCCGGCTGCGTCGACCACTGCACCGAGCCGGAGATCGACGACGTCTCCTTCGTCGGCGTCCGCAACGAGGCCGGCGAGGCCGGCTACGACCTGTGGGTCGGCGGCGGCCTGTCCACCAACCCCATGTTCGCCCAGCGGGTCGGCGTCTTCGTCCGGCCCGACCAGGTGACCGAGGTGTGGGCCGCGTGCACCTCGATCTTCCGCGACTACGGCTACCGCCGGCAGCGCAACCGCGCGCGGATCAAGTTCCTCATGGCCGACTGGGGCCCGGAGAAGTTCCGTCAGGTGCTGGAGGACGAGTACCTCCACCAGCCCCTCCCCGACGGCCCGGCGGCCGCGGCCCCGAAGCACGCCACCCGCGACCACGTCGGCGTCGCCCGGCAGAAGAACGGCCTCAACGCCGTCGGGTTCGCGCTGCGCACCGGCCGGATCAGCGGCAGCCTGCTGACCCGCATCGCCGAGCTCGCCGACGAGCACGGGCAGGGGCGGACCCGGACGACGACGCAGCAGAAGATGGTCATCCTCGACGTGCCCGACGAGCGCGTGGAGGACCTCGTCGCCTCGCTGGCCGAGCACGACCTGCTGGTGCGGCCGAGCGCCTTCCGCCGCGGCACCATGGCCTGCACCGGCCTGGAGTTCTGCAAGCTCGCGATCGTCGAGACCAAGCAGCACGCCCAGGACCTGTACGCGGAGTTGGAGAAGCGGCTGCCGGACTTCGACGAGCCGATCGGCATCAACGTCAACGGCTGCCCCAACAGCTGCGCCCGGTTCCAGACCGCCGACATCGGGTTCAAGGGCTCGATGGTGCGCGACGACTCCGGCGAGATGGTGGAGGGCTTCCAGGTGCACCTGGGCGGCCACCTCGGCGTCGGAGCCTCCTTCGGCCGCAAGTTCCGCGGCCACAAGGTGACCAAGGCCGAGACCGCCGACTACTGCGAGCGCGTGCTGCGCGGCTACCTCGAGCGGCGGGAGGACGGCGAGACCTTCGCCGCCTACGTCGCCCGTGCAGAAGAGGCCTGGCTGCTCTGAGATGGAGGAGCAACCGCGGGAGGGAAGGACACGGGACCTGCCCGTGTTCTTCTGCCCGTACTGCGGGGACGAGGAACTGACCCCGCACGGGGACGGGAGCGAGTGGCACTGCGCCGCCTGCCTCCGGACCTTCACCGTCCGCCTCACCGGGACAGGAGTGCACCACCCATGACGACCGCCGTCCGGCCCACGCCGGAGCTCGCCGCCGAGGCCGACGCCCGCTTCGAGGGCATCGCCGACCCGGTCGAGCAGGCGCTCGCCGTGCTGCGCTGGGCCGGGGAGACCTTCGGCGACGACTTCGCCGTCACGTCGTCCATGGCCGACGGGCTGCTGGCCCACCTGGCGAGCCGGGCCTTCCCCGGGGTGCACGTGGTCTTCCTCGACACCGGCTACCACTTCGCCGAGACGATCGGCACCCGCGACTGGATCAGCGCCGTCCTGCCGATCACGCTGGTCAACGTCACGCCGCCGCAGACGGTCGCCGAGCAGGACGCCGAGCACGGACCGCGGCTGCACGAGCGCGACCCGGACCTGTGCTGCTCGCTGCGCAAGGTCGCGCCGCTGGCCCGGGTGCTGGCCGGGTACACCGCGTGGGGCTCGGGCGTGCGCCGGGACGAGGCGGCCACCCGCGCGGACACCAAGGTGGTCGACTGGGACGCCAAGCGCGGCATGGTGAAGGTCAACCCGCTCGCCGCCTGGACCCAGGACGACGTGGACGCCTACATCGCCGAGCACCAGGTGCCGGTCAACCCGCTGCAGGAGATCGGCTACGCCTCGATCGGCTGCGCGCCCTGCACCCGTCCGGTGGCCCCGGGAGAGGACCCGCGCGCCGGTCGCTGGGCCGGCCGGAACAAGACGGAGTGCGGCCTGCACCTCTGACGAAGGACCTCGTTCCACCCCGCGCCACGCTCCGCGCGCCGCGGGACCCTGTAACGAGGCCCTTCCAGCACGGCAGACTGACCGGCGTGCCCCGACCGCCGCGCCTGTCCCCCGACGAGCTCACCGCCGCGCTCTCCGCGCTGCCGCTGTGGAGCGGGGACGGCGAGGGCATCCGGCGCAGCGTCGAGCTGCCCGGCTTCCCGGACGCTGTCGCCGCGGTCGTGCGCATCGGCTTCGTGGCCGAGCAGATGGACCACCACCCGGACGTCGACCTGCGCTGGCGCACCCTGCACCTGACGCTGGCCACCCACTCCGTCGGCGGGGTGACCGAGCTCGACCTCGAGCTGGCCCGCCGGATCGACGCGCTCTACCCCGGCTGAGGGCCGATTCCCCGCGGGGCGTCAGCGGATGCCGACCTCCGCCCACTGCAGGTTGTGGTCCGACCCCTGGTAGGCGCGGTCGAAGCGGCCGTCGACGAGCACCAGCTGGTTGCTGTACCTCCACGCGCCCGGCGAGTTCTTGATCATGATGTAGTCGATGCGCGGCGCCGGGTACTGGTAGACGTAGGGCCGGGTCGGGTAGCCGCGGATGCCCAGGTTGTCGACCTGCCGGGTGATGTTGGCGGTGCTCACGCGCGGGTTGGCCCGGCTGGGCGCCGCCGAGGTGTCGTAGTAGCCGCGGGCGCGCAGCTGCTGCTCCGGACCGGTGGTGATCTCGGCGAAGCTGGAGTTGAGGTCGCCCATGAGCAGCACCGGCCGGCCGCCCGCCAGCCCCGTCAGGTAGCGGTCGATGGCCACGGCCTCCCGGTTCCGCAGGGCGGCGTAGCTGGTGGTCCCCGCGTCGGCCGGCAGGTGCACCGCGGCGGCGTAGAAGGTCGCACCGGTCGCCTTGACCCGGAACCGGGCCCAGGAGAAGTACCGGTCGGTCAGGCCGGACGGCCACGCGATGTCCAGCTTGTCCCGCGGCGAGACGAACCCGCCGGCCTCCCGCGTCACGACGTCGGGGTCGTAGAACAGGTGCGCGCCGACGGTGGTGTTCTGCGCGCCGTTGCGGGTCGCGCTGGTCACGCTGTTGGCGATGGCGTAGCCGCCGTTGGCGGGCTTGGCCAGCAGGTCGCGCAGGTCCTCCCACTGCCGGAGACCGTTGCCCAGCCCGGCGTCGGCCGTGGTGGCCTCGAGGGCCGCGACGACGGAGGCACGCGAGTAGGCGATCTCCGCCGCGACCCGGCCGCGCCGGTCCTTCCAGGTGTAGCCCCGCAGCGACGCGCTGGCCGCCACGCTGTGCACGTTCAGCGACGCCACCCGGAGCCGCGCCCCGGTCGGGGTCGTGGTGCCCGCGTAGGCGTACGTGCCGGCCGGCGAGAGCCGGTAGGAGGCGGCCTCGTTCTTGACGGTCGGCATCGCGGTCCCGGCCGTCATCGAGTTGTAGACGGCGACCTTCACGAAGATCGGGTTCCCGGAGCCGGTGCCGAGCTCTTCGCGCAGGGCCGTGGGCACGGTGACCACGACCGACGTGGTGGTCGCGGGGTACCAGCCCGTGTGGAACGGCAGCCGCGTCAGGCTGCCCTCCGCCCCGGCCAGCACGCCGACCTTCGTCGCCCGGCCCTGACCGGTCCAGCTGACCCGGACGGCGTGGGCGCCCGCCGGGACCGCGGTGACCTCCAGCTCGGCGGGGTAGCCGTCGTCCGGCAGCGCCGACAGCACCCGGCTCACGGCCTTGGCCGTCCCGGCGCGCGCGACGACGCGGGCGTAGTACCTGGTGCCGTTGCGCAGGTTCTTCACGAACAGCGACGAGCGGGTCCCGGCGTCGAGCGTGACCGGCCGGCTGAACGACGAGCTGGTGCTGTACTGGACCTGGTACCCGGTGGCGCCGGTGACCTTGCCCCAGGCCACGGTCAGCGAGCGGTCCCCGTAGGCCAGCTTGATCGACGGGGCCGCCATCGCCGCCGCCGCGGGGGGCGCGGTCGCCAGGGTGGCCGCACCGCCCACGACGAGCAGCACCAGCACCAGGCCGAGCCGGACCGCCACCTGTCGCAACCGGGTCATGACACTCCCTCACCGCACGAGACTCGTTCTCGGGTCTCGTCGGCACGCGAGGGCACCGACTGGAGCGCCGGCGGGCACACTCACCCGTTGGTGGGCCGCGGCCGTCCTCGGCCCCGTAGGGGTCCGGTGCCGATGACGCCACCGTCGTCCTCGGGACGACCACGGCCGAGCGCGGGGTGATGCCATCCTGCTGTTGGCAGCTGCCGCCGTTCGTCGGGCCGCCCGGACGGTCGTCCACCCGCCTGTCACCCGATCGGCGGAGTGTGTTCACCGGATCCCGGTCGACAGCGCCGAGCGCCGCCGCACCTGACTACCCTCCGTCAGATGCGACTCACGCCACACCTCGTCGACCCCGGTCCGACGTCGTGACGGAGCTCCCTCACCACGTGCAGCGGCGGACGGGCGTGACTCCGGCACGGCCGGCAGAGCGACAGCGGATCCGCTCGACCAGCATGACGGCACTCTGGAAGCCGGTCACCGCCGCCCTGGCGATCGGCGCCCTCGCTCTGATCGCAACGGTGCTGGCAGCCGAGCGGTTCGACGAGCCCGTGGGGACCTTCACCCGGGACGTGCAGGTGACGGCGGGCATGCCGTGGTACACCGGCGCGCTCAGCCTCTTCACCACCACGGTCTGGGCCGGCGTGACAGCACTGGCTGCCTTCGCCGCATGGCTCGAGGAGGACGAGCGGCGACGGCTGGGGGGACTGGCGGCCCTCGCCGCCCTCCTCATGGCCGATGACGCGCTGCAGGTGCACGACGAGGTCGGACCGCAGAACGGTGTCCCGCAGATCGCCTTCATGGTCGTGTACGCCCTCGCGGCCGCAGCGTTGTCGCTGGCCTTCCTCCGCCGGCCTCGGGCCGCAGCGACGGCGGCCTTCCTCCTCGGTGCCGTGTTCCTCGGGGCTTCGGTCTTCGTCGACCAGCTCCTGCGGCACGCCTTTCTACTCGAGGACGGCGCCAAGCTGCTGGGTGCGCTCGTCTGGCTGACCGTCCCGGTTCTCTCGGTACGCCGACCGGCGAACGGCTGATCGGGGGGTCAGCCCTCGATCGGGAGGACGAGCAGCCGAAGCAGCCGGTCGGCCTCGGCGGCCGGGTCCTCGGTCAGCCCGGTGTGCACCGGCCCCGGCTGGACGACGGTGCTGCGCGGCGCGGTCAGCCAGCGGAACCGCGACCCCAGCGCCTCGCGGCCGGCCGCACCGGACGCGGGGTCGGCCGCGCAGACGTCCGCGGCGGCCTGCAGCGCCCCGCGGATCGCATCGGCGTCGGCGGTGGGGTCCAGCGCGCGCAGCCGGTCGACGTCGAGGTGCACCCGCGACCCCAGGTAGTCGCGCTGCCGGCAGTAGACCAGCACCCCGGCGTTGAGCGACTCGCCCCGCTCCACGCGTGGGACCACCCGCAGCACCGCGTACTCGAAGGTCTCCCGGCTCATCGCTGGGTGACCCCCTCCGGCGGCGGCGGGCCCAGCCAGGACGGCCGGTTCTCCCCGCGCGGCGTCCGGCGGCGGGACCCGCCCGCGGCCGCGGTGGCCACCAGCGGCGGCAGCCAGGCGTCCCGGGCAGCCAGCCGCGCCAGCAGCTGGTCGGCGTAGCGGGCGCGGACGGCGTCCGGGCCCTCCTCCGGCGTCGGCCCCTCCAGCCACGCGTCGGGCACCTGGCCCAGCACCGCCTCGAGCACCGGCCGGGTGACCCGCGGCGCGAGGGCGGCGTCGGCGTCGGCCACCTGCGGCTCGCACTCGACCAGCGCGTGCTGTCCGGCGTCGTAGGGCCGGGCGACCGCGGCGGCGGCACCGGGCCAGTGGTGGTGGAAGGTGAGCGCGGCGCCGTGGTCGATCAGCTGCAGCCGGCCGTGCCAGAAGAGCATGTTGGGGTTGCGCCAGGAACGGTCGACGTTGCCGACGAGCGCGTCGAACCACAGCACCCGGCCGGCCAGCTCCGGCTCCACCGAGGCGACGCCGGCCTCGAAGTCCAGCGCGCCCGGCAGGTAGTCCAGGCCGAGGTTGGTCCCGGCCGAGCGCTGGAGCAGTTCCTGCACCTCCGGGTCGGGCTCCCCCACGGCCAACTCGGGGGCGACGTCCACGGTGACCAGCGCCGGCACCGGCAGCGACAGCGCACGGGCCAGCTCCCCGCACACCACCTCGGCGACCAGGACCTTCACGCCCTGCCCGGCGGCCCGCCACTTGACCACGTACGTGCCGAGGTCGTCGGCCTCCATGAGCCCGGGCAGCGAGCCACCCTCGCGCAGCGGGGTGACGTAGCGGGTGGCGGTGACGGCGGGCAGCACAGTGGGCCCAACCTACGGGATCACGCCGGGACGTCCCGGCGCCGGACACCGGCCAGCGCCGCGAGGCAGAGGACGGCGGCCAGCAGCACCAGCCCGATCGGTGCCGCGGCGCTCAGGGCCTCGGCCGGCAGCGCCGGGACCCAGTCGAACGGCGACACCCGGCGCAGCCACCCCGGGAAGCCGAGCAGCTGCCCGAAGAAGCCGGCGACGGCCACCCACGCGACGACCGCCCAGGCCAGCGCGGCCAGCCGGGGCACCGCCCCGACGAGGGCCGCGGCGAGGGTGGCGACGACGAGCACGGCCGGCAAGTGGGCCAGCAGCGCCCCGACCTGCGGCAGCACCAGCCCGGCGTCCCCGCGGACGGCGGCCGCCGCGAGGCCGGTGCCGAGCCCGGCGGCGGTCAGCAGCAGCGCCGAGGCGGCCGCCGTCACCAGGAGCCCACTACCCAGCCAGCGCGCCCGGCTCACCCCGCTCGCGAGGAGCAGTTCGACCCGCCCGGCCGTCTCCTCCCCGCGCAGGCGGAGCACGGAGGCGACCGCGAAGCCGGCCACGCACAGCGCGAGGTAGAGGGCGCAGGCGGCCAGGAAGGAGTCGGTGAGCGAGGCCCCGCCGCGGCTGCCCAGGACGGCGGACAGCTGCGCGTTCTCCTCCACCATCCCGGCGACCGCGTCGGCGAGGGAGCCGAAGACCACGCCGAGCAGCAGCAGCGCCGCGGCCCAGCCGGTGACCGTCGCCCGCTGGAGGCGCACGGCCAGCCCGGTGGCGCCGGAGAGCCGCGCGGAGGCGGTGGCCGGGCCCGGGCGGGACGGCACCAGCCCGGCGCCGAGGTCCCGGCGGGCGGCGAGCCGGGCGGCCAGCGCGGTCAGCGCCCCGAGCAGCGCGACCGACAGCAGCAGCGGCGTCCACCGCAGGTCGACGAAGGCGCGGGTCTGCTGGGCCCAGGCGATCGGCGAGACCCAGGACAGCGCACTGCCCCCGGTCCGCAGCAGGTCGCCCACGCCCCGCACGACGACGGCGAGCCCCAGCACGGCCAGCGCCAGCCCGGAGGCCGCGCGGGCGTGCACGGTCAGCTGGGCGGTGACCGCCGCGACGCCGCCGAACACCAGCCCGGTGAGCCCGATCCCCGCGCCCAGGGCCAGCGCGTCCAGCGCAGCCAGCCCCGAGCCGGCCAGTCCGGCGGTCACGACGACGGCGACCGCAGCGTCGGCCAGCCCGAGCAGCAGGGCCGCGGTGAGCGGGGCCCGCCGCCCGACCGCGCCGGCGAGGACGAGCTCGGCGGCGCCGTCCTCCTCCTGGGCGCGGGTGTTCCTGACCACGGCCTGGATCGACATGATCGCGACCGCGACCACCACCGACAGGGTGAGCTCGTTGGCGACCATCGCGCCGAGGGGGTAGCCGGCGTCCACGCCGTAGCCGGGGCCGCTCAGCATCACGCCGGCCGGGGTGTCGATGACCGCGGCCCGCGCCAGCCGGTCGGCGCGAGTCGGGTAGACCGTGCCGAGCGCGACGGCCGCGTAGACGGTGACCAGCCCGGCCGAGAGCACCCAGACGGCCAGCCGGCGGCGGTCCCGGCGCAGGCCGGCGCGGACGAGCACGCCGGTGCCCGCCCACGGCTGCGCCCCGGCCGCCCGGGCGGCGCTCACCGCCCTCGCCCGGCACCGGCGGCGGCGAGCTCGTCGCCGTCGGTCCCGGTGTCGTAGTGGCGGAGGAACAGCTCCTCCAGGGACGGCGGCGCGGCGACCAGGCTGCGCACGCCCAGGGAGGCCAGCGCGCGCACCACGCCGTCGAGGTCGGCGTCGTCGACGAGGAAGGTGACCCGGTCGCCGTCGACCGACAGGCCGTGGACGCCGGGCAGTCCGGCGAGCGGCCGGGGGTCGGCGTCGGTGACCGCGGTGACCGTGCTGCGGGTGAGGTGCCGCAGCTCGGCCAGGGAGCCGGAGTCGACGGTGCGCCCGGCACGGATGATCGTGACGGTGTCGCAGAGCTTCTCCACCTCGGCGAGGATGTGGCTGGACAGCAGCACCGACCGTCCCGCTGCCCGGGCCTCGCCGATGCACTCGGTGAACACCGCCTCCATCAGCGGGTCCAGCCCCGAGGTCGGCTCGTCGAGGACCAGCAGCTCGACGTCGGCGGCGAGCGCGGCGACCAGGGCCACCTTCTGCCGGTTGCCCTTGGAGTAGGTCCGCACCCGGCGGGTGGGGTCGAGCTCGAATCGCTCCAGCAGCTCGGCGCGGCGGCGCGGGTCCAGCCCGCCGCGGAGCCGGCCGAGCAGGTCGACCACCTCGCCGCCGGTCAGGTTGGGCCAGAGCGCGACCTCCCCCGGGACGTAGGCCAGCCGGCGGTGCAGGGCCACCGCGTCGCCCCACGGGTCGCCCCCCAGCAGCCGGACGCGCCCGCCGTCGGGCCGCAGCAGGCCGAGCAGGACGCGGATGGTCGTGGACTTCCCCGCGCCGTTCGGACCGAGGAAGCCCACGACCGCGCCGGAGGGCACGGTGAGGTCCAGGCCGTCGAGCGCACGGACGCGCCCGAAGGTCTTGGTCAGGCCGCTGACCTCCACGGCGGCACTGCCGGTCATGGCCCCTCCTCGGGGGATCGTGGGGTGCCCGCCGACCGCTGCGCGCGGTCGGCCAGGTAGTCGTCGAGCAGCCCGCGGTCGGCGAGCAGCCCCTCGGTGTAGAGCTCCAGCGCCGGCAGGGTGAACTGCTCGGCGTAGGACCGCAGGGACGCCCCGAGGTCCTCCTCCGCCGGCCGGGAGCGCAGGTGGACCAGCAGCGCGCCCAGGCCGACGTGGACCAGGAAGCGGGCCCGGGCCGCCGGGTCCCGGCTCGGCCGCACGGTGCCGGCCGCCACCCCCTCCTCCAGGAACCCCTCCGTGTCCCGGACGAGGGCGGCCAGGAACGCCGCGGCCAGGTCGCCGCCCGAGTGCAGGGCGTGGACCAGGTAGCCGGCGACCGGCGCGTACTCCTCGATGGCGGCCAGCGCGGCGAGGAACTCCCCCGGCTGCGGCTGGAGGACCGCCTCGGTCTTGGCCCGCCGGATCTCGGCGAGGACGTGCTCGTCGCAGGCCGCCCGCAGCGCGTCCTTGGAGCCGAAGTGGTGGATCACCAGGCCGGGACTGACCCCTGCCTCCGCCGCCACCGCGCGCACCGGGACGCCGAAGCCCTCGCGCCCGAACAGGCGCACCGCCGCATCCCGGATCCGGGCGCGGGCGGTCAGGTCGGTGTCCCGCTCGACTGAACGCACGTACAGCATGCTGAACGCCCGTTCAGCCTCAGTCAACGGCGCGGCCCACGGCAGACTGGGGCCATGACGCACGGGCACCGGCGCTGATGGCCCTCCTCCGCGCCGCCGACCCGGCCGGGTACGCCACGGCGCCGCTCACCTATCCCGAGGTCGGCGCGACGCGGGACGCCGACCTGCCGGTCGGGTACGACCACGTGGAGCGCTCGGTGGTCGTCGGCTCGGGCCCCGACGTCTTCGAGCGGGCCGTCGCCGCGGTGTTCGACTGGCGGGCGCAGCGCGGCGTGGGCCTGCGGGTGCGGGCCACCGGACCGGCGTCCGAGCCCGGCACGGTCGTCGTCCTGACCGCCGGCCTGCCGCGACTGGGCTACGACATCCCCTGCCGGGTGGTCTGGGCGCAGACCACCGGGGACGAGCGGGGCTTCGCCTACGGGACGCTGCCCGGTCACCCGGAGAGCGGCGAGGAGGCGTTCGTCGTCCGCCGGGCGCCCGGCGGGGAGGTGGTGTTCGCCCTGCGGGTGTTCGCCCGGCTGGCCTCTCCGCTCGCGCGCCTGGGCGGCCCGGTCAGCACGGTCGTGCAGCGGCTGGCCACGGCCCGGTACCTGTCGGCGATCCGCGCGGCCGCCCGGGGCTAGACGTCGCGGCGCTCGAGCAGCACCGCGCCGATCGCCCAGGCGCCCACCGCCCACGCCCCGCAGACCACCAGCCCGACCGGCCAGCTCGTCGGGACGGCGAGGAACGGGTCCTCCCCCACCCGCAGCGCCGGGAGCGCCTGCGAGGTCCGCGAGGCGACCGCACCGCCGGCCAGCGCGAGGATCGGCGGGAGCATGAACACCAGTGCGACGCCGAGCCCGACCCCGCCGGCGGTCGAGCGCAGCACCGCACCCAGGCCCACCGCCAGCACCGTCACCAGCGCCGCCGAGGCGACCTGCAGCCCGAGCGCGCGCAGCACCGCGGGGTCGGTGAGGGGCACCCCGCCGGGGACGGCGGTGAGCGTCCGGGCGGCCAGCCAGCAGGTGACCGCGAGCACGGCGCTGAGCAGGACCGCCCACGCCGTGACGACGACGGTCTTGGCGGCCAGCAGCCGGGTGCGCCGCGGCACCGCGGTGAGCGAGACCAGCGCCGACCCGGTCGCGAACTCCGCCGAGACCGCCAGCACGCCGAGCACGACGAGCACCAGCTGGCCGAACCCGAAGCCGGTGAGCGCCACGCCCACCGCGAGGTCGGCGCGCACCGACGACGCCGTGCTCGCCGCCGCGAGCCAGCCGAAGGCCGCCACGACGAGCAGGTAGACCACCGTGCACCACCACGTGGAGCGGACCGAGCGCAGCTTCGTCCACTCGCTGCGCAGCACCGCCCGCACCGGCACACCCCGCCTCGTCCCGGTGGGGCTCACGCCACACCCGCCCGGTACTCGACGTCCTCGCCGGTCAGCGCGAGGTAGGCCGCCTCGAGCGAGGCCACCACCCGGGTCAGCTCGTGCACCCGCACCCGCGCGTCGAACGCCACGTCGCCGACCTCGGTCAGGCCCAGCCCCTCGACCCGGAGCGCCCCGTCCAGCTCCAGGGACACGTGCGCGCCGGCCTCCCGCAGCGCCACCGACAGCAGCGGCGCCTCCGGACTGCGCACCCGGACGGCGGCGTGCGCGCCGAGCAGGTCGGCCATCGACACGTCGGCCAGCAGCCGACCGCGGCCGAGGACGACGAGGTGGTCGGCGGTGTCCTCCATCTCGCTCATCAGGTGGCTGGAGACCAGCACCGTGCGGCCCTCGGCGGCCAGGCCGCGCAGCAGCCCGCGCACCCAGCGGATCCCCTCCGGGTCCAGGCCGTTGACCGGCTCGTCGAGCAGCAGCACCTCCGGGTCGCCGAGCAGCGCCGCGGCGATGCCCAGCCGCTGCCCCATGCCGAGGGAGAAGCCGCGCACCCGCTCGTGCGCCACGCTGCCCAGGCCGACCAGTTCGACCACCTCGTCGACCCGGCGCATCGGCAGGGCGTTGCTCTGCGCCAGGACGGCGAGGTGCGCGTACGCCGTCCGCCCGGGGTGGCGGGCCCGCGGGTCGACCAGCGCGCCGACCCGGCGCATCGGGTGGTCCAGCTGCCGGTAGGGCACGCCGAGGACGGTCGCCGTCCCGGCGGTGGGGCGGGTCAGCCCCAGCACGCAGCGCATCGTCGTCGTCTTGCCCGAGCCGTTGGGGCCGAGGAACCCGGTCACCCGGCCGGGCTGGATGCGGACGGTGAGGTCGTCGACGGCCACCCGGTCGCGGTAGTTCTTGGTGAGGCCGTCGAGCTCGATCACGGACGACAGCATGGCGATCCGGAGCCCTCCGGCGCGGGAGGCTCGGCGGACGGCGTCGTCAGCCGGCGTGGGCGGCCCGCTCCCGCTCGATGAGCTCCTTGCTGCGCACCAGCCGCAGGAAGGTGACCACCAGCAGCCCGCCGGCGACGTTGAGCAGCGTCGTGTACCAGAACCAGGCCAGCCAGTCGCCGTAGCCGTACGGCGCGCCCGCGTGCAGCGCACCGAACAGGATCAGCGAGTCGAGGATCGAGTGGAACAGGACGAGCCCCGCCAGCAGGAACGCCCCGGCGACCGCGGCGGCGAGCTTGCCCGCCTCGGACGCCGCGCCGTGCTGCATCCGGGTCATGAGGGTGATGAAGGCCCCGGCCAACACGGCCAAGCAGACCGCCCGCAGGTCCAGCGGGGCCTCCACGAAGGTCCGGCCCGACTCGATCGCCGCCGTCCCCAGGCTCGGCAGGGCGTGCACGACCAGCCACATCACCAGCCAGCCGCCGACGAGGTTGGCGACCAGCGTGCCCGCCCACAGCTTGCCCAGCTGGGCCAGGCCGGCCCGCCCCGCGGCCACCGCGGTGACCGGGACCAGGAAGCCCTCCGTGAACAGCTCGCTCTTGGCCAGCATCAGCGCGACGAAACCGATGCTGAACGCCAGGCCGGCCAGCAGGTGGCTGCCGGTCTCGGTGTAGACGGCGAGCAGCGCGACCACCCCGGTGGCGACCTCCAGCCCGCCGGCCAGCCCCGTCGTGAGCACCTCCCGCCAGGAGCGGTGCAGCCGCTGGGCGCCCTCGTCGACGATCCGGTCGAAGGCCAGGGCGACCTGGTCCTCGGCGGGGGCGTCGGTCTCCCCCAGCTGCTCCCGCACCGACTGCGCCACGGCGGCCTCCTCCTCCGGCGGCCCGCCGACCGCCCGGCTGCTCGGGTGCCGGCAGGACCGCGCCCTGGCTACCCCGCCGACCTGCGGCTCCACACGTCCGGGACGGGCGCGCCGGGGGTGGTGCGGGGAGGATCGGGGCCGTGACGTCGCGACGGGTGGCCAGCCTGCACGTGTGGGGCGTACCGGGCCGGGCGGTGCCCGCGGCCCTGGTGCGGATGGCCGCCGACCGCCGCCCGCTGCGCCGCACCCCCGGCCTGCGCTTCGCCAAGCTGCTGGGCACCGGGTCCGGGCGCACGTTCACCCTCCGCGACGCCGACCCCCGCCGCTGGGCGCTGCTGGCGGTGTGGGACGACGCCCGCGCGGCCGACGCGTTCGCGGCCGGCCCCCTCGTCGCGCGTTGGCAGCGGATCGCCGACGAGCAGTGGACCGCCCGGCTGCGCCCGCTCGCCTCCCGCGGCCGGTGGTCGAGGGAGGAGCCGTTCGGCCGGCCGTGGCCGCAGCGCTGGGACGGCCCGGTCGCCGCGGTCACCCGAGCCCGGCTCACCCCGCGCAAGGCGGTGGCGTTCTGGCGCGCCGTCCCGCCGGTCTCCGCCGACCTGCACGCCAGCCCCGGGCTGCGCCTGGCCCTCGGCATCGGTGAGGCGCCCCTCGGCCTGCAGGGCACGTTCAGCGTCTGGGACTCCTCCTCCGCCCTGAACGCCTTCGCCCACGAGCGCGCGCCACACGTCGACGTCGTCCGGCGGACCGCCCAGGAGGGCTGGTACGCCGAGGAGCTGTTCGCCCGCCTGGGCGTGCTCGCCGCCGAGGGGACGATCGGCGGCCGCGACCCGCTGGCCTGAGCCGGCGTCCGGCGGTCAGCCGTCCGGCTGCTGCAGGGTGTAGAAGCGGACCTCGATGCCGTCCGGGTCGTGCAGGCCCGGCAGCAGCGAGAGCCCGTGCCCCTCGACGATCTCGCCGTGCGGCTCGCCGAGGTCGTCGAGCCGTCGTCCCCAGGCGACGAGGTCCTCCCGCGCCGGGACGCCGAGGGCCAGGGGGTCGAACCCGGCCAGGGCTGCGGCCCGCTCGGGCTCGTGGCGGACGGCGATCGCCAGCGTGCGGCCGGCGTCCCGCAGCGCCACCCCCATCAGGACGCCGTCCTCGACGAACTCCAGGTCGACGGCCAGCCCGAGGACCTCGCAGTACCAGTCCCGGCTGCGGGCGACGTCGCTGACCGGGAGCTTGACGTGGTGGAACCCCTGCAGCGCCGGCACGGCCACCTCCCCGAGGTCTCCCCCCAGCAGGGTCCGGCGGGAGCGGGGCGCCGACGAGCCCGGCCGGCCCGCTACAGCCGGCAGGTCAGGTGGATCTCCTCGCGGTCGTCGCCGGGCGCGACGCGGATGGCACCGGGCATGCGGCCGAACTCGGTGTAGCCCAGGCCCTTGTAGAACTGCTCGAGCCCGGTGCCGCCGCGCGCGGTCAGGTGCAGGAACTCCAGGCCGCGCTGCCGTGCGATGTCGTGGACGCCGGTCATCAGCACCCGGCCGAGACCCTGGCCCTGCCGGCTGGGGTGCACCTGCACCCGCAGCACCGTGGCCCAGTGCTGCCGCAGCGGGCTGACCGACAGCGACAGGACGGCGAACCCCGCGACCTCGCCGTCCACCCGGAGCAGGGCGACGATCTCGCGCCCCTCGTTCACCCGGGCGACGAGGGCGTCGAGGAACGGCGCGACCTCCTCCTCCGTGACCGGCGGGACGAACCCGACCGCGCCGCCGGCGTTGGTCACCTCGGTCCAGCAGCGCAGCATCCGGTCGCGGAGCTCCGCGTCGACGCACTCGACCGGGGCGACCTCGCTGCGCATGGGCCCATTGTCCCGCCGGGCCCCGGCCGTCCCGGACACGGGGAGGTCGGCGGCCGGCGGGGCGGTAGCCTGACCGCGCGGCGTACCCCACGCCAGACCCTCTGACCGGTTGCCCACGCCTCCGGCCGTGCGAGGGCGCAGGGGATCGAAGTCCTCGGGGAGCTCGACCTGCGGCAGACGAGCCTCTTCGCAGCGGCCGGGCCGGGTGACGCGTGGGGTCGGCCGGACCCACGCCGCCGAGGAGCTCCCGATGACCCGCCAGAAGCACCTGAAGGCCGCCGTCCGCGCCCGCATGGCCCGGACCGGTGAGCGCTACACCACCGCCCACCGCAACCTCACCGGCGCCGCGGCGGCGGCCACCGCACCCCCGACCGAGGTGGGCGGCGGGCGGCTGCACGACAGCGCGGTGCTCACCCGGGTGCTGGCGGCCGCCGGCGTCGTCGCCGACACCGACGGCCGCCCGCTCGACGAGCCGGTCGTCGCCGGTCTCGCGGGCGGCATCGGGTTCATGTACTTCTCGTTCACCTACGCCGGCGCGCTGCCCACGATGACGATCGTGCCGCGGACCCACCCGCGCCCGTTCGTCGTCGGCGCGCTGGAGCGGGCCGGGGTCGGCCACCGGGTCGTCGAGACCACCAGCGCGGCCAAGGCGGCCCGCGAGCTCGACGCCGCGCTGGCCGCGGGGCGGACGCCGATCTGCACCGTGGACCGCGCCGCCCTCCCCGCCCAGGCGTGGGCCGACGACCTCGCCGGCGGCGCGCCCCACGACGTCACCGTGCTCGGCCGCCGCGACGGCACGGTGCTGCTCGACGACGACCGCCTGGTCCCCGACGCGCTCCCCGAGGAGGTGTTCACCGCCGCACGGTCGGGTCACCGGCAGAGCCGCCACCGCATGGTCGTCGTGGAGCCGACCGGTGCGCCGGTCGCCCTCGCGCCGGCGGTCCGCGCGGCGCTGGAGGTGACCGTCCACGACCTCACCGAGGACGTCATGCCGAACAACTTCGCCGGCAACTTCGGCCTGCGCGGCCTGGCGAAGTGGGCCGACGCCGTGGCCGACCGGCGCCGCAGGACCGGGTGGGCGCGGCTGTTCGACAGCGGACCGGCGTTCGGGACGGCGATGCGCCGGCTGCACGACTGCCTGACCACCGACCACTCCTCGCCCGGCGCCGTCCGGCCGCTCTACGCCGACTTCCTCCACGCGGCCACCGGGGTCCTCGACGTCCCCGCGGCCGCGGAGTGCGCCGGCCTCTACCGCCGCGCCGGAGAGCTGTGGAGCCGCATCGCCGAGGAGGCCGTGAGCGGCGGGATGGCGCCCTACCGGGAGCTGGTCGAGCGCCGCTGGGAGCTGCTGTTCGAGCGCGGCAGCGCAGCGGCGGCCGACCTGCAGGAGCTCGCGCGCCGGGCGAGGGCGCTGACCGACGCCCTCGACGTGTCCGAGGCCGACCGGCTGGCCCAGCTGGACCGGATCGCCGCCCTGGCCGCGGAGGTGCTCGCCGTCGAGCGCGAGGCCTGCGCGGTCCTGACCGAGGTCGCCCGCGGCTGAGCCGGCCCGCGGCCGCCCGGGGCACCCCCGCCCCGGGCGGCCCTCAGCCGCTGGGGCCGAACCGCTCGACGCGGATGTCGGCGGCCGGCACGCCGCTGTCGACCAGCAGCTGGCTGGCCGCCTCGGCGAAGGACGGCGACCCGCACACGTAGGCCGTCCGCCCCGGCTCCCACAGGTCGGCCACGTCGGCGGCGGTGATCCGGCCGGCCGCGCGCCCGCCGTACGGCTCCCGGGTGGTGACCACCCGGGCCCCCGCCGCCAGCAGCTCCTGGGCGTACGGGAGCTCGGCCAGGGTGCGGGTGGAGACGGCGGTCCGCAGCCGGTCGGTCGTGCCGAGGGTGTGCCCCGTGCGCAGCATCGACACCAGCGGGACCACGCCGGTGCCGCCGCCGACCAGCAGCGCCGGCATCGCGCCGTCCCACACGAACCAGCCGCCGATCGGGCCGCGCACCTCGAGCTGGTCGCCGGGCTGCACCACGTCGGCGAGGTACGTGGAGACCTCACCCTCGTAGAGACGCTCGACGAAGAGCTCGACCTGCGGGTCGCCGGGCGCCGACGCCACGGAGTACGACCGCTGGGCGCGGTACCCGTCCGGGGCGGTGAGCCGGACGACGTAGTGCTGCCCGGCCATGTGCTCGACCCGGTCGGCGACGTCGAGCCGCAGCCGGACGGCGTCCTCGAGGGGGTGCGCCACGTCGGTCACGGTCGCCGTCCGCCAGCCGCCGCTGGGCGCCTGCGGACGGTGCGGGAGCTCAGTCACCCTGGTAGCGCTGCTCGCGCCAGGGGTCGCCGCGATCGTGGTAGCCGTTCTGCTCCCAGAAGCCGGGCTGGTCGCGCTGCAGCAGGGTCAGCCGGGTGACCCACTTGGCGCTCTTCCAGAAGTACAGGTGCGGCACGAGCAGCCGTACCGGGCCGCCGTGCTCGATCGGCAGCGGACCGCCGTCGTACTCCCACACCACCCACGCCTTGCCGCCGGTGACGTCCTCCAGCGGCAGGTTGGTGGTGTACCCGGTCTTCGACGTCGCGATGACGAAGTGCGCCTCCGCGGTCGGGCGGGCCGCCTCCAGCAGGGTGTCGACGCTGACCCCGGCGAACCAGGTGTCGAACTTCGACCACGTCGTCACGCAGTGGATGGCGCCCCGGTACTCCGACCGGGGCAGCCGGTGGACCTCGTCCCAGGTCCAGGTCGTCGGGTTCTCGACCCGCCCGTCGACGGTGATGCTCCACGTCGCGGGGTCGATCCGCGGGGTCGGCTCGGCGGTGAGCACCGGCCAGTCCCGGCCGGCGTCGTACTGCCCGGGTGGGAGGCGGGGATCGCGGTTCTGACGGCGGCCGAGGAAGCCGCGGGTGGGTCCGACCATGTGGTTGTCCTCCCCCTCTGGGGTGCCCGGGAACCACCGGTCGGGCGGCTCCGAGCGGCGCGGCCGAGCGCACCTTAGCGGTTCTGCGCGGTTAGGGCACCCTTACGAGAGCTGAGTCACCTCGCGTTAACTTGGCCGTCCGAACGGCAACGACCTAGCGTTGGCACACGTGGCAACGGTGACGCAACCGGGTCAGCGCCGGACCCCGAAGGCGGCGAAGACCAGTTCGGTCTTCAAGAAGATCGTGATGGCGATCAGCGGCATCATCTTGGTGCTGTACCTGATCGCTCACATGATCGGCAATCTCAAGGCCTTCACGGGCCGCGAGGGCTTCAACCACTACTCCGAGTGGATCCGCACGATCGGCGAGCCGGCGGTCCCGGCGCAGACGACGCTGTGGATCATCCGGGTGGTCCTGCTGGTCGCGGTGGGCGCGCACATCTGGGCGGCGGTCTCGCTGTGGCGCCAGGCCAAGCGCGCTCGTCCCAACGGGTACGTCACCAAGAAGCCGGTGGCCCAGAGCTACGCCTCGCGCACCATGCGCTGGGGCGGCGTGATCGTCCTGGCCTTCATCATCTACCACATCCTGGACCTGACGCTCGGCGTCGCGAACCCGGACGGTCCGGGCACGACCCCCTACGACCGCCTGGTCGCCGGCTTCTCCAACCCGATCGTGGTCATCGCGTACGCGATCGCGCTGATCCTGCTGGGTATGCACCTGCGGCACGGGATCTGGAGCGCCACGCAGACCCTCGGCCAGAGCAACCGGCGCCGTGAGAAGACCGTGAACCTCTTCGCGCTCGCGTTCTCCGTGGTCCTGATCGGCGGCTTCCTGATCGTGCCGCTCTCCGTCCTCTTCAACATCATCGACTGAGGAGCTCCACCGCGATGCCACTCGACCTCTTCACCGTCGGTGACCCGATCGCCGACACGAAGGCACCCATGGACGTGCCGATCGGCGAGCGCTGGAGCACCCGCCGCTTCCGCGGCCGGCTGGTCAACCCCGCCAACCGCCGCAAGATGACCGTCATCGTCGTCGGCACCGGTCTGGCCGGCGGCTCGGCCGCCGCCACGCTCGGCGAGGCCGGCTACAAGGTCAAGTCCTTCTGGTACCAGGACAGCCCGCGCCGCGCGCACAGCGTCGCCGCGCAGGGCGGCATCAACGCCGCCAAGAACTACCGCAACGACGGCGACAGCGTGCACCGGCTGTTCTACGACACCGTCAAGGGCGGCGACTTCCGCTCGCGCGAGAACAACGTGCACCGGCTGGCCGAGGTCAGCGTCAACATCATCGACCAGTGCGTCGCCCAGGGTGTCCCGTTCGCCCGCGAGTACGGCGGCCTGCTCGACAACCGCTCCTTCGGTGGCACCCAGGTCTCGCGGACCTTCTACGCCCGCGGCCAGACGGGCCAGCAGCTGCTGTACGGCGCCTACCAGGCGCTGGAGCGGCAGATCGCGGCCGGCAACGTCGAGCAGCACGCCCGCACCGAGATGCTCGACCTGATCGTCGTCGACGGCCGGGCCCGCGGCATCGTGGCCCGCGACCTGGTCACCGGCGAGATCAGCACGCACTTCGCCGACGCCGTCGTCCTGGCCTCCGGTGGGTACGGCAACGTCTTCTACCTGTCGACCAACGCCAAGGGCTCCAACGCCACGGCGATCTGGCGGGCGCACAAGCGGGGCGCGTACTTCGCCAACCCCTGCTACACGCAGATCCACCCGACCTGCATCCCGGTCAAGGGCGACTACCAGTCCAAGCTCACGCTGATGAGCGAGTCGCTGCGCAACGACGGCCGCGTGTGGGTGCCCAAGGAGCGCGGCGACACCCGCGACCCGCGGGACATCCCCGAGAGCGAGCGCGACTACTACCTCGAGCGGATCTACCCCTCGTTCGGCAACCTGGTCCCCCGCGACATCGCCTCGCGGCAGGCCAAGAACGTCTGCGACGAGGGCCGCGGCGTCGGCCCCGGGGGGCTGGGTGTCTACCTCGACTTCGCCGAGGCCATCCAGCGGATGGGCCGCCCGGCCGTCGAGGCCAAGTACGGGAACCTGTTCGACATGTACGCCCAGATCACGGGCGAGAACCCGTACGAGACGCCGATGCGGATCTACCCGGCGGTCCACTACACGATGGGTGGCCTGTGGGTCGACTACGACCTGCAGTCGACGATCCCCGGCATGTTCGTGATCGGTGAGGCGAACTTCTCCGACCACGGCGCCAACCGGCTCGGCGCCAGCGCCCTCATGCAGGGCCTGGCCGACGGCTACTTCGTGCTGCCGGCGACCATCACCGAGTACCTGGCCGACGCGCCGTTCGAGCAGATCGACGACAGCCACCCGGCCGCCGTCGAGGCGCTGCAGGGCGTCCAGGCCCAGGTGCAGAAGCTGCTGAGCATCAACGGCACCCGCAGCCCCGCCTCGTTCCACCGCGAGCTGGGCAAGCTCATGTGGGACCTGTGCGGCATGGAGCGCTCCGAGGAGAGCCTGCGCAAGGCGCTGGACCGGATCCCGGAGATCCGCCAGGAGTTCTGGACCAACCTGAAGGTGACCGGCACCGAGGGCTCCTTCAACCAGACCCTCGAGCACGCCGGCCGGGTCGCCGACTTCATCGAGCTCGCCGAGCTCATGTGCGTCGACGCGCTGCACCGCAACGAGAGCTGCGGCGGCCACTTCCGCGCCGAGAGCCAGACCCCCGAGGGCGAGGCCCTGCGCGACGACGAGAACTTCGCCTACGTCGCCGCGTGGGAGTGGACGCCGGAAGGCGCTCCGCCGGTCCTGCACCGCGAAGCCCTCGAGTACGAGTACGTCCACCTCGCCCAGCGGAGCTACAAGTGACAGTCACTGACCAGGGCGCCATCCGCACCGCCGGAGCCACGGGCACGCCGAGCGAGAAGCGCGGCATGACGCTGACCCTGCGCATCTGGCGGCAGAACGGCCCGAGCGACAAGGGGAAGGTGGTGACCTACAAGGTCGCCGACATCTCCCCCGACATGTCGTTCCTCGAGATGCTCGACGTGCTCAACGAGCAGCTCATCCAGAACGGCGACGACCCGGTGGCCTTCGACCACGACTGCCGCGAGGGCATCTGCGGCATGTGCGGCGTCATGATCAACGGGATGGCGCACGGTCCGCAGCAGACCACCACGTGCCAGCTGCACATGCGGTCGTTCAAGGACGGCGACACGATCACCGTCGAGCCGTGGCGCGCGACGCCGTTCCCGGTGATCAAGGACCTCGCCGTCGACCGGCGGGCGTTCGACCGGATCATCCAGGCCGGCGGCTACATCAGCGTCCCGACCGGGACCGCCCCCGAGGCGCACTCGGTGCCGGTGCCGAAGAAGGACGCCGACGCCGCGTTCGACGCCGCGACCTGCATCGGCTGCGGCGCCTGCGTCGCGGCCTGCCCGAACGCGTCGTCGATGCTGTTCACCGCCGCCAAGGTCACCCACCTCGGACTGCTGCCGCAGGGCCAGCCCGAGCGCAACGAGCGCGTGGTGAACATGGTCGCCCAGCAGGACCGCGAGGGCTTCGGCGGCTGCACCAACATCGGGGAGTGCTCCGCGTCCTGCCCGAAGGGCATCTCGATGGAGACCATCTCCCGGCTCAACCACGACCTGCTCGGCGCCCTGCGCGCCGGCGCCCGGCCGAAGAGCTGAAGGCGGACCCCGGCCTCCTCCGGCCGGGGCCATTGCGGGCGGGGATCCTTCGGGGTCCCCGCCCGCTGTCGTCTGCACCCATCGCTGGGTTCGATGTGCGAACCTAGACCGGTGACGATCGAGGAGACCGAGACCCCCTCCCCCGCCGCCTGGGGCGAGCCGCGCTCGCGCACGGTGAGCTGGCACGACCCGCGGGTCGTGGCGGCCGGCGCCCTGGAGCGCAGCGGCCTGCAGACGCTGGAGGCCATCCGCGACGGCGTCCTGCCCCCGCCGCCGATCGCCCGGCTGTTCGCCATGGACGTCGTGGCGGTCACCGAGGGGCGGGTGGAGTTCCGCTGCGCGGTCGACGAGTCGGCCTACAACCCGATCGGCGTCGTCCACGGGGGCCTCGTGTGCACGCTGCTCGACACCGTGGCCGGCTGCGCGGTGCACTCCACCCTGCCCCGGGGCACCGGCTACACGTCGATCGAGATCAAGGTCAACTACCTGCGGTCGGTGCACGCGGCCAGCGGGCCGCTCACCGCCGTCGGCACGGTGGTCAAGCCGGGCCGGCGGGTGGCGTTCGCCGAGGGCGAGGTGCACGACGCCGAGGGGCGGACGGTCGCCACGGCGTCCAGCTCGCTGCTGGTCTTCCCGCTCGCGGGCTAGCCGACCAGGTCCGCGGGCCGCCACTGGTCGAGCCACTGCTCGAGGCGGTCCGCGGGCAGCGGCCGGCTGAGGTGGAAGCCCTGCACGACGTCGCAGCCGAGGGCGGCCAGGGCGTCGACGGTGGCCTGGTCCTCGGCGCCCTCGGCCACGAGGGACAGGCCCAGCGCGTGGGCCAGCTGCAGGGTCGAGGTGACGATCGCCGCCGACCGCGGGCTGCCGGTCAGCGCGGCGACGAAGCTGCGGTCCAGCTTGAGCTCGGTCACCGGGAGCACGGCGAGGTAGGCGAGGCTGGAGTAGCCGGTGCCGTAGTCGTCGATGGAGACGCCGACGCCGGCCTCGCGCAGCCGGGTGAGCACGCCGACGGCCCGCTCCCGGTCCTGTACGAGCAGGCTCTCGGTCACCTCGAGCACCAGCGCGTCCGCCGGGACGCCGTGGCGGTCGAGCAGCCGGGCGACCGCGTCCGGGAAGCGCTCGCAGACCAGGTCCGAGGGGCTGACGTTGACCGACACGGTGAGCTCGCGGCCGGCGTCGGCCCAGGCGCGGCGCTGGGCGAGGGCCAGGTCGACGACCGTCGTCGTCAGCTCCGACATCAGTCCGGCGGACTCGGCCAGGTCGATGAAGGCGTCCGGGTGCAGCAGCCCGCGCGTCGGGTGCTGCCAGCGCACCAGTGCCTCCACGCCGTCGACCCGGCCGGTCGCCAGGGTCAGCTTGGGCTGGTGGTGCAGCACCAGCTCGCCGCCGCTGATAGCCCGGCGCAGCTGTTCGACGGCCTCCAGCCGGTGCCGGCCCTCGCCGTGCCGCTCCTCGTCGTAGACGGCGGCGCCGCTGCGCGTGCTCTTGGCGCAGTACATGGCCAGGTCGGCCATCTGCAGCAGCTCCTCGGCCGACCGGGAGTGCAGGGGGCCGACGGCGATGCCCACGCTGGCGTCGACGGGCAGCGCCATCCCGCCCAGCCGGATCGGCTGCTGCAGGGCCCCGCACAGCCGGGCCGCGAGGGCGAGGGCGCCGGTGTCGTCCAGGTCGTCGGCGAGCACGACGAACTCGTCGCCGCCGAGCCGGGCGAGCAGGTCGCCGCCACGCAGCTGCGCGGACATCCGCCGCCCCACCTCGCGCAGCAACCCGTCGCCGACGGCGTGGCCGAGGGAGTCGTTGATCTCCTTGAACCGGTCGAGGTCGACGACGAGCACCGCAGTGGTCCCGCCGGCGGCCAGGTGGGCCTCGACGCCGGCCATCGCCTCGAACACGTGCCGACGGTTGGGCAGCCCGGTGAGGTCGTCGGTGCGGGCCTGGCGGCGGCTGTCGGCCAGCGCCCGCACGTCGCGGAAGGTCAGGGCGGTCCGGGCGAGGGCGGCCAGGACCGCGCCGAGCGCCAGCACCCCGGCCAGCCGGTCGTTGGCCTGCGAGTAGCCGGCGAAGAGCAGCCCGAGCGCGACCAGCGAGCAGACGCCCGGGACGGCGAGCGCGCCCAGCCCCTCCAGCCGGCTGGTGGCACCCCGGCGCGGCGAGTGGCAGGCGGCCAGCCCGAAGCAGCCGAAGGCCAGCCCCCAGCCGACGTCCAGCGCGGAGCCGGGCGTGAACGAGTCGTGGACGATCTCGTAGGCGTACACGGTGTCGGTGACGACGAACAGCGCCATGCCACCGGTCAGCCACCACCACACGCCGCCGGCGCCGCGCCCGACGACCGCCAGCGCGCCGGCGAGGAGCACGAGCAGCAGCAGGTCGGCGACCGGGTAGGCCGCCGCGATGACGGCGGCCGCGGGGGGACCCTCGGCCATCCGCAGGAGCCCGCCCAGCGCGAGCGCCGCCCCCAGCGCCGCGGCGGTGAGCCCGCTGACCACGCCGTCCAGCCACATGCTCGACGTCAGCCGGCGCACCCGGGCCCGCAACAGGAGGAACAGCCCGACGTAGGCGAACGGGTACAGGCCCATCCAGCCGACGTCGGCCCAGGAGGGCCGCGACACGACCGGCAGGTCCGCGTAGTGCACCTGGTGCAGCAGGGCGCCGGTCAGGTAGGAGGCCACCGCCGCGGCGAAGCAGAGCCAGGCACCCCGGTCCCGGGACGAGACGGTCGCCCGCGCCGCCAGCAGCGCGGCCAGCCCGGCGAGGAACACCAGCTTCCCGTTCCCGGCCAGGACGGCGAGCCGGCCGGTGGCCCCGAGAGCCGAGGTGACCAGCGACGCTGCGTAGGTCGCCCCGAGCACGGCCGCGGCCACGCGCACCACGCGCAGCGACCGGTCGGTGCGCTGGCGGCTGCGCGCGCGTCGTTGCGCGTCCGGGGCGTGCTCCACCACGTCCATGGCATCGGCCGGGGGGCCGCCGCACTCCACCCCAGACGCGAGCCGGACGCCCCGGTTTCCTCCGCCGGGGGGACATCGTCCCCACGACGGGGCGTCAGACGGCCGTCGCACACGGGGATCAGCCGCGGGGTGGGTCGGCCTCCACCACGTGCTCGACCGGCAGGCGGGCGGCCCGCTCCAGCCGCCCGGGCAGGTCCCGGCGCAGCCACCGCGACAGTCCGAGCGGCAGCGTCGAGACGATGACCGCGTCGGCCGGGAAGCGGGCCAGTGCCGCGGTCGCGGCCACCAGCGGATCCGCGTCGCCGACCTCGCCGGCGGCCTCCGCCCCGAGGTCCCGGAGCTGCGCCAGTGCCCGGTCCAGCCGTTGCTGCGCGAGCGCGAGGGCGCGCTGCGAAGCCCCCAGCAGCCGTCCTCGGGGTCCTTGCCCGGCGCCGGGCGCTGGTCGCTCAGCGGCGTGGCCGGCACCACGACGAGGAACTCGTGCTCGGCGTCGGCGATCCGCCGCCGGACGGCGTCCAGGAGCCCCTCGCCGCACAGGGTCTGTTCGGCCAGGACGAGGCACCGCCGCCGCTCCTCCGCCACCCGCCGCTCCCTCTCGCGCACCTGAAGGTGCCCTCACCGTTGCCCGGCCGGGTCACGGACAGGCGGACGACCGGCATCCGGCGGGCGCCTGGCGGGCGAACGACGAGACGGCGACCGAGCCCACTGGACACGGTGGCGCGGCCGGGCAGGCTGGGGCCAGCCGCCGGAGGGAGCCGCCGTGACGCACCGGGACGACCCCGACGGGTGGGCCGGGCCGACGCCGGAGGTGCGGGTCGGCGACCGGTCGTTCCGGCTGCCGCTGCGCTACTCCGACAGCGCCTGTCTCGCGTCGGTGCACACCGCCTCCTACGCGGCGGTCGCCGCCGCCCTGCCCGCCGGCCCCCTGCGGCCTCTCCGCTGGGCCGACGGACGAGCCCTGCTGTCGGTGACCGCCTTCCGCTACCGCGCGGTGACCACCGCCGACGACCCGCCCGGCCTCCTGGCCCCCTACGGCGAGCTCTCGGTCGCGGCCGTGGTGACCCGGGGCCCGGCGCCGCGGGTGCTGCCGCTGCTGCGCCGCCGGCTGCCGCTGTTCGTGCTGCACCTGCCGGTGACCACCGCCGAGGCCCGGGACGCCGGGGCCACGCTGTGGGGTTTCCCCAAGTTCGTCGCCGACATGGACTTCACCGAGCACCGGACGACCCGCGGGGTGGCCGTGGCCGAGGGCGGGGCCGCGCTGCTCTCCCTGACCGTCCGGGCTGCCGGGCCGGTCCTCCCCGACCGCCGGCCCGCGGTCGTGTACAGCGAGCGCGACGGGCAGCTGGTGGAGACACGGGTGCCGATGGCCGGCCGGCTGCGGCTCGGGATCGGGCCGGCCTCCGGCGAGCTGCAGCTGGGCGAGCACCCGGTGGCCGGGCAGCTGCGCCGGCTAAACGTCTCACCGGCCCCGCTGGCGGTCTTCGACTACCTGGAGCACCGCAGCCTGCTGCCGGCGGGGCGGGCCGTCGGGCCGGTCGCGACGTACCGGGGGCACCGTGGCGAGGAGCGGATCCGCGGCCGGCTCACCGTCGGCTATCCCGGCACCCCGCCGCTGGACCTGTACGCGCCGCCGGTGCCCGCACCGGCCTGACCCCCGACGAGGGCGCCGGGCAGGACAGGTAGGACGACGGCGCCGGACCCGGTGCCGGGCCGGTCACCTCCCGGCGGCCTCCACGTCCGCGCGATCCAGCGCCCCGGCCTCGACCAGCACGTCCACGGCCGGCTGGAGACCGGCCAGGGCGCGGGCGAGGTCCTCGGGCCGGGCGATGGTCCACGCCTGGGTGTCGACGTAGCAGCGGACCGCCTCGTCGAAGGCTGCCGCCCCGGCCGCGTCCCGGGCCGCCAGCAGCGCGGCAGCACCCTTCGAGTAGACCCGGCGCTCGTAGTCGTCCTGGTCGGCGAACTCGGCCATCGTGCCGGCGACGTCCCCGCCGCGGTCCAGGTCGTCCTCGTCGTGGCCCCCGTCGTCGACGACGGTCTCGGCGTAGGTCGCGAACGCCTCGTCCAGCCACGGGTCGCGGAACTGGGAGTTGCCGACCATGCCGTAGAACCACATGTGGGCGACCTCGTGCACGACCAGGCCGAAGTTCGCACTGCCCAGCAGGATCGACGACGAGTACTCCTCGCCGCCGCCGTCCCGGCCGTCGGAGACCAGCGGCACGGTGAGGGTCGGGTACGGGAAGGGCCCGAAGCGGGCCTCGAGCAGCGTGATGGCCGCGGCGGTGTCCTCGGCGAGCTCCTCGGCGGAGGTGTCCGCACCGGGCAGCACCGCCGCGGTCACCGTGGTGTCCCCCGCCTGCGCCTGCGCGCTCTCGAACTCCCCCGCCGCCACGCTGACGTCACGGGCGACCGGTTCGTGCGACTCCCACACCCGGCGCCCGCCGGCCTCCGGCCGCGGCTGCTCCTGGGCGCCGCTCATGACCACGGTGAGCTCCTCGGGCGCCGAGACGCGGATCGTCGTGTCGGCGACCGTGGCCGCCGTCGTCTCGCCGCTGATCTCGCTGAACGGGTCGCGCGCCCAGCCGTGCCCGGGCTCCCAGGTGAGCAGCGGGAAGCCGCCGGCCCACCAGGTGACGTCGTCGTCCACGCCGAGCCGGTCGAAGCCGGCCGGGGTCCGGCCCGTGGTGAGCCGGAGCGTGAAGTCCAGCTCGACCGTCACCGTCCGCCCGGCCTCGACCGGCGCCCGCAGGTCGACCCGGTAGAGGCCCCCGGGGGTGCCGGGCGCGGCCTCGGCGTCGACGTGCCGGCCGCCGGCCACCTCCTCGCCCCGCACCGCGTCGACCCGCAGCTCGTGGCCGGCCGACTGGGGGGCGTTGGGGATCAGCCGGAACCACAGCTCCTCGACCTGCCGGTCGGGGGTGAAGGCGACCGTCTCCGTCCCGGTCACCGTGCGGCGGTCGTCGTCGAGCCGGAAGTCCAGCCCGACGACCGGCCGGTCGGGGTCGGGGGCCGCCCGCTCCGCCGTTCCGCAGTCGGCGACCGGACCGGCCTCCTCGGCCTGCTCGGCGGGGGACGCCGTGCAGGCGGCGAGGAGGAGGACGGCGCCGCAGCCCGCGGCCCACCGGCGTCGCGACGTCCGGCGGTCTATCCCGTCGAGCATGGTCTCCGCCCACCCGCGAGGTGCGGCCGGGCCCGCGCTCGACGGGTCTGCTCGCGACCGTCCCCGCTGCGGGGCAATCTAGGGAGTTCCCGTGCCGACCGGCACCCCGATCGGCACGGGAACTGCAATCGTCAAGGAGTCAGCTCTCCGGCTGCCAGAAGAACTCCTCGATCGAGGGCACCTCGCCGTCCAGGATCCGGTACTCGGCGGCCTTCTCCGGCGCCGCACGGAACTCCTCCTCGGTGAGGTCGGACTTGAACAGCGGCATCGTCAGCCGCGCCACCAGCGAGGGGTCGATCTCGGTGTACTCGGGGATCTGCGCGCGCCACTCGTCGGGGTGCTCGCGGGCGTAGTCCAGCGACTCGAGGATGCCGGCCTGGATGCCCTCGAACAGCTCCGGGTCGGCCTCGATCTGGTCGGTCGTGGAGAAGTAGACGCCGGAGAGTCCGATGCCGTCGGGCACCAGGTCGAGCCAGTCGTCGGCGATGACCCGGGCGCCGGCGTCCTGGGCGAGGGTGCAGAACGGCTCGCCGCAGACGAAGGACTGGATCTGGCCGCTGCCCAGCGCGGTGACCGCGTCGGGCAGTGACATCTCGACGAAGTTGACGTTGTCGGGGTTGCCGCCCGCGACCTCGATCGAGTTGCGGGCGAGGGTCTCGACCTGGCTGTTGAGGATGTTGAGGGCGACCGTCCTCCCCTCGAGGTCGCCGGCGTCCTGGACGGCCGGGTCGCTGGCCATGAGGGCGTTGATGTGCTGCCCCTGCTGGCCGTTGCTCCACGACGTGGGCGCGATCGCGGTGACCGGCAGGCCCTGCTCGCGGGCCTGCAGGATCGAGACGATGCCGCTGAACCCGAAGGCGTACTCGCCGGTCACGACGGCGGGCACCAGCGCGGCGCCGCCCTGGCCGAGGTTGAACTCCAGGCGGATGCCGCGGTCGGCGAAGAAGCCCTGGTCCTGGCCGAGGTGCAGGATCGCCACGTCGCTCACCGGGATGATGCCGACCTGGACGGTCTGCACCTCGCCGTCGGCCTGCCCGCCGCCGCCGTCGACTGCCGGGTCGTCCCCGCCGCACGCGCTGAGCAGCAACGCCAGCGCGGCCGTGAGGGAGGCGGCACGGGTCCTCGTCGATGTGCGCAACGGTCCTCCTGCGGTGCGGGAACGTGTGCGGCATCCGAACGCGAGTGCGCTTCCCGGACGCCGGAGCACTCCGGAAGCTAGGTGATCGCCATCACACGGTCAACCGCCCGCGCCGGTGGGCGTCAGCGGCTCTGCAGCGCGTCCAGCGCCACGGCCAGGGACGCCGCCACGCGGAAGTCCAGCCGCGGGTCGGGCACCGTCACCAGGTAGCGGTCCCGGATGCGCTTCTGCCGCTCGCTGACCAGCACCGTCGCCCCGGTCATGGCGTCGACGAAGTCGAAGTGGAAGACGAACGGGATCCACACCTCGCCGACGTACGGGATCAGCTCCCAGATCCGGCGCAGGATCGCGATGAGCGGGCGACGCTCCCGGCCGACGGCAGTGATCCCCGGCGCGGTGAGCTCCCACGTGGAGCGCAGCAGGCTGGCCCCGAACCGCTTGCGGAACGTGCCGAGGGGGGTGCCGTGCTCGTCGAACACGTCGTGCTCGGCGCGGACGTCGAGCCGCTGGCGCGCCTTGAACGAGAAGACCCGGCGGCTCCTGCTCGCGTCGGCGTAGAAGACGACCTCCTCCCTGAGCTTCATGCGCTTCTGCTCGGCGAAGGCCAGCGTGCGGGTCTCGGTGCCGTCCGGGTCGGCCGCGATGACCTCGTAGCGGTTGACCACCAGCGTCACCTGCTGCTTGACGACGAACGCCGGCACCGCCATCGGCGCCGGCAACGGGGATCCTGGGGCAGCGGTCACGACGGGCACTCCTGGGGTCGGCCGGGCGGAGGGACGCCCATCCTGGCCCACCGCCGGACGGCGAGGGTGACGCGCGGGCGGGCGGAATGCGCGGCGGGCCGGCCGACTTGTCGACGTCGTACGTGGCCGACGAGGGCCGTGTCGACGCCGTCCGAGACGAAGGACCCCCGTGACCGCCACCCAGGACCCCACCCGCGAGACCCCGGCCACCCTCGCCCCCGCCACCCCGCCGATGGGCCGCGGGCTGCTGGCGCTGGTCCTCGGCGCCTTCGTCGCGGTGGGCCCGCTGACCATCGACATGTACCTGCCGGCCCTGCCGACGATCACCGCCGACCTGCGAACGACGTCGGCGACGATCCAGCTGACGCTGACCGGCACCCTCGTCGGGCTGGCGCTCGGCCAGCTGGTGCTGGGGCCGCTGTCGGACGCCCTGGGACGCAAGCGGCCGCTGCTGGCCGGGACGGCGCTGTACGTGGTGGCCTCGCTGCTGGTGCTGGTCGCGCCGAACATCGCCGTCCTCGGGGTGCTGCGCGTGCTGCAGGGCGTGGGCAGCGCCGCCGGCGCGGTGATCGCGATGGCCGTCGTCCGCGACCTCTACACCGGGCGCCCGGCGGCGACCATGCTGTCGCGGCTCTTCCTGGTCCTGGGCGCAGCACCCGTGCTGGCCCCGACGATCGGCGGCGAGGTGCTGCGGTTCACCTCCTGGCGGGGGATCTTCGTGCTGCTCGCCGTCTACGGCCTGCTGCTGCTCGCGGTGGGGGCGCTGGCGCTGCGCGAGACGCTGCCGGTGGAGCGCCGGTCCAGCGCGGGCCTCGCCGGGACGCTGCGCACCTACCGCGGGCTGCTGCGCGACCGCACCTACGTGGGGCTGGTCCTCGTCGCGGGCCTGACCATGGCCGGCCTGTTCAGCTACGTCTCCGGCTCGTCGTTCGTCTACCAGCGGCAGTTCGGGCTCGACGAGCAGCAGTTCGGGCTGCTGTTCGGGGCCGGCGCGTTCTGGCTGATCGCCGCCACCCAGCTCAACCCCCTCGTGCTGCGCCGCTGGAGCTCCGCCCAGGTGCTCGTCGCGGGGATCCTGACCGGCGCGGTCGCCGGCGCGGTGCTGCTCGTGCTCGCGCTCACCGACACCGGCGGGCTGACCGGGGTCGTGGTGCCGCTGTGGGCGGTCCTGTTCGCCGGCGGCCTGGCGCTGCCGAACGCACCCGCCCTCGCGCTCACCCGGCACGGGGAGTCGGCCGGCGCGGCGGCGGCGCTGCTGGGCGCCGTCCAGTTCGGTGTCGGTGCCTCGGTGGCCCCGCTGGTCGGCGTGCTCGGCAACGACGCCGCCGCGATGGGCACCGTCGTGGTCGGGGCCCTCCTCGTGGCGATCGCCGTCCTGGTGACCGTCGTCCGGCCGTGGCGGCTGGCCGAGCCCGAGGGCGCCCCCGTCGGCTGACCGAGGGGTCAGGCCTGCTGCTGGGCCTCGAAGGCGTCCTCGAACAGCCCGGTGAAGGCGGCCTCGTCCAGCGGCGCGGAGTTCGTGCCGGTCTGCTGGAGGAACAGCACCCGCGGCCCGTCGGTGGCCACGGCCATCAGCGAGGGCACGGTGATGCTGGTGCCGTCCGCCCCCTGCACGGCGGTGGTGAACGCGATCCCGTCGCTGGCGTCCCCGAGCGCGGGGACCTCGAAGTCGCTGAACGTGACGGTGGCCGTCGAGCCGTCGGGCGCCGCCACGGTCACCTCCGGGCACTTCTCGAGCACCTCGCCGAACTGCGCCGCCTCGCCGTCGACCTGCTCGCTCTCGGCCAGCACCTGGGCGGTCACCGCGGCGGAGGAGGTGGCGGTCTGCGCCACCATGACCCCGAAGTCCTCCGGGGTGAGCTGGGTGGACCCGACGCTCTGCCCGCACTCCGGCGGGGTGGTCGACCCGCCGGGCGGCAGCCCGCCGGTCCCCGAGGAGGCCAGCTGGCGGACGTCGACGGTGAGGACCTGGGCGTCCGGCCCGAACGCCTCGGGCGGTAGCAGGCCGGCGGCCAGCTCGTCCTCGGTGCTCAGCTCGGCCTCCTCGGCCACCGGGCTGGTGGCGGCCGGGCCGGCGCTCGAGGAGGGGGCTGCGGCCTCGCCGCCGCCGCGCTCGGCGCAGGCGGAGACGGCCGTCAGCACCCCCAGTCCGGCGAGCACGACCGGCAGGTTGCGGCGGCGGGAGCGCATCGAGGCGACCATGTTCCGAGACTGGCGGGTGCCTCCGGCCGTCGCGCTCCGTGACGTGGGCGTTCGCCCGATCGGGTGACGCCGCCTCGCCGGGGTCCCCGGGCGGTGGTGTCCTGGCCCGGCTCCCAGGACCCGCAAGCGACGTGACCGGCTACGTGCTGCGCCGCTCGGCGCTCTCGCTCGGACTGCTGACGGCGCTGCTCGCCGCGGCCGGTGCCCTGCTGGTGGCGTGGGGCGCCCGGTGTGGCTGCCGTTCCTGCTGGCGGTCGTCGTGGTGACCGCGCAGGTCGCAGGACGCATACCTGCTGCTCGCGCAGGCCGCGGCGGTGCTCGGGGTCACGCTGTTCCTGCGGACGTCGCTGCAGCGTCCGCTGCGCGCGGCCGTGCCGGTGCCGAAGGTGGCCGGGCTGCTCCCCCGCCTCGACGCCGGACCGGTGAGCGGGCTGCCCGTCGAGGTGCGGGGACGCGTCATCGGGCGCGGCATCCCGGGCTACGTCTTCCCCCCCGACCTCGTCGTCCAGGACGCCTCCGGCTTCGTCCCGGTGCTCTGCCAGCAGCCGTGGCCCTTCGCCCGCAGCCTGTTCGGCCTGCTGCGGGCACCGGACCTGCTCGACCAGGACGTCACCGTCAGCGGCTGGTACCGCCGCAACTCCGCGCCGGTCCTCGAGCTGCGGCGCCTCGTGCCCACGGAGGGGCGCCCGGTCCGCGGGTTCGGCTGGGTGGCCGCGTACGTGCTCTCCGTCGTCCTCGCGGTGGTGGGCGGCGCCTGGCGGGTGCTCGCCCTCGCCGCCTGAGACCCGCTCAGGTACGCCGGCTGACGACCCCGCCCCCCTCGCCGCCGCTGACCTGCCGGTGCTCGCTGGTGCTGTCGTCGAGCGGCACCTCGCGGGCGACGTTCCGCGAGATCGCCGGGGTCTCCGTCCGCGCCCCCGGGCCGCGCGCCGGCAGCTGCTGGAGCGACGCCGGGTCGGCCTTGCCCCACTCGGTCTCGACGTCGACGAGCAGGGCCTCCAGGTAGGCCCGCAGCTGCACCCGGCAGGCCTGCGCGAAGGCCTTCAGGTAGGCGACCTGGTCCTCGAGGTCCTGGGTGGTCGCCCGCTCCCCGGCCTCGGCCGGGACCGGCTGCCCGCTGCCACCGACCATCCGCGCCGCGGCCTCCTGCGCCGCCTGGATGATCTGCCCGGCGTTCTCCCGGGCCCGCCGCAGCGCCTCCTCGTACTGCGCGCGGGCGTCGGCGGTCATCTGCCGGCTGAAGTCCTCGGCCTCGGCGACGTAGCTGTCGGCGGTCTGCTGCGCGGTGGCGAGGATCCGCACGGCCTGCTCGCTCGGCGGCGCCACCTCCTGGACGTCGGCCGCCTGCTCGCGCAGGGCGTTGAGCTCGTCGCGCAGCTCCGCCTTCTCGGCGTGCAGGGCGGCCAGCTCCTCGGCCACCCGGTCGAGGAACCGGTCGACCTCGACGTCGTTGTACCCGGGACGCAGCATGGTGCCGCGGGCGAAGTCCACGGCGCGGACGTCGCCCGGGCTCAGCCGTCGCTCCCTCGGCCCCGGTGCGGACTGCTCGGTGGTCATTCGGTCACCTCTCCGTCGAGACTGGGGCCCAGTCGGCTCGGGGCGAACACCTCGCTGCGGATGCGCTCGGGCCGGACGCCGTCCTTGACCAGCCGCGTGATCGTGTCCTCGACCATCGGCGCCGGCCCGGCGACGTAGACGTCCCGGCTCGTCCAGGGGCCGTGCCGGGCGACGACCTCACCGACGTCGCCCTGCTCCAGGTCGGACAGGTCGTCGCCGGAGACGGCGAAGGTCACGGTCAACCACGGGTGCTCGGCGGCGAGCCGCTCGAGGTCCGCCCGGTCGTAGATGCGGTCCTCGGTGCGGGAGCCGACGAACAGGTCGACCCGCCGGGGCGGCCCGTAGCGCGCGACGTGGTCGACCAGCGCCTTCAGCGGCGCGAGCCCGGTGCCGCCGGCGACCAGCAGCAGGTCGCGGTCGGACTCGGCGTCGTAGTGGATGTGCCCGATCGGCGGCCCGAGGTGCAGCACGTCCCCCGGCCCGACGCGGCGCACCAGCGCGGTGCTCACCGGGCCGCCGTCGTAGGCCCGCACGTGGATCTCCAGCAGGCCGTCGGGACGCGGGGCGTTGGCCGGCGAGTAGTAGCGCCACAGCTTGGGGCGGACGTCGCTCTCCACGGAGATCGACTGGCCGGCCTCGAACGGGAACTCGGGCTGCGGCCGCAGCCACATCACCGCGGTGTCGATGGTGCGGCGCTCGTGGGTGACGACCTCGGCGTCCCACCACGGCGGTGAGTCCGCGGCCTCCTCGGCGGCGTCGATCATCACCTTCGCGACCAGCTGGTAGGCCGCCGTCCAGTCCTGCTCGAGGGCGGGGTTCCAGCCGGGGTCGAAGTGCTTGAGGGTGGCCAGCAGGCTGGCGCCCACCGCCGGGTAGTGGGCGGCGACCGTGCCGAACTTGCGGTGGTCGCGGCCCAGCGCCTGCAGGATCGGCACCAGCCGGTCGAGGTCGTCGACGTAGGCCACGACGTCGCCCAGCGCGCTGAAGAGCCGGTCGCGCTGGTGGGCCATCGAGACGGGGAACAGCTTGCGGGTCTCGGGATGGCTCAGGAACAGGTGGGAGTAGAAGTACAGCGGGGCCTCGTCACCGGCCGCGGCGGCCTTGGCGAAGCAGGCCCGCATCGCGGGGATGTCCATGCGCGGTCCTCGTGCGGCTGCTGCGACCCGGGGGTCTCAGCGGGCCTTGCGGGTCCGGGCCCCTGCGGGCCGTGCGTGGATGGACATCAGCACCTCCGTTCCCCCCGTGCCGGTCCGGGTACCGCGGGAGGTGCCGCCTGCGCGGGGCGCGACGGCGGCCCTCCCCCGGTGCACGGTCCAGCCCCGCTCGCCGCTCTACGAGCGGTCACTGGACTGTGGCTGTTGGCAACCGTAGCGAGCGGCAGGCCGGCCCGCGATCTGCGGGGTCGCTCAGCTGTGCGGCGTCCTCGCCCGGGAGCCGTCGATCGCGGCGTGCAGCCGGCGGACGAGCTGCTCGATCGGGCTCAACGCCTCGTCCGGGCGGGACGGGCCCGCGGGCACGAGCACCCACAGCAGCAGGTAGAGGACGACGCCCGCACCACCGGCGAGGGTGAGGCCGACGAAGCCGACCCGCCACAGGACCGGGTCGACGCCGGAGTAGTCGGCGAGGCCGCCGCAGACACCGCCGGCCATCCGGTCGGTGCTGCTGCGGCGCAGCCGCGGGCGGGTGGGGTGCGGGGTCGGGGCGGCGGGGACGGGCGGTGTCGATGTCATGGCACGAGCCTGTCGGCGCCGGCCGTCCTGATCCATCGGGGAAGGCCCGGATCCGACCCCGGTTCCGGCACTCGGGGACGCCCCCGGTCAGAGGCTGAGGAAGTGGCCCAGTGCGCCGGTCACCACGCCGATGACCAGCAGGACGACGGCGGCCCCGCGGTCGAACGAGCTGCCCAGCAGGTCGCCGACGAGGCCGGGGAGCTCCGCGCGCTGCCGCGGGTCGGCCTCCTGCCAGCGGCGCAGGACGCTGCTGCTGCGCCGTCCCTCCCGGGCGAGGAGGGCGAGGGCGGTCAGCTGGGCGAGGGCCGCCACGGCGTAGCAGACGACCGTCAGCGCGACCTGCGCGGTCTCGTTCATGGCCGGAGCGTGCCCGATCGCGGGCGCTCCCGGTCGGCGTCACGGCGGGCCGACCTGAGCCCGCCGGCGGCGCCACCCGCCACCGGGCCCGCCACTCGGGTGCCTCCCAGGGGTCCATGGAGCAGGCCGTCTCGCGGACCACCCGGTCGCCGCGGAACTCGAGGATGTCGACGCCGTTCTCCCACGGCCACCGTCGACCTCGTCCTCCCCGGCCGCGGTCGAGTCGATCAGTGCTGCAGCGCCGCCCGCGCGCCTGCCTCGTCCATGCGGGGACCCTGCCACCGCAGGACGGCGCCGCACGTGTCCCGCGATCCGGTACCGCGAACGGACCGCGACGACGCGCCCGGGAGACCACGACGCGCCCGATCGGTGTTGACGCTCGTCCCCGGAGGCGGGTTGGGTTCTGGGTGTCGGGTGCCGACCAGGGGCACCCCGAGCCCGGGGGAGCATTGCATGCCGGTGTGGGCGGTGCAGGTCGCGATCGGCGACGACGAGCGGGTGGAGGCGGAGGTGCTGGTCACCGAGGGCGGCGCGCTGGTCGCCCTGGAGGAGGACGGCCTCCTGGTGCGCGCGTGGGCCCCCGGCGAGTGGCGGACCGCGCGACACGTGGACCCCGATCCGCTGGACGCGGTCCGTGACCGGGACGGCGTCCTGGTGGGGCTGCCCCGCGCCTGACCTCGACAGCCTCCGGGCGCACGGCGGTGCGTGCCGGCGCAGGCCCCGAACCCCGCGCCGGCACACGGCACCGCCGCAGGCCCGCTGCGCCCTCCGCTCCCGGCCCCGTCTCCTCCCGCGCGAGCCGCTCCCGTCTCCTCCCCGCGCGAGCCGCTCGGTGTCCGCCCGCCGACGACGGTGCGGTCGCTCGCCCTCCGAACACTCCTCGGCGAAACCGCGTTGACCCGCGGCCGACACTGCGGTCGTGCGGATGACGTTCCGGCGGATGGCCGACCGCCGTCCCGTGGAGACGCTGGTCGAGCGGGACGACGGGGTCGTGTTCGCGATGCGCGGCGCGGGCGGCGGCGCCGACCTGCCCCACGACCTGGTGCACGCGGTGGTCGAGGCCGCGCTGCAGGTGCGGGACGGGATCTGGGGCTGCGTGGCCGACGGCGTCGTCTGGCGGAGCATGCGGCACGTCTCCGGGCGCCGGCCCCCGCACGCCGCCGAGCGATCCGAGCGGCTCAAGCGCGAGCGGGCGGCGCGGATCCAGCACGCGGAGGGGCTGGCCGACCTGGTCGGCCGGCTCGCCTCCGGCGGGGAGGTGGTCCCCGGCGAGCCGGCCGCCGCGGCGTTCCCACGGGAACGGCTGGACGCCGCCGCCGGGGCACTGCGGGAGGCGTCGCACCGGTGGGCCCGCCTCGCACCGGGCGAGACGTGGGTGGTCGACTGGCCGCACCGTCCGGGTCTCCCGCGCTGAGTTCTGTCGGACCCCGCGCTCCGGCCGGCCGGGGGGACGCGCCCACGCCCGGTCCTCCCCGCCGGCCGCAGGGGTCAGCGGTTGCCACCCCCGATCATCGGGTCGTCCCCGGTCGGGCGCGTCCCCTCCTCGACGCCCTCCGTGGACGGCGGAGCGGTGTAGCCCTCCGGGTTCGACTCCTCGATCAGCACGTCGTCCCTGATCACCCCCGCGGGTGGCTGCCGGACGACGGTGACCTCCTGCTCCTGCTGCTCGGCCTGCTGACCGCTCGTGGAGGTGGCCGCTGCCACACCCGCCACCGCGGCACCGGCCACGGCCGCTGCACCGGCCGCGACGGCCTTGCCCGACACCCCGGCCTTGCCGCTGTCGCCGTGGGAGGCGAAGGCGGTGTCGGCCGTGGGGGTCCCGACGTCGATGTGCTCGTTGATCGCGCCCCGCCAGGCGCCGCTCTCGTAGCCCTCGCTCTCGACGAGCGCCTTGAACCGCTCGAGGTCCGACCGGACCTGCCGTTCGACGATGCCGAGCTTGTCGCCGACCTGCTCCACCAGGCCCTCGGGCTCGTAGTCCAGGGACAGGTACACGATCGTCGATCCCGCGCCTGCCGGCTGGAACCGGACGGCCCCGGCGTTGGTCGCGCCGCTGGTGGCCGCCCAGGCGATCTTCTGGTCGGGCACCTGCTCGAGGATGGACGCCTCCCACTCACGCCTGACGCCCGCGATCTCGGCGACCCAGTGCAGACGACGGTCGTCGAGCTGGCGCACCTCCTTGACCCCACCCATGAAGTGGGGGAAGTCCTCGAACTGGGTCCACTGGTTGTAGGCCGTGCTGACGGGCACGTCGACCTGGATCGACTTCTCCACCTGAGTGCTCATGCCTGGTCCTCCCTCGTCGCAGGACACCGCTCGGACAACGAGCCACGGCGTTACCCGCGCTCGGGACGGGTGAAGCCCGCGACCGCGGTGCACCGGTCCTGTCGGACCCTCCGCCTACCGTCCGCCCCGGAGGCTGAGGAGGGCGGAGTGGCGGGCGAACTCGTGTGGGCGGTGACCGACGGGGCGGTGGGCACGCACGCGGTCGAGCTGCCCGGGAGCCCCGCCGAGGCGCGGCGGCTGGAGCGGCACTACGGCGGCGGGTTCTGGTGTGCGCGGGAGGCCGGCGGGTGCGGCTCGCGCCTCGTCGTCTCGGTGGCCGACGGCCGGCCGTCCTTCCGCCACGTCGGGGAGGCGCCGTGCGCCTTCACCCACCGGGAGTCCGGCGCCGGTCGCGCCTACGAGCACCTGCGGTACCAGCACGGCCTGACCGCGTGGCTGGCCGGACAGGGCCACCGCCCACGGGTCACGCGCGTCCCCGGCCCCGACGGCGTCGCGGACCTGCACGTCGTCGTGCAGGAGCTGAGCCACGCGGTCGAGGTGCAGCTCACGCCGCTGTCGGACACCGCCTGGCGGGCGCGCGACGACCGCTCCCGCGCCGCGGTGCGGCACGTCACCTGGCTCTTCGGGCCCGCCGCCGAGACCGCCTGCGCCACCGAGGCCGCCGTCCGCGGGGTGTCCCTCGCGGTCCGGCGCCAGGGCGCGGGGCTGTCGGTCGGCGTCCGGGACGTCGACGACCGGATCCGCTGGGTGCGGCTGGGCGCCTGCCGGCTGACCGCGGACGGCCTCGCCGCGCCGGGCACGGACGAGGCCCGGGAACTGCACGCGCTGCGCGCCGCCGAACGCCAGGAGACGGCCCGGCAGGTGGCGCGACGGGCGTCGAGCGGGTCGCGGGCCCTCCCCGCCCACGGGGGCAGGCGGCCGGCCGCGCCCGCGCCGTGGGACTCGCTGCTGACCCCGCTCCCCTTCCCGGGATAGCCCACGAGTGGGACGGGGGCCGTGGTCGCGGCGGGGCTTCCGTGGCCCGCCGGCGCCTGAGCGGCCGGGCTGGTCCCGGTGTCCGGCCGACAGCGCGAATCGACGCGCCAGGTATCGGGTAGCTGCGGGCAACGGACGTCGACGCGGCGACCCGGTCGCCCAGCGGCTCAGACCAGGGAGCAACGATGACACTGCCCGATCGGGACGCGACGATGGACTGGATCGGCCGGACGGTGGTCGACCCGAGCGGCGCCGAGATCGGGGTGTGCGCCGCCCTGTTGGCTGACGAGGCCACCGGGTTGCCGGAGTGGATGTACGCCGAACGCGACGAGGTCACCGTGGTGGTCCCGCTTCTCGACGCGACCGAGAGCGGTGGCCGGGTGCAGGTCACGGTCGCCCGGGCCGACGTCGACGGCGCCCCACGGTTCGGTCCCACGCGTCAGCTGTCCCAGGCCTAGGAGGCAGCGCTCTACCGCCACTACGGGATCGAGTACTCGACCGCCATCTCGGACAGTGTCCTGCCCGCGGAGGCAGAGCCGACCGGGGTCGAGCCGACCGAGGCGGAGTCGGTGGCGGCCGAACCGACGGAGGCCGTACCGGACGCGGTCGTCGGTCCGTCCGCCCGGCGCGGCGCCCCGCGGCGCGGTCGTTGGGTGGCGGCTGCCGTGGTCGTGCTCGCGGGCGTGGCGGCAGCCGTCGTCGCGGTGGTCCGCCTGCGCCGGGCGCCGACCCTCGGGTCGCAGTGGCTGTTCCGACGCGCGGCTCCCCCGCCGAGGTCGGCCACGCGCCGCCCTCTCGCCGGCACGCGCGCCGCCCGCGCTCGAGCCGTGCAGGTCGCAGCGGCGGCCGGGCCGGTGATGGGAGCCTCGAGCCGCCTGGCACAGCGTGCAGCGTCCGCAGGTGCCCGGTCGGTCCACCGAGTGGCCGTGGATGCCACAGGGTGGGGCCGCGCGGCGTCGACGGCGGCGAGGACCTGCACCGACGTGGCCACGGCGCGGGTGGCACCGCAGCTGGCCACGGCCGGACAGGCGGTCTGGCGTGCCGCCCGTGCCGGAACGGACTCGGCCCTGCAGGTCACCGATGCAGCGACCCGGGCGGTCGTGGCAGCCGTCCCGCGGGTGGCCGCGGGCGCCGTCCGGGCCGGGGGGACGGGTCTGCGTGCCGTGCTCACGGTGGGCGCGGCAGCCGAGGCGGTGCCCGAGGTGGTGACCGAGGCGGGTGAACGACTGGAGAAGGGCTGGCGAAGAGGCATGGGCAGGTTGTCGTTGGGGCTCGGCTTCGGTCTCGGCTACGTGCTGGGCGCACGCGCCGGACAGGCCCGGTACGAGCAGATCAGGCGGGCCGCAGCCGGAGTGGTGGAGCGACCGGAGGTCCAGCAGGTCCTCGAGAAGGCCAGGACCGCCGCTCCGGCCCCACTGCAGGGCAGCATCGACAAACTGTCCGGTCGTGCGTCCGGCCGCCGGGAGCCCGATGCCGACACGGTCGCCATAGACGCGGTCATCGTCGAGGAGGTCGACGTCGTCGTGACGCCACCCCCACCGGCGTCCGGCCCGGGCGCCCCCCGCGGAACGGACGCTCCCCTGCCGGACCCGCTGATCCCACCCGCCAAGTCGGGCGACGACCCCACCGGACAGCCGTGACCACGGTGTAGCCGTACCGGCCGTCGCGGGTCCCGACCGCCATCCACGCCGTGCGGTCGAGGGGTGTGCTCGCCGGCGCCGCGCGTCGGATCGGCGAGGACGTCTCAGTCGCCCCCGTGGCCGTGCCGGCGTGGACCGCCGACGGACAGGAGACCCACACATGACTGGCGGTTTCAGCTTCCCGAAGCCGGAGTTCGACATCGAGTCGACGGTCGAGCGTGCCATGGCGGTGATCAACCGGACTCTCGAACCGTCCCTCGAGGAAGCCCAGAAGGTCGTCGACAAGGCGCGTGCGAGCAAGCCGCTCGTCGCGCCGAGGGACCTCGTCAACCAGGTGACGCGCGGGAACCGGATCAGGGCGGCGCGGGCGGTCTCCTACTCCCTGCCCTCGATCCTCCCGGGTTACGGCACGGCGATCTCGGCTGCCGCGCTCCCCGTCGCCTTGAGGGAGGTCCTGAAGGAGGCGGTGAGTGCGGCGATCAAGGTCGGGCTGCTCCACGACAGGGACCTGGCCGACCCCGAACTGACCCGCATCGCCGTCCTCCTGGTCCTCACGGAGGGGGCGGTCAAGCTCGACAAGACCGGCAGGATCCGTCCCGACGCCATCCTGGGACCCCACGCGTCGCTGTTGGGGGAGGCCGCTTCGTACGACGCTCTGGCAGCCCTGACGGCGGAGCAGCGGCAGGAGGTCGCCGCCTCGCAGTCGGAGATCCTCCGGGCATGGGCGTTGGCGGTCGGACCGCCGCTCCTGGCCGGGCTGTTGCCCTTCGGCCTGGGTCCCATGGCCGCCGCGAACTACGTGCAACACGTCCTGAAGGGCACGATCACAGCCGCCGCGAGGGTCTTCGGGCCCGCTGCACCGGTGCCGGTTGCCGTCGACGACGTCCCCGAACGCGAGGTCCGGCAGGACGGTCCCGGAGCCTGAGCCGGCACGTCAGCCGTTCCTGGCGGGGTCCGGCGAGAGGATCACTGGTCCGACGTGGCCTGCGAGACCGGTCCACCGCACAGCGCGGTGACGTCAGGCGACGGTGGTCCCCCCGACGTGCGGCCACCTCGTGCCGGACGCGGAGGAGCGCACCCGGGGAGCTGTCGATGAGGCGTGGTGCGCCCTCACCGTGCCACCGGAGCAGGCAGCTGGGAAACAGGCCACGATCAGACGTTGAAGCGGAACGTTCTGAGCATGCCTGGGTGTCGTTGAGCAAGTTGGAAACTCACGGTTGACCAGCACATTCGCGCGCGGTCGGACGGTGCTGGTCGACGGCGGTGCCGAATGGAAGTCTTGTTGACTGGTTGTTGACTGACGTCCACGCGGTCGGGCGTGTCAGGAGGCGTCGAGGTGTGCTCGCACGCAGCCGCCATGATGGCCGTGCCGTCGACTCAGGAGCACACAAGCTTGACGGGGCACGGGTCTAATGCCGCGAGGCATCGGGCGCGTCGTAACACGACACCGCCCCTGTGCCGGGGAGGGGGGACGCCCCTCCCCGGCACCTGCCCGAGTCCCGGAACGGCATAGCGCGTCGCAGTGCGTACGGGCATACAGGTCATGATCTATGGGGACGTCGGCCATCGCTCCTTGCAGACCAGGGCCGCCATATCGACATGGCCCTGCCGCCCGAGCCTGTCAAGAAGATCGTTCGCGGCATTGATCCCGACTTCATCTCCGCTGTCGAGGGCAGCCGCGATGATGGTCGGGGCGGAACGAATGAGGTCGAACCGCCGGTAAGGCTCATCTCGCTCGCCAATGAGCGTTGCCAGAACTAAGAGCGCTTCCCCTGGACGAGAAGCCGACGCAAGTTCCAATGAATCTCCGATGAAGTTCGGGCGAAACTCCGAGGAAGTAGCCGCAAATCCGAGTCGCGGCAGCCACCAGGATGGCTCAAACTTCTCACTCTTGACCCAAGAGCTGAACTCGGAGAGCTCGACGATGTCAGCCGCAGCCTCGCGCACAGACTCCGCCCGCCAGTCCCATAAGGACGTGAGGCGCTCAACGAACTCGTCGGGGACGTCCTCGTACCGGCCGAGTAGCCAACCGAGATGGCCGAGCACCTTAGCCACGGTGGGTGCAGGCGTCAGTTTGAAGTACTCCGTCAGCAGTTCTTCGTCGAGCTCGATCTCGGCGCGTCCATAAAGCATCAGCAAGTGGTCACCGAGCGACTCGAGCGGCTCCCGGTGGCTTCTCCAGCCTGCGACCGTGTCGTGGCCGGACGTGGTCGCGCGCCTGAGCCAGTCCGGCAGCCAGGGACGCAGCACGTCATAGACAAAACGGTTCAGTCGATACGTGGCCAGCGTCGTTGTGATCACGACGTCCGCGAAGGCCGGCGAAGCATCGGAGATGAGCCGCGGCATGCGCTCGTCGAGCCAAGATTTTTCGATCCATGCCAGGTGGCCAAGCATCTCGCCGAATACGGCAGCGGAGGCAAGGCTCGGGTCCCGGTCTGCGCCGAGTCGTTCGTCCAAAACGGTCAAGGCTTCTCGAAGTAGCTGCGTGTGCTCCGGCGTCTCTCCCTCCCCGGCCTCAACTCGGGCCAACCGAGCGACCGCGCGTACCGCGGCGGGACGAACAGTGTTCAGCGAAAGCGTGAGCGGGTCCATGTTGTCGCCACCAAAACGCGCTTCGTATTCGGGCGTCGGCTCTGCATGACGGGATAGAGCGGAGAGGCTTCGCAGGGCCTCACCTCTGAGTTGGGAAGGAAGCGCGGCTGGCCCGCTTGCCTGAAGGCCGGCATCGATGAGGCTTACGACTTCCTTTTGAGCCCAGCGCCAGAAGGTCTCCAGATGGCGATGGTCCTCCTGGTGTTCTTCGCCGGAGTCGGGATGGGCCGCGACCAGCCCGCAGAGCGATAGGACCGGCTCCCACGAAACTGGACGCCCCTCGTTTACGGTATCCTCTATGCCGCCGAGGAACGCGCGAACGTAATCAGGGGCCGACTCGCTGAAGCTCAGGGCAGACGCGGATAGAGTGTCTGCCTGTTACCTGACGGCCGTCCGTAGCTCTGTTGCCAGCCCGTTGTACGTCTCTTCTGGGCCTTCGAACTGTCTCGGCGGCGGGCTCCAATTTCGGAGGAAATCCAGAAGTTGCTCGACCGACCAGTTGGCAAGTTCGTCGGCGGACACTGGGCTATCCTCGCCCACCCACGACGAGTGGTAGGCGGGGAAGTCTGCGTGCCTGTATTCCCCGTGTGCAGACTCGAGGTCTGCGAGAAGGGCGACGCCTTGCTGAGGCAGGTGCTCGCGCCCGACGGCGCTTGAGATGCCCAATCTCCAGGTGTCATTGTAGCGAGCGACCTTAGCCTCGAGCGACTCGTCCGCTTCTGGAGCGAATTGAGCGCGTCTTTGGATCTCCTCATCAGGCAAGTCCGGCCCCGTGCTGATCCAGGAAACCCATTCCTCCGCCCTCTGGGGGGAGAAACGCGGCAGCGCCGCTCGCGCCAAGACCGCGTACTCGTGCCGGTACACGCCTTCGTGCAAGTAGTCGCCCCAGAACAGCCAATCGTCGGCGAGGCCGAGCGCTCCTGGGCAGTCGATGCGCGCGGCGGCTGTCTCCATCGCGATTCGCCGAAAGAGTGGCTGAGGACTAGCGGCGAGACCCCTCCTGGGACGCGCCGGAGGAGGAGAGCGGAATGTCCGGGTCGCCGAGATCGTCGGCTTGGTCTGACCACGCCTTCTCTAGCCTCTGGGCGGCGGTTCCGGTGTTGCTGTAAGGGGGCAGCTCGTCCACATCGCCCAGCACGTCGGGCAGGGCGTTCGCGATCTCACGCACGCAGTGAGAGGCCACGACCAGGTTTGCTTTGTCGCGGGGCCGGCGGCTCAAGGCGTCGACGGCCGTGCGGTAGACGGCTCCGACCGTGTCGTTCACTGCAATCAGGGCGTTCAGCAAGTCGCGTCGCCGCTGATCCCAGAGCCCTGCGGCGTCAGCCGTGCGGGCAGCGGAGATGGCTCCGCTGACCTCCTGTCCCGTCATGGTCTCCTCTTGGCCACGGGGAGCGTTGAGAGAGGTCAGGCTCCCGAGCGTCCTCTGTACGCCGATGCCAACTCGCTCACTGTCCATGGGCACCGAGCAGGGCAGTCGATGCGTATGGGATCGACACGGACGTAGCCGTCGTGGCCAAACGACTCTGTCCCTGACCAGGTGATGGCCGCATCGCCGCCGCACTTCACGCACGTGTCGCTAGTAGTCCAACGAGCCACGACTTGGCCTCCTCCGTGTAGCAGCCACCGTCCCTTGGCTACGGAAGGTAGGGCGACGGTCGGACACTTCGCTTGATCCAGCGGCAAGGATGGCTTGCCGCTCTTCGTTCCGGTCTAGAAAGCCGTTCGCCACTTCCACTCGAGCGCCCCGGGCTTGAGAGGACTGCCTGGCCAGCGGGTGGGGCTGGGGGAACTCGAGTCCCTGGCCCCGACACTGCCACGGAGGCCGGTGGATGTTCGGAGGGGTCCACCAAGATCCGTCCATGCAGGTCAGGTCGCTGTGTGGTCAGCGACGGACGCTCGCGAACAACCCTGAACGCCGCACTCTGGCCACCGTCGTGGCACCACGCGCAGGCTTCTTGAACGACGCGTCACCTGACCGACGTACCGCGACGGCGGCTCCGTGACAGGAGATCGGGCGAAGGCTGGACCTCCTGGCCCCGGTCACGTTCGAGGGTTGCCCATCGTCCACCGTCATGCCGTCTGCGCTGGTCACAGGGCTGCAGCGTCCGCCGTCGTTCGACTGGGTACCGGCTCGTCCGGACCGCACTGCTGTACCGGTCGCGGGTCCGGACGAGCGGGATCCTCGGGACCCTGCCCGCCGTCCCCGTCGCGGCGCATCCGGCCGGTTGGGGTGCGACTGCCAGGCGCCGTCGATCCGGAGCGCTCCTGACGGCTGCACGACCGTCCGCCGGTCTCGTCACGAGCCAGGATCGTCGACAGGGGACCCGGCGACCGCTACGTTGCCGCGCGTTGGCATCGACTGTGCCAGGTGGGGGTGTCGTGTCCATCCGCCGAGGAGGTGCCGCGACGAGGAGTGGGACGGCCCTGTCCCCGACGGAACCGCGACCGGGACCGGAGCGCCCGTCCGCCACCGGAGCCGGTCACCGGGCCGGCGGCGCCTGATGAGCACTGAGTTCTGGCTGCATGGGTTCCCCGTCCCGCGCCGGGCCACCACTCTGGCGGTGCAGGCGGAGGCCTGGGGTTTCGACGGTCTACTGCTCGCCGACAGCGAGAACCTCGTGGGCGATCCGTACGTGGAGCTGGCCCTCGCCGCTCAGTCGACGCGGCGCTTGCGGCTCGGTCCCGCTGTCACCAACCCGGTGACCCGCCATCCGGCCGTCACCGCGTCGGCCCTCGCGACGCTGCAGATCGAGTCCGACGGGCGGGCCGTGGTCGTCCTCGGCCGGGGTGACTCGGCAGTCCGGCAGCTGGGCCTGCACCCGGCCACCACGGGGCAACTGGAACGGGGGCTCGACCAGCTGCAGGGCTTCCTCGGCGGGCGCACCGTGGCCACCGGCGGTATCGCCGCCCGCATGGGGTGGGTCGAGCCCTTCCACGTGGATGAGGTCCCGGTGTCGGTGGCCGCGACGGGTCCAACGACCATCGCGATCGGAGCCCGCCGCTGTGGGCGGGTCGACTTCACCGTGGGGGCCGATCCGCGACGGGTGGCGTGGGCAATCGCCGAAGCTCGGCACGCCGTCGAGGACCAGGAAGCTCCGCTGTCGCTGGGGGCCTTCGTCAACGTCGCCGTCCACCCGGACGCCGCGGTGGCGCGGGACCTAGTCCGCGGCAGCGCGGCGATCTTCGCGCACTTCGTCAGCGAGGGTCCGCACGACGTCGTCCCGGACGATGACCGTGCGGTGGTGGAGCGGGTGCGCGCGGCCTATGACGAGGAGGCACACGGGCTCACCACGGCAGACCAGGCGACACTGCTCCCCGACGCCTTCCTCGACCGCTTCGCCGTCGTGGGCTCCCCCGAGCACTGCACCACCCGGCTCCGTGAGCTGATCGACCTGGGACTCGACCGGATCATCGTGGTCCCCGGCTCCCGGGACGCCGACCCGGACGTCCTGGCCGTCTCCAACGAGCTCTTCGCCGCCGAGGTGCTGCCAAGGCTCCGGACCGGGACGCCGGCCGATGCGGGACGGCCCTGAGACCCATCCGCAAACGGAGGCCAACGCACATCGGCACCGGCCAGCGCAGGTCGGTGGCATGGGTCGCAGCCCGGATGTGGATCTCCCCCGGCGACCGGTGCGAGATCACCAGCCGGGTGCCCACGCCGGGTGGACCGGCCCTGCTCGGGCACGTCGACGAGGCCGCCCGGGCATGGCCACGTGCCCGTGACCGGCCGCCGGATCAGGGCGCCGGGAGGGGCACCTCGGTGACCTCGATCCAGCTGTCACCGCCGAAGTGCACGGTGTTGCGGCAGGGGTAGGGCGGCACGGGCATGTCGAACTGCGCGTAGCCCTCGCGGGGGTCCATGCGGAGCAGGTCGATCCGGCTGGCGAGCTCGAGTCGCAGGGTGTCCCCGCGGCGCAGCAGCGTCGGCCCGGGCGTGAGGCTGAAGCGCAGGGCGACCGGCTCGTCTGGGACGAGGGGTTCGCGGCGGCCGGCGTCGATGGCGATCTCCAGTGGCGTGCTGCGTTCCTCCTCTTCGGTGCGGGACACGGGACGGATCGCGCCGAGGGAGAGCTGGTGACGTTCTCCCGCAGCGTCGAGCCGGGACAGTCGGGCCACGACGTAGGAGTCGATCTCGTTGCAGCTGTAGGTGAGTCGGGCGGTGACCGGACCGGCGAGCCGGGTGTCCTCCTCGACCGGCAGGTCGAAGGCGAGGACCTGGTCGGCCACCTCGTCCAGGCCGCCGAGCTGCGGCAGCCCCAGGGGGACGGCGACCCAGGACCCGGCGCCCTCGGCCGTCGCCTCCCGGCTCAGCCGATGGGTGACGGCATCTCCCTCCGGGGGCCCGAGGTGCAGACGCCGGACCTCCCCGTCGGCGGGCGGGAAGGTAGTGGCGGCGTCGAAGCGCTCGGCGCCCTCGACCCAGTAGCGCACATGCGGCTGCTCGGCGGAGCCGTTGTCGGTGCCACGCAGGACGTGGTCGAAGAAGGCGAGCGCCTCACCCTGCCAGGAGTAGACCGGCAGGTCGTAGGCCGGCGGGGCGAGGACGAGCCACCGGGAGTCGGCAGGTGTCCCCGCGTTGGCGACCAGGTCGTAGCAGCCGTACTGGTGCAGGTTGAAGTAGCCGAGGTTCTGCACGACCGTGAAGGGCACCTCGACGTCGCCGAGCGTGGCCGTGGGGCCCTCGGGGATCGTCGCCTGCGCGCGCGTCTTCTCGTCGAACATCCAGGCCGCGTAGATGCGGCGCATGAACTCCACGGGTGTGGCGGTCTCGAAGGACGTGAACATCCCCGACACGCGGCGGTGCACCAGCTGCTCGAGCAGCGGGTGCAGCGGCCCGTTGGTGACCTGGCTGAGGAGCGCGCGACGGTCCGGCGACAGGCGCTGGTCGTAGTTCTCCTGGGTGTAATTCGCGCCCATCCAGACGGCGACGAAGAACCAGGCGGGCACGCCGGCGAAGTGGACCAGGTGGCGCCACAGGTCGGTCGAGACCTCGTTGCAGAACAGCGCCCTGAGCGCCGAAGGCTTGCGCGCGGCGACGCTGAGCTGGGACACGGCGTAGTAGGAGGTGCCGAAGAGCACCACCTCCCCGTTGCACCACGGCTGCTCGGCCGCCCAGGCGATGACCGCCTCGTGGTCGTCGACGTCCTGCGGATCAAAGAACATCACCTGCTCGCCGGTGGAGCGGCCCATCCCCCGGCGCTCGACGATGACGGGGCAGTAGCCGCGGTCGGTGAACACCGGCGGTGAGCCGATCTCGTTCGAGCCGGCCGGGATGCCCGCCGTGGCCTTCTCAGTGGCGTACCCCCCGAAGGAGACGACGGCCGGATAGCGGCCCGGTGTGCTCGGGGTGTAGACGTCGGCATGCAGCTCGGCACCGCCGGCGACCGGGACGCGCTGGTCGGCCAGCACCCGGTTCCCCAGTCCCTCCATCGCGACGGCGTGTGGTTCCCATCCGGCGTACTGCCGGCCGGCGGTCGAGCCCCTGAGGGGGATGTGCGGTGCTCATGCCGGTGCCTCTCGTGGGTCAGTTTTCCGGTGGGTGGGGTGGGTTCAGGTGCAGTCCCGTTCGGTGCGCAGGCTGGTGAGCAGCTGGGTGAGGACCTGCTCAGCACGGTCGCGGACCGCCTCTGCGCCGGTGGCCAGGGCGAGGACGGCGATGCCGGTGGAGGTCGCCTGCAGCAGGGCGAGTGAGGCCTCGGTCGGCTCGGCGCCGAAGGAGGTGATCAGCGCGGCACCGAGTGGAGCGATCCCGGCGCCCAGCGCCGAAAAGGCACGGCGTACTCCCGGGTCGGCGTCGGCGCTCTGTGTGAGCGCCGTCAGGATCCGCGTCTGACGGGGGTCGACGAGCACGTCTACGAGGCCGGTGACCTTCGCCGCCGGGTCCTCGGCCGACACCGCCTTACGCAGGGCCTCGATCCGTCGGCGCACCGCCTCGTCGGCGACGGCGAGCAGAAGGTCGGCTCGCGTGGGGAAGTAGTACGTGAGATGGCTCTGTCGCAGCCCGGCACGCCGGGCGACCCGCGGCTGAGTGAAGCCGCTGAGCCCCTTCTCCTGGATGACGTCGAGCGCTGCCGCCACGATCGCCTCCCGCCTGGCTGCCACGTAGGCCTCCTGGTTGGTTGGTTAACCAATGTGGTGGAACGCTTCTCTCTTGGCAAGAGCCGTAGCCGCAGCGCGGCACCTGCGCTCCACCGGGCACGGATGACCTGGAGAACGTTCAGCCACCGCGGCACCACGACGGGCACCGGGAGTCGTCTCTGCCGCCGTCCCGCCCGCCGTCAGCGATGGCGCGCGGCCTGCTTCCTCGGGTGCTGGCTGCCGACGGCGCGCGGTCATCACGGGAACCGCCTTCGACACAGCCGATCTCCAGACATCACGTCCCCATGGCCGCGAACGAGCATGTCCGTTCGGACGTCCGCCGATGGACAAGTGGACCTTTCGATCGCTGCCCTAGCCGCCCTGCGGCGACCCAGCCTCAAGCCCAGCTACGCACCGCCGGCACTGTAGAAGACCGAGCGTCAGGTGGCACACACCTCTTGCATCTCAGGAGTCGGGCAATTCGTGGTGGCGAGTAAGTGGAGGCTTATCAGCACCCCCAGCGACATGGGCAGCAAGGGAACGGCGGACTACCGAAGGCGGCGTAAGGAGGCCGAGCGCCGACGTCGAGTGAAGGCTGACCGGACGGCGTTCGGGCCCCCGCTTTCAACGGTCGTCGATCACGAAAGGCGGTCACCGGAACGACGAGCCGCGGCCACCGACTGCGCTTGGTGCGGCGGACCGATCACCCGACGCAGCCGTAGCCCGATCCCGAAGTGGTGTTCAGCCACGTGCCGGCACCGCGCGTGGAAACAGACCAGGGCCGCAGCGTCGGGCCGGTCCGCCGTCGAGGTGGTCGAGCGGCGCGTCAAGGTCCCCGTCCCCGTCACACCGGCACGCCACGACTGGCCATGCCTGCTCGAGGAGCTCGCTCGCCAGATCGAGGACGGCCGCGTCTACAACCGCGACCTACTTGACCTGTCCGACGCGCTCAGCACCGTCCTCGAGGCATATCGCCGCCACCCCTATGTGCGTAGTGGATCGGTCGAGCACCAGCGCAGGAGCAGGCGCGACAACGAGCTCGTCGCGGCCTGATCGGCTGAGCTACGACCGCGCTCCTGGGACTGCAGGACAACTGGAGAAGCGCCCGCACGCTGACTGATGCGTGAGGTGGTCGAGCGGCGCTGACAGCAGTTGCGGCCACTCCGCCAGCCACCAGCCGACATCCAGCCCCTGGAGAGCCGCGTGACTCACATCAATGCCTCGACCAGCACAACCGACCTCATGACCCTCGCCGAGACCGCCGCCTATCTACGGACACCCGTCGCCACACTCCGGTACTGGAGACATCTCGGCGAAGGACCGGCCGGCTTCCGCCTCGGACGCCGAGTCGTGTACCGGCGCGAGGACGTAGATCGGTGGATCGGTGAACGCCAACGGTCTGACGCGTCCTGAGGCGTCTGGCCCCCTGTCTACGTTGGCCAGGCATTCTGCACGTCACAGCTCGATTGACCTGGAGGTCACCGTGGCGAGCATTCAAGACCGGTGGCGCCGCAAGGACCCGATCACGGGCCGGCTGGTGCCAACAGCCCAGGACGGGCAAGGCTTGCGCTACCGACCTCAGTTCCGCGATCCGTCGGGACGTCAGGTGGCGAAGTCCTTTGCCCTGAAGCGGGACCCCCAGCGCTGGCTCGACGACCAGACGGCGCACATCGCGCGGGGTACCTACGTCGACCCGGGCGCAGGACGCATCACCTTTCGCGAGTTCTACGTCGACTGGTCCAGCCGGTAGGTGTGGGCGCCCGGGACGGTTCTGGCGATGAAGCTGGCCGCCGGTTCGGTGCCGTTCGCGGACGTTCCGCTGCGGTCACTGCGCCGATCGCACATCGAGGGCTGGATCAAAGGCATGATCAACCGCGGACTGGCCCCCGGCACTGTCCACACCCGGACCAACAACGTGCGCGCTGTCCTGCGCGGCGCCGTCGCGGACCGGCTCATCTCCAGCGACCCGAGCGTCGGGGTCGCACTCCCCCGGCGCCGGCGCGCGCAAGCGGCGATGACGCTGCCTACTGCAGCGCAGGTCGGAGCCGTCCTGACGGCGGCCGACGAACGCTTCCGACCGTTCGTCGCGCTGTGTGCGTTCGCCGGCCTCCGGCTCGGCGAGGCCGCCGGCCTTCGGGTCGAGGACATCGACTTCCTCCGTCGCACTCTCACCGTCACCCGGCAGGTCCAGCGGGCCGGACGAGGTCAGGTGGAGATTCGAGCCCCCAAGTAGGGCAGCGAGCGGGTCGTCTTCCTGGCGCCGGGGCTCGTCGACATGCTTGCCGCGCACATCGCTGCTCACCGACTGCTGAACGGCTGGATCTTCACCGGAGAAGGCGACCAGCCACCGCACCAGAACACCGTCGGCCACCGCTGGCGCACCGCCACGGCGGCTGCCGGGGTCCCCGGTCTGCGGATGCACGACCTCCGGCACTTCTACGCCTCGGGCCTGATCGCCTCCGGATGCGACGTCGTCACCGTGCAGCGCGCCCTCGGGCACGCCTCGGCCACCACGACGCTCTCGACCTACTCACACCTGTGGCCGACCGCCGAGGACCGCACGCGGGCGGCCGCGCAGGCCTTGCTCGCGAAGTCCTGTTGACTGAGTGTTGACTGGAGACATACTGCAGACCGTTGACCTGCGGAAATAGGCCGATTTACACGTTGAAGCGGAACTCCACGACGTCGCCGTCCTGCATGACGTAGTCCTTGCCCTCCATGCGGACCCAGCCCCGGGACCGCGCCTCCTGCAGAGAGCCGGCCTCGACCAGCTGGTCGAAGGACACGATCTCGGCCTTGATGAAGCCGCGCTGGAAGTCGGTGTGGATGACGCCGGCGGCCTGGGGGGCGGTCGCGCCGACCGGGATGGTCCAGGCGCGGGCCTCCTTGGGGCCGGCGGTCAGGTAGGTCTGCAGGCCGAGGGTGGCGAAGCCGACCCGGGCCAGCTGGTGCAGGCCGGGCTCCTCCTGGCCGATGCCGGCGAGCAGCTCGGCGGCCTCGTCCTCGGGCAGCTCGGCGAGCTCGGCCTCGATCTTGGCGTCCATGAGGATCGCCTCGGCCGGCGCGACCATGGCCCTCAGCGAGGAGATCAGCTCCTCGTTGGCCAGCTCCTCCTCGTCCACGTTGAACACGTAGAGGAACGGCTTGGTCGTCAGCAGGGTCAGCTCGCGCAGCGGCTCGGGGTCGACGCCGGCGGCGAAGAGGGTCCTCCCCTCGTCGAGCACGGCCTGCGCGGCGCGGGCGGCGTCGAGCAGCGCGGCGCGCTCCTTGTCCTTCTTCGCCTCCTTCTCCAGCCGCGGGATCGCCTTCTCCAGCGTCTGCATGTCGGCGAGGACGAGCTCGGTGTTGATCGTCTCGATGTCGTCGGCCGGGCTGACCTTGCCCTCCACGTGGACGACGTCCGGGTCGCTGAACACCCGGATCACCTGGCAGATCGCGTCGCTCTCGCGGATGTTCGCCAGGAACTTGTTGCCCAGCCCCTGCCCCTCGCTGGCGCCGCGCACGATGCCGGCGATGTCCACGAACGACACCGTCGCCGGGATGACCTTCTGCGAGGAGAAGACCTCCGCGAGCTTGTCCAGGCGGGGGTCCGGGACGCCGACCACACCGACGTTGGGCTCGATGGTGGCGAACGGGTAGTTCGCGGCCAGGACGTCGTTCTTGGTCAACGCGTTGAACAGCGTCGACTTGCCGACGTTGGGCAGCCCGACGATGCCGATGGTGAGACTCACGGGAGTCCAGGGTACGGCCCCGCTCCCGCGCTCGGCCGGGGCCGACGACCAGCGGGCGGGCGCCGTGATGCGCACCTGCGGCGCACCTCCTGCCCGGAGTGCGCCACCCCCGCACATCACCCGCGCGATGGACGGCGGACCACGACCGCTGGTCACGACGAGGAGCGCACCGCTACGGTCCGTGACCCGCACCACAGGTCGGGGGGCCTGCGGGCGGCGGTCGGGAGGACGCGACGTGCAGCGAGTGGTGTGGGCGGCGCCGGCGGCGTGCGTCCTGGCGATCGGCGGCACGACCAAGCTCCTCCACGCGGTCTTCCTCCCGGAGACCCGGCCGCTGACGCTCGTCGGCGGTGCCGGCATGGTGCTCGTCGCGCTCGCCCTCGGTCTCTCCGCGCGGTGGAGACGCCGGGCGCGGTCCACGCGCTGACAGGGGCTGCCGACCGCGCGCCGCCGTCCTAGCCTGCCCAGGTGGCCGACAACCCGCTCCAGCAGCTCGTCCAGCGGCGTCTGGCGGAGATCGGCGGCACCCTCGAGGAGGCCTCTCGCCGGTCGAGCTGGGCCATCGCGCCGCAGACCATCGCCCGCATCGCCTCCGGCCGGCACTCCGGGATGGTCAGCGAGCGGCTCGCGGCGGCCCTGGCCCGCGCGATCGACGTGCCCGAGAACCGGGTCCGCCGGGCGGCCGGGTTGCCGTCGGTCGAGGACGCCCGCGCCGACGTCGCCACCGGCCCGCACCTGCGCGTCGTGGGGGACGACGGCCGGCTCCGGTAGCCCGCACGGCGGCGTCCGGAAACCGCCAGTCGTCGACGCCCCGCAGTGCCATGCTCGCTGCATGACACCGCCGCTGGACCCCGAGCGCTGCTACCGCGCGGTCGCCAGCCGGGACGCCCGCTTCGACGGCTGGTTCTTCACCGCCGTCGCGACCACCGGCATCTACTGCCGCCCGTCGTGCCCGGCCCGCACGCCGCTGGCCCGCAACGTCCGCTTCTTCACCACGGCGGCCGCCGCCCAGGGCGCCGGCTACCGCGCCTGCCGCCGGTGCCGCCCCGACGCGGTGCCCGGCTCACCGGAGTGGGACGTGCGCGCCGACGTCGTCGCCCGCGCCATGCGGCTCATCGCCGACGGCGAGGTCGAGCGCTCCGGCGTCCCGGGCCTGGCCGCCCGGCTCGGCTACTCCGACCGCCAGCTGCACCGGCTGCTGGTCGGCGAGCTCGGCGTCGGCCCGCTCGCCCTCGCGCGCGCCCAGCGCGCCCAGACCGCGCGACTGCTCATCGAGACCACCGACCTGCCGATCGCCGACGTCGCCTTCGCCGCGGGCTTCGCCAGCATCCGCCAGTTCAACGACACCGTCCGCGAGGTCTTCGCCACCACCCCCACCGAGCTGCGCCGCGGCGCGCCGGGTCGGAACGGCGCGGCGCCCGGCGCGCTGACCCTGCGGCTGGCCGCCCGGGCCCCCTACGACGCCGCGGAGGTGCTGCTGTTCCTCGGCGCACACGCCGTCCCGGGGCTCGAGGAGTGGGACGGCACGACGTTCTCGCGCGTGCTCGACCTGCCGCACGGCCCGGCCGTCGTCCGGCTCTCCCCCGCGGCCGGCGGCGGCCCCGCCGTGACCGCGCGGCTGCGGCTCACGGCGCTGCGCGACCTCGGGGTCGCCGTCGCCCGTTGCCGCCGGATGCTCGACCTGGACGCCGACCCGGCCGCGGTCGACGACGTGCTGTCCGCCGACCCGGCCCTCGCGGCGCTGGTCGCCGCCGCACCCGGCCGGCGGGTGCCCGCCTCGCCCGACGCCGCCGAGCTCGCCGTCCGTGCGGTGCTCGGTCAGCAGGTGTCCGTGGCCGGCGCCCGCACGCTCACCGCCCGGCTGCTGACCGCGGCCGGCACCCCGCTGCCCGAGCCGGTCGGCACGCTCACCCACGCCTTCCCCCGGGCGGCCGCGCTCGCCGGGGCCGACCTCACCGCGGTCGGGCTGACCGGGGCGCGGTGCCGCACGGTCGCCGCACTGGCCGGCGCCCTCGACCGCGGTGCCGTCGCGCTGGACGCCGGAGCCGACCGCGAGGAGGCCGTCGCGGGGCTGCGCGCCGTCGCCGGCATCGGCCCGTGGACGGCGGCGCTCGTCGCGATGCGCGGCCTCGCCGACCCCGACGTGTGGTTGCCCGGTGACCTGGCGTTGCGGCGCTCGCTGGCAGAGCTGGGCAGCTCCGACACCGATGCCGCCACCCGCTGGCGCCCGTGGCGTTCGTACGCGGTCATGCACCTGTGGGCAGTGGCCGTCCCCGACCTCTTCCGACGCCGCCCACCGTCTCTTCCCGATCGGAGCGCCTCATGACTCCTCCATCCGCCCGGTACGCCACCGTGGAGACACCTCCCGGGCCCTTCACCGTGGTCGTGACCTCCGACCCGCACCGCCCCGACACCGTCCTCGCCGCCGGCTGGACCGACGACGCCGCCGACCTGCTCCCGCTGGTGCACCGCGCGCTGCGCCCCACCTGGGTGGAGCGGGCCGACCGGCTGCCCGTCCTGGACGCCGTGGACGCTTTCGTCGCCGGCGACGTCCGCGCGATCGACGACGTGCCGGTGCGGCAGCGGTCCGGCCCGTTCCTCGAGGACGCGTGGGAGGTGCTGCGCACCGTGCCGCCGGGCGAGCCGGACACCTACACCGAGTTCGCCGCGCGCTGCGGCCGTCCCTCCGCGGTGCGCGCCGCGGCCAACGCCTGCGCGCGCAACGCCGCCGCCCTGTTCGTGCCCTGCCACCGCGTCCTGGGCTCCGACGGGGGGCTGGGCGGCTTCCGCTGGGGGACGCCGGTCAAGCGCTGGCTCCTCGACCACGAGGCGGCGTCGGTCGCCCGGCCCGACCTGACCCTGGTGGTCTGAGCCGCCGTCCGCCCGGCCTCCACGGAACTGTCGGACGCGTCCTGCACCCTCGTTCCCCGTGGACGCCGCCTCCCTGCTCATCGGACTCCTCGTCGGCGCGCTGCTCGGCGCCGCCGTCGCGCTGGGCGTCGTCGCGCTGGTCTCCCGGCGGCGCCCGGCCGACGACGGCCTGGAGCCGGTGCACGAGTCGCTGGACCACCTGCACCGGCTGCTGGCCGGCATCGAGCGGGCCCGGGCCACGGCGCACGGGGAGCTCCGCGAGCAGATGGGCACCGTCGGGCAGGTCTCGACGCAGCTGCGCCAGGAGACCGCGGCGCTGGTCACCGCGCTGCGCACCCCGCACGTGCGCGGCCGCTGGGGCGAGGTCCAGCTGCGCCGGGTCGTCGAGGTGGCCGGGCTGCTCGAGCACTGCGACTTCGTCGAGCAGCCCAGCAGCACCAACGACGCCGGCGCGGGCGTGCGGCCTGACCTGGTGGTGACGCTGGCCGACGGCCGGCAGGTGGTCGTCGACGCGAAGGTGCCGTTCACCGGGTACATCGAGGCGGTCCAGGCCGAGGACGTCGCGGTCCGCGCGGAGCGGATCGCCGCCCACGCCCGCCAGCTGCGCGCCCACGTCGACGCGCTCGCCGCCCGCCGCTACCCGACCGCGTTCCGTCCCGCGGCCCCGTTCACCGTGCTGTTCGTTCCCTCCGACGGGTTCCTCACCACCGCGCTCGAGGCCGAGCCCGGCCTGCTGGAGTACGGCTTCGCCCGGGACGTGGTCCTGGCCACGCCGAGCACCCTGCTGGCGCTGCTGCGCACGGTGGCCTACTCCTGGCGGCAGGAGCGGCTGGCCCGGGACGCCGACCAGGTGCTGGAGGTCGGCCGCCGCCTGCACGCCCGGCTGGGCACCCTGTCGGGCCACCTCACCCGGCTGGGCTCGGCACTGAGCTCCACGGTGACCCGGTTCAACGACGCGGTCGGCTCCTACGAGAGCTCGGTGCTGGTGGCCGCCCGCCGCTTCGACGACCTCGGCGTGGCCGAGACGCCGGTGCCGAGCCCCGCGCCGCTGGAGGCGACGGTCCGCACCCTGCGCCCCACCGAGCTGCCGCCGCCTCCCGAGCTGCCGCTGCCCGGCGAGTGTGCGGCCGAGGTGACCGGCGACCGCGACGGCACCACAGGTTGACCGGTCAGCTTTTCGCAACTCGACCCACATCAGCCGTCGCCGCAGTACCGTTTCGTCACAGAGGCACCCGGAGACACGGGGTGTCCTCACGGGCGGTGGTCGACATTGGCACTTCTGCACAGCGCTCCGTCGCTGCGTCCTCCCCGCCCCGGCCCTCCACCGTCGTTACCGTTGCCCGAGACAGCGGCCCCCTCCACGGGGGTCCAGCACGAGGGACGGGAGGTGCGCCATGGCGGCGAGCACGGCCGACACCTGGCGGGAGTCCGGGGTCCGCGCCGAGCGGCGCGCCCCTGCCCGGGCCGGCCGGCCCGAGGGCGACGAGCACGTCGCGCGCGTCCCCCGGCCCCCGGTCCCGCCGCTGCCCCCGCTCCCGGCGCGGGGCGGTGCCGCCCGGCCGGTGCGCTCCACCGACATCCCGCCGCTGCCCGAGCACCTCGCCCGGACCAGCCGCGGCCCGTCTGACGAGGAGCCCCCCATGGCTGCCCGGAGCTCCGCCGTCCGCGCGTCCGAGCACGGCCGGCACGAGCGCCGGCCGGTCGAGCGCACCCGCCGTCCCGCCGAGCGCGAGGACGTCGAGGTGCGGCGCGGCAGCGCCCGTCCCGCCGAAGCCCGCGCGGCCGGCCGGGAGGCCCGGCAGCCGGAGAGCGGCCGCCTGCGCGGCGCCGTGGCGGTCCTCGCCGTCTTCCTGGTCACGCTGGCAGCGGCCTGCCTCGAGTCCGTGCTGGGTGCGGGGCTCGGGCTGATCACCCTGGTGGCACTGGCCGGCGCCACCGCGGGCGCCGCCCTGACGGTGCGCCGCCGCGACCTGGTGTCGGTGGTGGTGGCCCCGCCGCTGCTCTACGTGGTCGCCGCGTCGATCACGACCGCGCTGTTCGGCACGTTCAACCTCGCCGGCGTGGCCACGCTGCTGATCCGCGGCTTCCCGGCGATGGCCGTCGGCACCGGGGCCGGCCTCGTGGTCGCGCTCATCCGCTGGGCCGCCCGCCGCTGAAGCAGGCCCCGAGCGGGGCCGTCACTCCCCCGGCGTCGTCCCGCCGCGGCTCACGGCGATGTGCTTGGCCGTGTCGGCGTAGTGCCGGAAGCGGGTCACCCGGCCGGTGTCGTCGAAGGTCCACAGGTGCAGTTCCTCGTCGTCGAGGCGCGCTCCGTTGGGCAGCTCGAACGACCCACTGATCTCCGCGACGACCTGACGACCGTCGCCGATGATGTCGAGCACCTCGAAGCGCAGCAGCGTCCAGGTGCCGACCAGCTCGAAGAAGCCCGCGACCTCCGCCGGTCCCCGCCGGGGCGTCAGGTGCTCGACCCCGGCCCGCTGCGCGGTGTTGTCCGCCCACTCCTCCCAGCGGACGTCCTCGGCCAGCGCCGACAGGATCGCGGGGACGTCGCCGCGGCCGAAGGCGGCGTAGATCCCGGCGACCGTGGCGGCGTTGCCGGGCCCGGTCGTCTCGGTGGACTGGGTGGTCGGGCTGCTGCTCATGACGGACACCTCCGGGCGAGCCGACGCACGCCCGCGAGCCTGGCGTCAGCCCGCTCCCCCCGACCAGGGACCTCCGACCCTGGTCAGGCCCGCTCCCGCTTGGTCAGGCCCGCTCGGCCCGGCCGGGGCGCAGCTCGTGCGGCAGCGCGAACACCAGTCGCTCCTCCGCGGCCTTGACCGTCTCGACGTCGGCGTAGCCGCGCTCGGCGAGCCAGTCGAGCACCTCGCTGACCAGCACCTCGGGCACCGACGCGCCGCTGGTGACGCCCACGGTGGCGACGCCGTCCAGCCAGGTGGGGTCGATCTCGGAGGCGAAGTCGACCAGGTGCGCCGCGCGGGCCCCGGCCTCGAGCGCGACCTCCACCAGCCGCACCGAGTTCGAGGAGTTGGTGGAGCCAACGACGACCACCAGGTCACAGGAGGGCGCCATCTGCTTGACCGCCTGCTGCCGGTTCTGGGTGGCGTAGCAGATGTCGTCGCTCGGCGGGGACTGCAGCGTCGGGAACCGCTCCCGCAGCCGGTCGACGGTGCTGAGCGTCTCGTCGACCGACAGGGTGGTCTGCGACAGCCACACGACCTTGTCCGGGTCGCGCACCTGCACGGCGGCGACGTCGTCGGGGCCGTCGACCAGCTGGATGTGCCCGGGCGCCTCACCGGAGGTGCCCTCGACCTCCTCGTGGCCGCGGTGGCCGATCAGCAGGATGTCGTAGTCGTCCTTGGCGAACCGCTTCGCCTCGGAGTGCACCTTGGTCACCAGCGGGCACGTCGCGTCGATGGTCCGCAGCTGCCGCGCGGCGGCCTCGGCGTGCACCGCCGGGGAGACCCCGTGGGCGCTGAAGACGACGACCGCACCCTCGGGCACCTCGTCGGTCTCGTCGACGAACACCGCGCCCCGGCGCTCGAGGGTGGCCACCACGTGCTTGTTGTGGACGATCTGCTTGCGGACGTAGACCGGCGCCCCGTGGATCTCCAGGGCCCGCTCGACCGCGACCACCGCCCGGTCCACGCCGGCGCAGTAGCCCCGGGGATCGGCCAGCAGGACGCGTCCGCGCTGATCAGCCATGGACCCATGGTAGGTGGGCCACCCGTCCCGCCCCGGCGGCGCGAGGAGACGCCCGTCACCTCCTGCGCCCGACCGGGTGGCGTCGGTCGAGGTGAGGCTGCCATCCGCGCACGGCTGGGGCAGGCTTGGTGCATGTCGCGTGAGATCCCGCAGGCCATCCGAGCCGTCGCCGGCCTGGCCGCCACCGTCCTCGACGAGGCCCGCCGGCTGCCGCAGACGCTGCCGGCCCTGCCGGTCCGGGTGATCGGCCTGGCCATGCAGGCCACGATGAAGATCCAGCAGCAGTACGCCGGCCTGGTGGCCCGCGGCGACGAGGTCTTCACGGGGATGCGCGGCGAGGACGAGCCGGGTCTGGCCACCTTCGACGAGGACCTCCCGGCCGCCTCGGGCAACGGGGTCCGGACGTCGGCCTTCGACCGCGCGGCCGAGAGCGTCCCCGACGAGGAGCTCGCCGAGGAGGTCGCCCAGCTCATCGACGACGAGGTCTCCGGCCTGCCGCCGGAGCCGGCGCCCGAGGAAGTGGTCGAGGCGCTGCAGGACATCACCGACGAGGTCACGGCCGCCCAGCTGGACCTGGCCGAGCCCGGGCTGACTCCCGAGGACGCCCTCGAGACGGCGCTGCTGGAGGCCGACGGCGCCCCCGACAGCGCCCTCGTCGACGGCGGCACGACCGAGGGGTCGGTCGACACCGACCTCATCGCGGAGAGCCCCGCGCCGGTCAGCGAGGAGGCCCCGGAGTCCGCACCGGCCGAGCCGATGGCCGACCTCGACGGCGCGCCCGCCGTCGAGACGGCCGACGTCGCGACCGACGTCGACGTGATCACCCCGGACGGCGAGATCGCCACGGTCGAGGCGACCGTCACCGACGAGGGCGTCGCCGCACCGGAGACCGCCGAGGAGCCACCCGCGCCCCCTGCCGGGACGACCGCGACGGCGACCGGGACCCCCGAGACGCTCGCCGCAGGGACGACCGAGATGGCGGAGACGGCGGAGGCGCCCGCCGCGGAGCCCGAGGCGCCCGCCGCGGAGCCGGAGACCCCCGCGGACGCCACCGAGCAGGTGCTCGCCACCGACGAGGGCGGCACCACGGTCGCCGCGGCCACCGGCCACCGCACCGACGTCGAGGAGACCACGCCCGCCGAGGCCGACGAGGCCGCGGACACCGCCGGCGCCGCGGCGGCCGGGGCCGCGCCGGTCGAGGGCTACGACAACTTCACGATCGCCCAGCTGCGCGGCCGGCTGCGTGGCTACCAGCTGGCCACGGTGCAGGACCTGGTGGCCTACGAGGAGGCGACCCGCAACCGCGAGCCGTACCTGCGGATGCTGCGCAACCGCCTGGAGAAGCTCGAGCGGCAGGCGGTGGAGGCCAGCCCGCTGGCTCCGCGCGGCATGTGAACGAGGACCCCCTGCCCCCCTCTCGCGAGCTCGCGGCGGGACCCTGCAGGGGGCCGGGGCCCAGGGTGCGGCGAGCCTCTGGACGGGGCCACACGGGTCGTCGTCCCTGCCTGGCACCCTCGGGGGCATGACCGCGCCGTCGTCCCCCGAAGCCCCCTGGCCGGTCCGCACGGTGGCCCGCAAGGTCGCCGAGTGGATCGGCCGGCTCGGGGAGGTGTGGGTCGAGGGGCAGATCGCCCAGCTGTCCCGGCGCGGCGCGGCGACGGTCTTCCTCACCCTGCGCGACCCCGCCGCCGACCTGTCGGTGCCGGTCACCTGCGCACGCGACGTCGCCGACCGGCCGGGGCTGGAGCTGACCGAGGGCGCCCGGGTCATCGTGCGGGCCCGCCCGGACTACTACATCGCCCGGGGCTCGTTCTCCCTGCGCGCCACGGAGATCCGCGCCGTCGGCCTCGGTGAGCTGCTGGCCCGCATCGAACGGATCCGCCGGCTGCTCGCCGCCGAGGGCCTGTTCGACGCCGCCCGCAAGAAGCCGCTGCCCTTCGCCCCCGCCGTCGTCGGGGTGGTCACCGGCCGGGACAGCGCCGCCGAGCGGGACGTGCTGGTCACCGCGCGGCGCCGGTGGCCGGCCGTCCGCTTCGCCGTCCACCACAGCCTGGTGCAGGGGCCCAGCGCGGCCGCCTCGGTCATCGACGGGCTGCGCCGGCTGGAGGCCGACCCCGCGGTCGAGGTCATCGTCATCGCCCGCGGCGGGGGCTCGGTGGAGGACCTGCTGCCCTTCTCCGACGAGGGTCTCGTGCGGGCGATCGCCGCCTGCCGCACGCCGGTGGTGACCGCGGTCGGGCACGAGACCGACACGACGCTGGTCGACCACGCCGCCGACGTCCGGGCGGCGACGCCCACCGACGCCGCGCACCGGGTGGTCCCCGAGATCGGCGAGCAGCGGCGGCTGGTCGACGGGCTGCGCGCCCGGTCCCGGCACCTGCTGGCGACCCGGCTCGAGCAGCAGGAGCGGTGGCTGGAGAGCGTCCGCAGCCGCCCGGTGCTGGCCTCGCCCGACCGGCTGCTGCACGGCCGCGAGGAGGACGTCGCGCAGCTGCGCAGCCGGGCCCGGCGCACGCTCACCCACCGGCTGGAGGCCGCCGACCGCGACCTCGAGCACGCCCGCGCGCGGGTGGCGGCGCTGTCGCCGGCGGCGACGCTGCAGCGGGGCTACGCCGTCGTCCAGCGGGCCGACGGTTCACTGGTCCGCGACCCCGCCGAGGTGGCCGACGACGAGCGGCTGTCCGTGCGCGTGGCGGGTGGCCGGCTGCCGGTGCGCGTGGACAGGGAGGATGGGCGACCGTGAGCGGACAGGAGCGCGTGCACCGCAGCGCGGCACGAGCGAGGCGCGGAAGGGGACCGAGGACAGCGTGAGCGAGGCCACCGAGCAGCCGACGACGACCTACGAGCAGGCCCGCGAGGAGCTCGCCGACGTGGTGCGGCGGTTGGAGGCCGGCGGCCTGACGCTCGAGGAGTCCCTGACCCTCTGGGAGCGCGGGGAGCAGCTGGCCGAGCTGTGCCAGCACTGGCTCGACCGTGCCCGCGAGCGGCTGTCCGCGTCCGCCCCGGCCGACGGCGCCGACCGGGGCTGACGCCGGTCCGGCCCGCCGGTCGGCGCGCCGCGGGCACGGCCGGCTGATCAGGCCGACCGGGACGCCGCCCCGCTCGGGGCGACCGTGAGGCCGGCGGCGGCGAGGGCCGCGAGGAGACGGTTGGCGGCCTGCACCGGGTCGGTCGAGCCGTCCATGCTCCGGGCGAGCAGGTCGCGCAGAGGCACGTCCTGCCCGGACCGCCGGGCAGGGATCCGGGTCACCATGCCGCAGTCACACGACCCCCCTGTCGCCGGGGGCCAGTGCTTCCCGCCGGTGCACGCGCGCTCGCTCATGCTCGTCGCTCCTCGAGGCCGGGGTCGCCTCGGCTCGGGCGGCGACCGGGGCGTCAGCGTGCACCGACCGGCCGTCCCGCACCCGCCGAGCCACCACGCCGACACGGGACGGACACCAGGTCGTGATGCCCGTCACGGGACCGCAACGTCCGAAGGGCGCTCAGCCGGCCGGGACCGGCTGCACCGCCGCAGCGACCTCCTGCAGCTCGTCGTCCTCCGCCGAGCCGGTGACCAGGACGGTGACCCCGCCGTCCGCGCGCCACAGCACCGTCTCCCCGCGCTCGGTGGTGGAGCGGGTCCACGACTGCCCGGCGACGTCGACCGTCCCCTGCTCCTCGGCGCCGCCCAGCACCCGGGTGACCGGCTCGGCCCGGGCGTCGTCGCTGACGACGAAACCGGCGTACTCCTCCGCCGGCGTCAGGTAACCGATCTCGAGGGTGACCGGGTCACCGTCGGCGGCCCCGCCGGCGTCGGTGCGCGCGCTGGTCGGGCGGTAGCCGTCGGGCAGCCCGGTCGGGGCCACCAGCGGGTAGTCGGCGCGCTCGGCGGCCAGCCGCACGCTGGTGCTGGGGTCGACGACGAGGACCCGCTCCTCCCCGGACTGCTTGAAGGTCACCCAGCCGACGATCAGCAGGCAGATCACGACCAGTGGCGCCAGCGACCGGACCATGTTCGCCGCACTCATCCGGTTGGCCCGCTCGATCGCGGAGGACGGGGCGGGTCGGTCTTCCGTGGGGCGCTCGGTCGTCGGGCGGGGTCCGGTCATCCCCCTAGGATGGCAGGACTGCTCCCCCATCCCGCCGCCCCGGCGCCCGTGGCCGCCTCCAGGGCGCCCCCGAGCCAGCGAGGGAACCCAGGAGGGGGACCGTCCACCTGGAGGTATGCGTGTCCCTGCCCCTGCCCGACGGCCCCACCAGCAGCGGGAGCACGTTCCTCGCCGACCGTCCCGCGCCCGACCGCAACCTCGCCCTGGAGCTCGTCCGGGTCACCGAGGCGGCGGCGATGGCCGCCGGCCGCTGGGTGGGCCGCGGTGACAAGAACGGCGGCGACGGGGCCGCGGTCGACGCGATGCGCGCGCTCATCGGCACGGTGAGCATGAAGGGCGTCGTCGTCATCGGCGAGGGAGAGAAGGACCAGGCGCCGATGCTCTACAACGGCGAGCAGGTCGGCGACGGCAACGGCCCGGAGTGCGACGTCGCCGTCGACCCGATCGACGGCACGACGCTGATGGCCAAGGGCATGCCCAACGCGATCGCGGTCATGGCGGTGGCCGACCGCGGGGCGATGTACGACCCGTCGGCCGTCTTCTACATGGAGAAGATCGCCACCGGCCCGGCGGCGGCCGACGCCGTCGACATCACCGCCCCCGTCGCGGAGAACATCCGCCGGGTGGCCCGGGCCAAGCACTGCTCGGTCGAGGACGTCACCGTGTGCATCCTCGACCGCCCGCGGCACGAGCGGCTGGTGCACGAGGTCCGGGAGGCCGGCGCCCGCATCAAGTTCATCACCGACGGCGACGTCGCCGGGGCCATCGCCGCCGCCCGCGAGGGCACCGGCGTGGACCTGCTCATGGGCATCGGCGGCACGCCCGAGGGGATCATCGCGGCCTGCGCGCTCAAGTGCATGGGCGGCGCGCTGCAGGGCCGGCTGTGGCCCAAGGACGACGACGAGCGGCAGAAGGCGATCGACGCCGGCCACGACCTCGACCGGGTGCTGCAGATCGACGACCTCGTCCGGGGCGACGTGTTCTTCGTCGCGACCGGCATCACCGACGGCGAGCTGCTGCGTGGTGTCCAGTACCGGGCCGGGGGCTGCACCACGCAGTCGCTGGTGATGCGCTCACGCTCGGGCACCATCCGCTCGATCGAGAGCCTGCACTCGCTGCAGAAGCTGCGCGCCTACTCCGCGGTGCCCTTCGACCGCGGCCCGCACGAGGACTGAAAGAGGACCCCGTCCTCCTCACCGCTCGCAGGCTCGCGGCGAGCCTCCGGACGGGGCCGCGCGGGGCCGGGGACGGGACCGCGGGCCCGGCCGGGGTCAGGGCAGGGGCGGTGCGGGCGGCGGGGGCGGGAGGTGCCGCTGGGCGAGCCGGTCCATGATCGCCCGCCAGCGGCTCGGCGACTCCCCCGGGGCGAGGCTCCGCAGCCGCAGGTCACCGAAGACCGTCCGGGCGCGGACGACGACCCGCGGCGTCCCGGCCACCCGCGGCACCGGCGCCAGCTGCGTCCTCCGGTCGCCGAAGACGGTCCAGCCGGAGATCTCGGCGTCCACCCCCTCGGCGACGATCACGTCGACGTCACCGAAGACCGTGCCGAGGACCAGGTCGATCCGGTCGGCGTCGGTGCGCACGTTGCGCAGGTCCAGCCGGATGTCACCGAACACCGTGGAGGCCTGCCGCGGGACGTCGGCGGTGCCCTCGACCTCGACGTCGCCGAAGACCGAGGTGAGCGTCTCGGGCACGCGGGTGCCGACGATCTCGACCGGCGGCGGGGCGTCGGCGGGCAGGTCGGCCACCAACCGGTCGAGGTCGGCGGTGCTGACGGCGGCGTAGGCGCCCTCCACCCGATCCCCGAACTCGTGCAGGTCGATCCGCCCCTCGCCGAGCGCCTTCTGCAGCCGGGTGACCACGGCCTCGCGGTCGGTGTCCGAGGCCCGCACGGGGGGCTGTCCTGGGTCGGGGGCGGCGTCCGGGATCACGGCCCGAACCTAGCCGAGCGGCGGGCGCCCCCAGGACGAGGGCGGCCCTGCCTCGCCCTCCGTCCGGGAGGGGCACGGCCGTCGTCGGGGCGGGTCAGGTCGGGTAGAGCTCGACGCAGGAGGTGTCGGTCGGCTCGTTGCGGCCGCCGCAGGTGAGGCCGTACTCGCCGTAGGGCTGCAGCGACGGGTCCCCGCCGAGGGCGGCCAGCCGCAGGATGTCGCAATAGGCCACGATGCCCTGCTCGCAGCCGTCCGCGACGGCCTGGACGTCCTCGTCCGTCGTCCCGGTGGGCGCCGGGGTGGCCGGCGGCAGGTCGGCCGGGATGCCGCCCGGGACACCGCCGGCCCCGCCCGGGGCGTAGCGGTCCTGGCAGCCGCCGGAGACCGGCTCGTTGCGCCCGCCGCACGTGTCGCCGTAGCTCTCGTACTCGCTGCCGACCTCGCTGTCGGCGTACAGGGTGTCGCAGGCGGCCCAGTCCCCGGTGAAGCAGGCGTCGGCCAGGCCGTCGAGCACCGGGTCGTCGCCGAGCGTGCCCGGCGGCTGCCCCGGCGGCGCTTCCTGCGCCCCGCCGGAGGAGGGCTGCGGGGCGGACGGCCCCTCCGACGTGGACGGGGCCTCCTCGGAGGGCTCGGTGGTGGACGGCGGGGTCTGGGACGCCGGGGTGTCGGTGGCGCTCGGCGCCGTGCCGGGGTCGTCGCCCCGGAGCAGGAAGAACAGCCCGACCGCGACGGCGGCGAGCACGACCACCCCGGTGACGACCAGGGCGACCACCTTGGTCCGCCTGCCGGCTCCGCCGGCGCCACCAGGGCGGCGGCCGGAACCCGGCCCGCCGGGGCTCCCCGGGCCGCCGTGGCCCGGTGGACCGTAGGGAGGCTGGCCGTACGGCGGCTGGCCGTAGGGCGGGGGCTGACCGTAGGGCGGGGGCTGACCCCAGCCGGGATGCTGGCCGTACGGGGACGGTGGGCCGTAGGGCGGTTGCTGGCCGTAGGGGGGTTGGCCGTAGCCGGGCGGCTGGCCGTAGCCGGGCGGCTGCCCGTACGGGGGCGGCGGCTGGCCGTACGGAGGCGGCACGCCGAACCCGGGCGGCGGGGCACCGTACGGGGGCTGCCCCTGCTGCGACTGACCGTAGGAGGGCTGCTGGCCGTAGGGCGGCTGCTGGCCGAACCCAGGCTGGTCGAGCCGGCGGGTGTCCTGGCGCTGCCCAGCAGCCGGCGGGCCCAGTTGCTGCGTCGTGTCGTCCGGCCCGCCGGGGGCACCCTGCCGTGCGGCGTCGTCCGGCCGGCCGGGCCGGCCCCGGTCCCGTGGACCGATCTCCCGGGTGGACTCGTCGGGCCGGTCGTCCGACGGGCCCTGGGCGCCCTGCGGCGGGTACGGCGGCTGGGACATGCTCGGGAGGCTCCTCGGTCCGGGTACCGGACGTCGGCATGGTAGGGGTCCCCCACTGCCACGACCAGGACCGTCGGCCTCCCGCACCCTTCCGCCGGCCCCGTCCAGAGGCTCGCCGCGAGCCTGCGAGCGGTGAGGAGGACGGGGTCCTTCTAGGGTCGGCGCAGCACTGGTCACCACACACCACACCGGGAGCGCAGCGTGGTCGCACAGCAGGACGGCACGGACTACCGCGTCGAGCACGACTCGATGGGCGAGGTACGGGTCCCCGCGTGGGCGAAGTGGCGGGCGCAGACCCAGCGCGCCGTCGAGAACTTCCCCATCTCCGGCACGCCCATCGAGCGCGAGCTCATCGCCGCCCTGGCCGCCATCAAGGGCGCGGCCGCGGAGGTCAACGCCTCGCTCGGCGTGCTGCCGAAGGAGACCGCCGAGGCCATCGGCACCGCCGCCGCCGCCGTCGCCCGCGGTGAGTGGGACGAGCACTTCCCCATCGACGTCTTCCAGACCGGGTCCGGGACGTCGAGCAACATGAACACCAACGAGGTCATCGCCTCGCTGGCCACCGAGTCCCTGGGCTCGGCGGTGCACCCGAACGACCACGTCAACGCCTCGCAGTCGTCCAACGACGTCTTCCCGTCGGCGATCCACGTCGCCGCCACCAAGGCGATCGTCCGCGACCTCATCCCCGCGCTGCGGCACCTCGAGGCCTCCCTGGCTCGCAAGGAGGCGGAGTTCGCCGAGGTCGTCAAGAGCGGCCGCACCCACCTGATGGACGCCACCCCCGTCACCCTCGGCCAGGAGTTCGGCGGCTACGCGGCAGCGGTCCGCTACGGCGTCGAGCGGCTCGAGGCCTCCCTGCCGCGGATCGGCGAGCTGCCGCTGGGCGGCACCGCCGTCGGCACCGGCATCAACACCCCGCCCGGGTTCGCCGCCGCGATCATCGAGCGGCTCGCCGCCGACCTGGACCTGCCGCTGACCGAGGCGCGCAACCACTTCGAGGCGCAGAGCTCCCGGGACGCGCTGGTGGAGGCCTCCGGCCAGTTCAAGACGATCGCGGTCGGCCTGGTGAAGATCGCCAACGACCTGCGCTGGATGGGCTCCGGGCCGCGCACCGGCCTGGGCGAGATCTTCCTGCCCGACCTCCAGCCGGGCAGCTCGATCATGCCGGGCAAGGTCAACCCGGTGATCCCGGAGGCGACGATCCAGGTGGCCGCCCAGGTCATCGGCAACGACGCCGCGGTGACCTTCGCCGGCTCCACCGGCAACTTCGAGCTCAACGTCACCCTGCCGCTGATGGCCCGCAACGTGCTCGAGTCCATCCGGCTGCTGGCCAACGTCAGCCGGCTGCTGGCCGACCGCTGCGTCGACGGCACCACCGCCAACGTCGACCGCTGCCGGGAGCTGGCCGAGTCCTCCCCCTCGATCGTCACGCCGCTGAACAAGTACATCGGCTACGAGGAGGCGGCGAAGGTCGCCAAGCAGTCGCTGGCCGAGCAGAAGACGATCCGCCAGGTCGTCGTCGAGCGCGGCTACGTCGAGCAGGGCAAGCTCACCGAGGCCCAGCTCGACGAGGCCCTCGACGTCCTCTCGATGACCCACCCGTGACCGGGGGCCGGTGGGACGGGACCGGACGGTCCCGTCCCACCGGCCGGGCACGTCCCGGGACGCGCGTGGCAGGTGTGGCGGGCTGCCCGCGCGTCGGCCGCCGGCCCCCTGAGCGGGACGGCCGGCGTTGGCACACTCCGATACGTGACAGTCACGGACCGAAGTGAGCTGGAGCGGCTGGAGTCCATCGCCGAGGACAGCTGGTACGCCGCCGGCCCGATGCCGACCAGCCTGCGGTACCTCACGGGCGTGTTCCGCCGGCACTGGCGCGGTGAGCGGTGCCTGGAGCTCGGGCCGGCCGAGGGGCTGATGACCGAACAGCTCGCCGAGGCCTTCCCCCGCCTCACCCTGGTCGACGGGTCCAGCGCCTTCTGCCGCGACCTCGCCGCCCGGTTCCCCGCGGCCTCCGTCGTCCACGCGCTCTTCGAGGAGTACGCCCCGGAGGAGCAGTTCGACACCGTCGTCCTCGGCCACGTGCTCGAGCACGTCGTCGACCCGGTCGGGCTGCTCGCGCGGGTGCGGCAGTGGCTCGCCCCGGGTGGCGTGGCGCTGGCCGCGGTCCCGAACTCGCACAGCCTGCACCGGCAGGCCGCGGTCCTCATGGGTCTGCTGCCCACCGAGGACGCGCTCAACGAGACCGACCTGCACCACGGGCACCGTCGGGTGTACGACCTGCCCGGCCTGCAGACCGACTTCGCGGCCGCGGGCTGGACCGTCACCGCGACCGGGGGTTACTGGCTCAAGCCGCTGTCCAACGCGCAGACCGCCGAGCAGTGGACCCAGGAGATGCTCGACGCCTACATGCAGCTCGGGGAGCGCTACCCCGAGTCCGCCGCGGAGATCTATGTCGTCGCCGAGCCCTGAGATCGTCCTGGAGGACTCGCTCCGCCGGGTCGAGTGGCAACCGGCCGTCCTCAGCGAGACGCCGCGGCGGCTGGACCTGCTGTCGCTGGCCGCCTCCTGGCCGACGCGCGAGCTGCGCGTCCGGGTGCACCGGAACACCGCCGTCGAGTACGTCGTCTCGCTGCTCCCGCCGTTCCTGGCCTACGCGGGCCTGTCCGCCACGGTCGAGTACAGCGACTACGACGACTCGCTCAGCACCGTGGGCTCCGGGGACGCGCGCGCGGACGTCGAGGTGGTCTGGCTCGACTTCGAGCGCTACGCGGGCACCGATCCGGCCACGCTCGCGGACTGGCTGCGGGAGCGGCTGGCCGCCCTGCGGGCGCGGACCCTCGCGCCGGTGCTGGTCGCGGACTGGCCCGGGACCAGCCCCGCCGCCGCGGCGTTCAACCGGCAGCTGGAGTGGTGGCGCCAGGACGTCCCGGGGCTGGCCGTCGCCGACCTCTCCGCGATCGCCGAGCGCGTCGGTCCGGGGTTCGTCGACCTCCGGGGCAGGGACGTCGCCGGCACCCGGATGAGCGCGGGCGCCGCCGTCCTCGCCGCACAGCGGATGGGCCTGCGCTGGCTGCCCGCGCTGGTCGCGCCGCGCCTCAAGGCCCTGGCCGTGGACCTGGACATGACCCTGTACCAGGGCGTGCTGGGTGAGGACGGACCCGCCGGCGTGGTCCTCACCGACGGACACCGGGCCCTGCAGCAGCGGCTGCGCGACCTCGCCGACGACGGTGTGCTGCTGACGCTGGTCTCGCGGAACGAACCGGCCGACGTCGAGGCCCTGTTCGCCACCCGCACCGACTTCCCGCTCCGGTTCGAGGACTTCTCCGCGCGGGCGATCGGCTGGGGCGCCAAGAGCGACGGCGTCGCCGCGGCGGCGGCCGCCCTGCGGATCTCCCCGGAGGCGGTCGTGTTCGTCGACGACAACGTCGGGGAGCTGGCCGAGGTGGCCGCGGGCGTGCCCGTCGGCGGTCTGCTGCACGCCGCCGACCCCGGGGCGACGGCCACGGCGCTGGCCCTCTTCCCCGGGCTGCACGGCCACCCCCGGACCGACGAGGACGCGCTGCGGGCCGCCGACCTGGCCGCCGCGACCGACCGCGTGCGGCCGTCCGGTGGCGACAGGGACGCCTACCTGCGGTCCCTGCGGGTGCGCCTCCGGCTCGCCCTGGACGACCCCGGTCAGGTCGCCCGGATGGCCGCGCTGGCGGCGAAGACCAACCAGTTCAACGCCGCGCTGCGCCGGACGGCCCCCGCGGAGTTCGGCTCCTGGCTGGCCGGCGGCGACGTCCACGTCGTCACGGCGGCGCTGGGTGACCGGCTCTCCGACAGCGGCGTCGTCGCCGTCGTCGCCGGACGCCGCGGCGCCGGTGACCGCCTCCTCGTCGAGGAGCTCTGCATCAGCTGCCGGGCGCTCGGGCGGGACGTCGAGGACGTCCTGCTGGCCGCCGCCCTCGGCCGGCTGATGGAGGTGACCGGCACCGGGTCCGCGGCGGTGGTCTACACGCCCGGGCCCCGCAACGAACCCGCGCGCGGCTGGCTCGAGGAGCACAGCAGCACACCCGTGGACGCGCCCGGCGAGGTCTCCCTCCCGTGGGACCCGGCCGCGTGCCGCGCTCTCGTCAGCGGCTCCCCCGTCGCTGTGACCTGGGAAGGACAGGAATGACCCACCACGACGTCGAGGCACGCGTCAACCACGTGCTCTCGCTGGTCCTGAAGCTGCCGAGCCCGCCCGAGGCGCCGCTCGTGCGGACCGAGGTCCCGGAGTGGGACTCGCTGAGCCACATCGAGATCATCTACGCCGTCGAGGAGAGCCTCGGGATCACCTTCTCCGAGGAGGAGATGGCAGGGCTGGACGGCTCGGCCGCGATCGTGACGGCGGTGGAGCGGCACCTTGCGGCATGACCTCCGGCTGGAGGGGCCGGCGTTCCGGCTGAGACCGGTCGAGCTCTCCGACGCCGCCGAGATCCTGCGGCTGCGCAGCGACCCGAGCCGGTCCCGCTTCATCCACACCACGGCGCCCTCGGTCGAGGCGCAGGAGCGGTGGCTGACCGACTACTTCGCGCGCGACGGCGACCTCTACTGGGCCGTCGAGCGGCACGACGGCGACGTCGAGGGCTTCGTCGGCATCTACGACATCGACGGCCCGACGGCCGAGTGGGGTCGCTGGGTGCTGCGCACCGGGTCCCTGGCGGCGCCGGAGAGCGCCTGGCTGGTCCACGAGGCCGGCTTCACGCTGCTGGCGCTGGACTCCCTGGTCACCCGCACGCTGGTGGAGAACCGTCCGGTCGTCGCCTTCCACGCCCGCTACGGAGCCGAGGTCGTGCGCACCATCCCCGGCTACGCCCGGATCTCCGACGAGGTGCACGACGCGGTCGAGGCCCGCATGACCGCGCAGCGGTGGGCGACCGCCGGCCCCCGGCTGATGACCATGGCCGAGCGGGCCGCCGGCCTGCTCCGCCGGACGGCGCCCCGCCTGCACGCGGTCTGACCGTGCGCCCTGCCGCGCCCGGTGGTCAGCGCTGCAGCAGCTCGACCAGGCCCCGGCTGCGGAGCATGGCGAAGGCCACCGGGCGGCCGTCGAAGGCGACGGCGGGCGCGGGCGCGGACACCACGCGGTGACCGGCGCTGCGCAGCCGGGCCAGAGCGCCGTCCAGGTCGTCGGTCTCGTAGCAGACGTGGTACATCCGCACACCGCGGTCCAGCCAGGCGATGACCGGCGACCGGTCGTCGAGCGGCTCCAGGAGCTCGACCCGGAACGCGCCGAGGACCTGGAAGGAGCCCCGGATCCGCTGGTGCCGGTCGACGAAGACCGGCCCCTCCGGCGCGTAGCCGAGCTCGGCGTGGGCGGCGGCCTCGGCGGCGAGGTCGCGGCAGGCCAACCCGACGTGGTGGAACGACAGCCCGGCCAGCGGTGCGGGGCCCGCCGCCCCGGCGTCCTCGTCCCCCACCCGTAGCTCCCCCACCGGCCGGCTCCCGTCCCCCGTCGTCCGTGCCGGTCATCCTGCCCCCTGCCGATGGAGAAGCTGTGACGTCCCTGTTCGACACCCGCCACGATCGGCGCACGCGCCTCCCGGGTCGCCGGGCGACCGACTGGAACCCGCCGCCGGAGGGCAACGGGGCCGGTTGCCGGATCGTCGACCTGCCGCGGGTGACCGACCCGCGGGGCAACCTGACCTTCCTCGAGGGCGGCTCCCAGGTGCCCTTCGACATCGCCCGCGTCTACTACCTGTACGACGTCCCGGGCGGGGAGTCGCGCGGCGGGCACGCCCACCGGGAACTCGAGCAGCTGATCATCGCCGCGGCCGGCAGCTTCGACGTCGTCGTCGACGACGGCACGGAGACCGCGCGCTTCCACCTGAACCGCTCCTACTACGGCCTCTACCTCCCCCGCCTGACCTGGCGTGAGCTGGGCAACTTCTCCAGCGGCAGCGTCTGCCTCGTCCTGGCCTCCCAGCGGTACAGCGAGGACGACTACTACCGCGACTACGACGAGTTCCTCGCCGCCCGTCGACTGGCCGACGGGGGCGGGCGGTGACCGGGGCGCTCACCCGCCGGACGGTGCCGTTCCTGGACCTGCGCGCCCTCCACGACGAGCTGCAGGCCGAGCTGGACGACGCGGCCCTGCGCGTGCTGCGCAGCGAGCGGGTGCTGCTGGGCCCCGAGTTGGACGCCTTCGAGCAGCGATGGGCGGGGTACGTGGGCGCCGCGCACGCCGTCGGCGTGGGCAGCGGCCTGGATGCGCTCACCCTGGGGCTGCGCGCCCTCGGCGTCGGTCCGGGGGACGACGTGCTGGTCCCGTCGCACACGTTCGTCGCCACGTGGCTGGCCGTCGTCCACGCCGGGGCGGCGCCCGTGCCGGTGGACGTCGACCCCGTCACGGGCGTGTGGGAGGCCGACGCGGTCGAGGCGGCGATCGGCCCCCGCACGCGGGCCCTCCTCCCCGTGCACCTCTACGGCCACCCCGTGGACCTCGACCCACTGCTGGCGGTGGCCGAACGGCACGGGCTGGCGGTCCTGGACGACGCTGCACAGGCGCACGGCGCCCGCCACCGGGGGCGCCGGGTCGGGGCACTGACCTCCGCCACGGCGTGGAGCTTCTACCCCGGCAAGAACCTCGGCGCGGTCGGCGACGGCGGTGCGGTCACGACGTCGGACCCCGACGTCGCCCACCGCCTGAGGTCCCTGCGCAACTACGGCTCGACGGAGAAGTACGTCAACGACGAGGTCGGCTGGAACAGCCGGCTCGACGAGCTCCAGGCCGCGTTCCTGTCGGTGAAGCTGGCCCGGCTGGAGGAGTTCAACGCCCGGCGGGCGGACGTGGCCCGGCGGTACGACGACGGCCTGTCCGGAACGGAGCTGGCCCTGCCGTCGACCGCGCCGTGGGCCACCCCGGTGTGGCACCTGTACGTCGTCCGGACGCAGGACCGCGACGCGCTGCGCGCCCACCTCGCCGAGGCGGGCGTCGAGAGCGGGGTCCACTACCCCGTGCCCCCGCACCGGCAGCCGGCCTTCGCCGGGACCCCGCTCGCCCAGTCCTCCCTGCCGGCCGCGGACACGCTGGCCCGCGAGGTGCTCAGCCTGCCGATGGGGCCGCACCTGTCCGAGGCGGACCAGGACCACGTGATCGACGCCGTCCGGTCGTTCCGCCCCTGACCCCGGCACCGGGACGGACCCGTTCCACCTGACTAGTCCCCCGCCGATATCAGCAGGAGAAGGCTGCAGGGCGTCCGCCGATGCCGCCGTGCCGACAGGAGGCAGACCACGATGCACCGAGCTCCAGCCTGGGCCCTCCCCCGCCTGCGGGAGAACCGCGAGCGATACGACCGGTCGGTCCGGGTCGTCCGCCACCGCGCGGAGGCCGGAGACGGAGAAGGCGTCCTGCGCAGCGCCACCGTGGCCGCCAACTTCGCCTGGCGGTCGCCCGTCGGGATGCTCAACGACCCGGAGCTCGAGCGGCTGGTCGTCCGTGCGGTGGGCGGTGGCGGCGGACGGACGCACGTGGACGGCCGTCGGACGACAGGGCGGGTGCTGCACGTGCTCTCCGAGGCCTACGACCTCGGCGGGCACTCCCGACTCGCATGGCGGTGGATCGCCCGCGACCCTCGCCGCAGCGACGTCGCGCTGACCAACCAGCACACCCCGCTGCCGGAGCCCCTGCGGTCGGCCGTCACCGCGTCCGGCGGTCGGGTCCACGACCTGCGCAGCGACTTCCCACCCCTCGTCGCCCGGGCCGAGGCACTGCGCCGGCTGATGACCGACGTCGACGTCGTCGTGTACCACGTCCACCCGTACGACGCGGTGGCACTGGCGGCGGCGAACCTCCCCGGGGCACGTCCACCCGTCGTCTACGAGAACCACGCCGACTTCAGCTTCTGGCTGGGACTGGGCTGCACCGACGTCGTCAGCGACTTCATGGAGCGGGGGCGGACGTGGTCCCGGGAGCTGCGTGGGATCCGGCCCGACCGTCTCGCCGTGCTCCCTCTGCCGGTGGACGAGGTGGCCCCCACCCTGCCGGCCGCCGAGGTGCGCCGGCGCCTGCAGGCACGCCCCGACGACGTCGTCGCGCTCACGGTGGCCGCCGCGGCCAAGACCGCACCCGTGTGGGGTCGAGGCTTCGACGACCTGCTCGGCCAGGTGCTCGCCGCCCAGCCGCGTCTCAAGGTCGTCCTCGCGGGGGTGGGAGCCGGGGGGACCTGGTCGGACCTGGCCAGGCGCTTCCCCGGACGCCTGGCTCTGCTGGGACCCGTCCAGGACCCGTACTCCCTGTACGCCGCGGCTGACGTGTACCTCGAGTCGTACCCCGTTCCCGCCGGCACGTCGGTCCTCGAGGCTGCCATGGCGGGGCTCCCGGTCCTGGCTCTGCGGGACCTCACGGCACGACACGGTCGCGCGCAGCTCTTCCACGCCGACTCCCCCGGTCTGGCCGGGGGCCCGCACACCGTGGCGACGGAGTTCGACTACCTGAGCCGACTGCGCAAGCTCGTCCGGGATCCTGCGCTGCGTGCCGAGCGCGGGGCCGCGGCGCGCGACGCGGTCCGCGCGGCGCACGCCGACGCCGGCTGGTCGGCCGCCCTGGAGGGGCTGTACGAGCAGGCCCGGTCAGCGGCCGCAGCGGAACTCGACGAGTACCCGGAACCGATCGTCGACCCGGACTACGGCGCGATGCTGCTGGCGTTCGTCGCATCCGGGAACTCGACGCCGGAGCTCGTGGAGGTCGCGGCTCCGCTCGGACCGCAGCTGGACGACCGTCTGGTCTGCGACCTGTTCGTCGCGAGCAACCAGGACAGCGGGTCCACCTTCTCGGTCCGTGTCAGCCCCGGTTGGGAGGACCGACCCGACTGGACCAGGCGGCTGCTCGCGCTCGCCGCGCGGCACCCTCGCCTCGCGGTCAGCCTGCCCTTCACGGCGCGGGACGACGCGTCCGGGTCGCGGAGCGTGGCGCACGTGACGCGGCTGCTCGCACTGAACGGCAACACCACCGAGGACTGCGGCAGCGTCAGCCTGGACGCGAGTGCGCCCTCCTTCCCCGGCCTGTGTGCGACGGGAGAGCTCCCGCTGACGCTCGACGCCCTGGACAGGGTCGAGGCGGTGGTGTCGTCGCCGCTCTGGGACACCGCGGCCGAGGAGGCGCTCCCCGTGGCCGTCGCCGCTCCGGCCACCTGACGCCGGCACCGCACCAGAATTCGGTGGCCGCCGTGCCGCACGCAACGAGAAGGCAGTAGCGTCCGGGGTTGATGAGCGAGACAGCGAGCGCACCCGCCGGCACCGCCGACGTATCCCTGCGCTATCCCGGTGGAGAACTGCCCCTGCGCGTGGTCCCGGCCACGGAAGGGGCCGACGGAATCGACACAGGCAAGCTGTTGTCGACGACCGGAACGGTCGCCCTCGACATCGGCTTCGTCAACACCGCGTCCTGCACGTCGGCCATCACCTACATCGACGGCGACGCCGGTGTCCTGCGGTACCGCGGGTACCCCATCGACCAGCTCGCCGAGAAGGCCAGCTTCATCGAGGTCAGCTACCTGCTGATCTACGGGGAGCTGCCCACGGCCGAGCAGCTGGCCGACTTCGACTCGCGGATGCGGCGGCACACCCTGCTGCACGAGGACCTCAAGCAGTTCTTCAAGGGCTTCCCCCGCGACGCGCACCCGATGCCGGTGCTCTCGTCGGCGGTCAGCGCCCTGTCGACCTTCTACCAGGACTCGCTGGACCCGTTCGACGACGAGCAGGTCGAGATCTCCACGCTGCGGCTGCTGGCGAAGCTGCCGACGATCGCCGCGTACGCCTACAAGAAGTCGGTCGGCCAGCCGTTCCTCTACCCGGACAACTCCCTGGGCCTGGTGGAGAACTTCCTCCGGATGACCTTCGGCTTCCCCGCGGAGCCCTACGAGGTCGACCCGGAGATGGCCAAGGCCCTGGACATGCTGTTCGTCCTGCACGCCGACCACGAGCAGAACTGCTCGACCTCGACCGTGCGCCTGGTGGGCTCCTCGAACGCCAACCTGTTCGCGTCGGTCTCGGCCGGCATCAACGCCCTCTTCGGCCCGCTGCACGGCGGCGCCAACCAGTCGGTGCTGGAGATGCTCGAGGCCATCCAGCGCGACGGCGGGGACGTAGACCGGTTCGTCGAGCGGGTCAAGAAGAAGGAGCCCGGCGTCAAGCTGATGGGCTTCGGCCACCGGGTCTACAAGAACTACGACCCGCGCGCGGCGATCGTGAAGAAGACCGCCGACAACGTGCTGGCCAAGATGGGCGGCAACAACGAGCTGCTCGACCTGGCCCAGCGGCTGGAGGAGATCGCGCTCAGCGACGACTACTTCATCCAGCGCAAGCTCTACCCGAACGTCGACTTCTACACCGGGCTGATCTACCGGGCGATGGGCTTCCCGACCCGGATGTTCACCGTCCTGTTCGCGCTGGGCCGGCTGCCCGGCTGGATCGCCCAGTGGCGCGAGATGATCGCCGACCCGGCGACCAAGATCGGCCGGCCCCGGCAGGTCTACACCGGGGAGAAGGAGCGGTCGTTCGTGGAGATCGCCGACCGCTGAACCGGCCCTGCTGCAGGGTCCCGCCGCGAGCTCGCGAGCGGTGGGGGCAGGAGAGTCCTTCCGCAGAGGTCCCGTCGTCCGCCCGGACGGCGGGACCTCGGCGTCTGCGCACCCGCTCTGCCAGCATGAACGACGCCTCGCCGCTGCCCCCGGGAAGGAGCCCCATGGCCTCGTCCGACGACGACCTGGTCCTCCCGCCGGTGCCGCTCGCCACCGGCGGCGTGGTCCGCCTCGACGGCGCCGACCGGCGGGTCGCCTCCGTCGAGCTCGTCGTCTCGACGGAGGACGGCGGACAGCTGCGCATCCCCCTCGAGCACCACCACGGCGCCTGGTGGCCGCCGCAGGACCCGACCCCCGGTAGCGACTGACGCGTACGCCGAACGGGTGTCACCACTGATCCACCCTCCCCCGGAGGGGTGAGGCCGTCCCCCGGCCCTCTCCGGCGCTCCCCCCGCTCCGTCGATACGACGGCCGAGAGCTCCGCACGCCGCGGAGCCGGCCGCGTACGACGAGACCGCCCGGGGGACCCACAGTGCCTGCACCACGCACGAAGGCGTCCCGCCCGGGCACGGCCCGGGAGAGCACGGCTCGTCAGGCGGCCGTCCGCGAGGCCGCGCTGCGCCAGGCCGCCCTCCGCCAGACCGGCACCGCCGCGGCGCCCGCGAAGGCCGGCTCGCCGTCCCGCGGCGGCGCCCGGCGACCGGTTACCCGGGCCGGGACCACGGCCCGGCCGCCGCTCACCGCCCAGGAGGCCGCGGCCCTGCGCGCGGCCCTCGCCGCCCGCACCGCCGGTACCGCCCCCGGGACACCCGCTCCGGGGACCCGCCCGACCCTCCGTCCCGGCGCGACGGCGGCCCGCCGTCCCGGTCCGTCCGCGGCTCGCCGTCCCGCCGCCGGCTCTGCAGCCCGTCGGAAGGCTGCCGGCACGCGCCCGCGTCGCCGCCGGACCCCGGTGGACCGGCGCCGCTGGTCGACCCGCATCGTCCTGGCCGCCCTGGGGCTCGTGCTCCCCGTGCTGGCCGGGCTCCTCGCGCCGGGCACCCAGCCGGCCGGCACCGCGGCCGAGCCCGCCGACACCACGGGCCTCGCCCTGGCCGCCCAGGGGTCCATGCTCGACAGCGCCGACCGCTACCGGAGCCTCCAGCAGACCCTGGCCGACCGGCGGGCCGAGCTGGACCGCGCCCGCGAGGCCGAGGACACCGCGCGGGAGCACCTGGCGACCGCGCAGGCCGCCGTCGGTGCGCGCGCCGCCACCCTCTACCGGGCCTCGGCCGCGGAGCGCGCGCCGCTGCTCGGCCTCAGCGTGGACCGCCCCAAGGCGACCTCCGACGTCCTGTACGCGCAGGGCGTCGCCGACCTCGGCCAGCGCGACCTGGCGACCACCGTGGCCCGGGCCGACCGCGCCGCGGCCGACGTCGCCGTGGCCGTGGACCGGGTGACCACCGCGGAGGCCGCCGTCGCCGCCGTCTCAGGGCAGGCCAGCGCCGTCCTCGACGGGCTCCGGGGCACCGTGGCCGGCCTGGGCACGGACGTCGTCGCGGCGCTCGCCGGCCTGGGCACCGGCCCCGCGACCGGCGCCCAGCAGGAGACCAACCAGCAGGCGCTGCGCCGGTGGCAGGACCACCTCGCGCAGCTGTCCGGCGCCGGGATCGAGCCGCCCTCGGCGGCCGACCTGGCCGACCCGGCGGCCCTCCCGGCGGGCCTCTCCCCCGCCCTGGACGGCTCCGGCCGGCCGGTGCCGGGGATCGCGTGGGCGGTCGTGGGCAACCAGCCGGTGACCGTGCTGCCGGCCGAGACCATCGCGGCGGTGAGCAGCGCCCTGGCCCAGGTGGGCAAGCCCTACGTGCCCGGCCTCGCCGGTCCCGACGCCTACGACTGCGGCGGGCTGGCGTCCGGCGCCTGGCTGCTCGCCGGGTACGCGCTGCCGTCCTGGCCGGCCGACCAGTGGGCGGCCGGTGCGGCGGTGCCCCTGACGGAGCTCCAGGTGGGCGACCTCGTCTTCGCCGACGGCGGCACCGACGTCGGCATCTACCTCGGCGCGGGCCAGGTCGTCGCGGCCTCCGCGGCCGGGTACCAGGTCGGCGTCCGGACCATGTCCGACGTGACCGGGGCGGTGCGGGTCACCCTGCCGGCGCCCGCCCAGCCGAACGGCCTCCGGCCCACCGGGACCGCCGGCCGCGGCGCGTGCGGCGCTCCCCCGGCGCCGGCGGGCGGTGCCAGCCCGGCGTGGGGCGGGTGGTCCAACGGGCTGATCCCGTCGGGTGCGCTGTGCTCGATCGCCCGGGGCCACGCGCTGCGCTGCGACGCCGCCGCCGGCTACGCGGCGCTGGCCGACGCCTTCGCGGCCGCCTTCGACCGCCCGCTGTGCATCACCGACAGCTACCGTTCCCGGGCCGTCCAGGAGACCGCGTTCCGGGTCAAGCCGCAGCTGGCGGCGGTGCCCGGCACGTCCAACCACGGGTGGGGCCTGGCCGTCGACCTGTGCGGCGGCATCAACGTCGCCGGGACCCCCCAGTCGGCGTGGATGGCCGCCCACGCCGAGCGGTTCGGGTTCATCCAGCCCGACTGGGCCCGGCCGGGCGGCGAGAAGCCCGAGCCCTGGCACTGGGAGTTCGGCCACCTGGCCTGAGAAAGGACCCCCTGCAGGGCCCCGCCGCGAGCTCAGAGCGGTCGGTCGGCCCCGCTGCAGGGGCCCGCCGCGAGCCTGCGAGCGGTGGGGGGCAGCGGGGTCCTTCTAGAGCCAGCGAAGGGTTGCGAGCTGGCGCCAGGGCAGGCGCACGCACGCCTCGCCGGTCTCGCCGGCCAGCCGGGCGGCGACGGCGGCCCCGGCACAGGCGACGGGGGAACCGGGCGTGACGACGACGTGGACGTCGTCCGCCTCGAGGCCCGCCGCCGTGATGCGGTGCAGCAGGGACTCCGGCGCGGCCAGGACCGCGGAGGCGAGCAGCGGCACCTCGGGGTGCGACCACAGCGCCACGGGCCCCTCGACGCGCAGTACGCCCTCGACCGCGGCGGCACGGCCGGCCGCGGCCCGACGGACGCGCTCGACGGTCCGCCGGTCGGCGCCGGGCGACGGTGTCCAGGGCAGCGCCGAGCGACCGCGACGGACGGCGACCCGCCAGCCCACGGCGGTCTGGCTGCGGTCGGTCCAGTCCAGGACGGCCACGCCGTCCTCCGCCGCGACGGTGTCGGGCACCGGGCGGGTGTCGAGCCAGGCGACGAGGGCGGCGGCGACCGCCTCGGGCCCGCCGCCCACGCGGGCGTCGGTCAGGTCCTCGGCGAGGTCCCGCAGCGGCACGCGCAGCCGCCGTTCGGCCTCCTCGACGACGAGGAGCGGCCCGTCGACGCGGTCGTCGACGACGGCCAGGCGCAGGTGGGCCGTGGCCAGTGCCGGGACCACCTCGTCGGCGGCGCGGCGCAGGTCGGCGACGGTCACCGGCGCGGGCCGCAGCCGGGCGAGCAGGCCGGACCCGCCGAAGGAGCCCGGGGTCACGCGCGTCCCCGGCCGAGCGCGCGCACCAGCGGCGCCGGCAGCCCGGGCAGTCCCAGCACGCTGGCCAGTTCGCGCGCCGACAGGCGGACGGGCAGCACGTCGGCCGCCCAGCCGGTCACCCGGCGCACGCGTGCGGCGGTGTCCGGCCAGACCGCGTCGCGCGCCGCGGCGACGTGCAGTTCGGTGAGCACGTCGGCCAGGTGGACAGCGGCGACCGGGTGCACGGAGGCGTCGTCGATCGCGGTCCGGACCACCTCGGCCAGCAGCTCCCGGTCGGCGCCGGTCAGCCAGTGCGGCACGAGGACGTCGGGCATGGGCTCCCCGGCGGCGAGGGCGCTCACCGGGCGCCGTCCCGGGCCGGCACGGTCCCGCTCGCTCGGCGGCTCCCCGTGCAGTTGCTCACGGAGGACTTATCGGCAGGCGCGCACCGCAATCGACCCGTGTGCCGGCCATTTCGGCCCAACGGAACGAGTCAGTCCGCGAGCTCGGCCAGCCGGTGCTTGAGCGCCTTCTCCACCCGGTCGGCGTGCACGTTCATGTTGCGCACCGAGGTCCCCAGGTCGGCCGACAGCTGCGTCTTCGTCCGGCCGCCCCACGTGGTGAGGTACCAGGTCGCCCAGCCGAGCACGTTCGGCTGGCCGGCGCGCTGGTCGGGCCGCGCGGTCGGGTCCGGCGCGCAGGCGGCGGTCAGCGCGTGCGACAGCAGCGTCTGCTCCGCCTCACCCATGATCTCGTCGGGCGCCTCGTGCGTGTCCGGCAGCATGATCTCCGCGGCGTCGGGACCGCCGTCGAGGGTCTGCAGGTTGCGCAGCCCGTTGAGCGTCGCCACCGTCTGGGAGTTGCGCCGCAGGGTCGCCACGCTCTGCCCCATGTACGCGGCCAGCTCCCTCTCGCTGGGCTTGCGCTGGTGCTCGGCGAGGAAGGCCGCGATCGCCTTCTGCTGCTTGTTCTCCGTGTCCGCCGCGGTCCGGCCGTGCGCGTTGCGCCCCAGGTCGTGCACCCACTTGGACAGCTGCGTGGCCAGGAACGCGCCGAAGGGCACGCCCTTGGTCTCGTCGTACTGGCCGACCGCCTTGAGGATCCACTCGCTCACCTGCTGGGTGAGGTCGTCGGGGTCGGGCAGGTGCAGCCGGATCGTGCTCATGTTGCGCTGCAACCGCTTGAGGCTGACCGGCAGGTAGTGCCGGCACAGCTCGTCGAGGTAGGCCGGCGGCAGGTCCCGCGGGGCGCGCCGGCGGACGTCGGTCTCCGCGCGCAGCCCCACCGTGGTGCAGCCGCGGCCGGCGCACCAGGCGCGCACCCAGTCGGCGAGCACCTGCGCGGTCCCGCAGGCGCCGTCCACCCGGTACAGGCCCTCGCCCTCGTCGTAGCTGACCGTCACGCCCTCGGGCAGCTCCCGGCGGAACTCGGCGATCGGCAGCTCGCGGTCGACCCGGAAGTGCACCCGGTCGCGGGGGGTGATCGGGGCGAGGGCCCAGCCCTCGGCCTCCGGGATGCCGCCGAACACCAGCGGTGCGCGGAGGCGCGCGGCGGTCGGGTCGGTGGGGACGTCGATGGTGGTGCGGTGGTTCACCGGGACTCCTGGGCGACTGTGGGGAAGACAGGCGACAGCACCGTCCAGAGGCTCACCGCGGGCCCGCGAGCCTCAGGACGGCGTCCTTCTCTACGCCGGGATGCGCTCGGCCACGGCGGGCTGCCGGGGCGCGGGGACGACGGCGTCGCCGCCGGTGGACCCGTCGAGCCGGGCCATGAGGTCGGCGGCCGCGGCGCGCTCGGCCTCGCTCGGCTCCACGGTGTAGACCGGCATGTGGTCGTACAGCATCGTGAACACCTCGCTGACGAAGGCGTAGGCGGCCTGGGCCTGCGGCGAGAACCGGGCGACCGCGGCGCGCGGGCCGAGCTCCACGCCGACGGTGACGCGGACGACCCGGTCGTCCTTGCTGAGCCCGGTGAGCGAGAACGACACCGAGGGGTGCTCGCCGGCCAGCTCGGCCAGTGCGGCCAGGCACCGCCGCGTCGAGCCACGGCGCGGCCGCAGCTGGACGTGGACGACCACGGTGTCGGCGTCGAGGCCGAAGCCGTCCGTCGTCGCGACGTCCGTGCCGGACCCGTTGACTGCGCTCTGTTGCATGCTGATTGCCCCCTGTGACGTGCTTGGGGCAACTCTCGCGCATCGGGTGCGCGGCAAGGGCACAACACTCGCTGTGCCGAACGCGATTGTCAGGCCATGTCTTCGGCAGGTCTTGCCTGTGTCGCGCCCTGGCCGAGGGGCGCCGATGAGGTCGTCGGCAGGATCCGCCAAGCAGGAGGGGGCGGATCCCGGTCAGTTCTGCTCAGCTTGCGGCGTCCTCCGTGACCGGCTCGTGACCTCCGGCCCGACCGGCGGGCGCCGGCGGGTTCTGGGTGGGGGCCGCCGACTCCTGGGCGGGGGCCGCCGCGGGGGCGAAGGCGGCCAGTGCGCCCAGCGTGTCGGCGGTGACCTGCGCCGCCAGGAGGTTGGCCTCGGCGATCTGCCGGTACACCTCCTCGCGGTGGATGGTCACCTCCCGGGGGGCCTTGAACCCCAGTCGGACGGTGCCGCCCCGGACCTCGACGACGTGGACCTCGATGTCGTCGCCGATGCGGATCGTCTCGCCGACGCTGCGGGTGAGTGTGAGCACGAGTACCCCTCCATGGGTGTGTGGTGGCCGTCCGTGGCGTGTGGGTGGGAACGGCTGGTGCGGGCGGCCGACGGGGCCGCCAGTCCAGTTATCGGCGCAGCGGACGCCGGATGGGATGGGTGCTGTCCGGCAGCACGACCTGCGTGGCCCGCCAGTTCACCGGGTTGACCACGATCGGCGCGCGCAGGTTCGCCGTCGCGGCGGCCGGCCCCTCCGGGGGCACGGTGAGCAGGCAGTACACCCGCGCGTCGGCGGGGTCCTCGAGCTCCAGGTCGGCGGAGACCGTCCGCGGCAGCACCGGCGCGTACTCCGGGAAGTACCGGGCCGGGTCGACGGCGAGGAACCGCGGCCCCTCCGGCGCCATCGACTGGAGCCAGAACAGCCGGCCGTCGCCGTCGGCCGTGACGAGCACGTAGTCCCGGTGACCGGGGAACCCGGGCAGGGCCTCGGTGAGCGACAGCAGCGGCAGCGTCGCGACGGCCGACAGCGTCATCGCAGGAAGTCCACGAGGGTGGGCTGGATGACCTTGGCGGTGGCCTGCAGGGCGGCCTGGTAGGCCACCTGCTGCTGGCTGACCTCCATGATCGTCCTGGTCAGGTCGATGTCCTCGACGTCGGTCAGCTGCGACTTCAGGGTCAGCTGCAGGTCGGTGTTGACCTGTGCCGCGGCGTCCAGCCGTGCCGACCGCGCACCGACCGCCGAGGTGGCGCTCAGCAGCCGGTCGTAGGCGGTGTCGAGGTCGGCGAGGTCGCTCGACAGCGCGTCGGGGTCGGTCAGCACGTTGTCGGCGATCCGGGCGATGACGGCGAACAGGTCGTCCCCGTCCGCCGGGTCGCCGAACGCCTCCGGGCCGGTGATGTCGATCCGCACCTCCTGCGTGTTCGACACCCGCCGCATGGTGGGCACGACGTCGACCCCGTCGGCACCGCCGACGCCGACGTAGGCGCCGGTCGCGGTGTCGTAGGCGGTGCCGCCCGTGGTGACCCCGCCGAAGAGCGGCCGCCCGTTGAGGGTCTGGTTGGCCACCCCCAGCAGGCTCTGCCGGAGCGCCTCGACCTCGACGCTGATCGCCTCGGCGGAGCTCCCGGACGTGGAACCGGTGTTCATCCCCTGGACGGTCAGGTCCCGCACCCGGCGGACCTGGCTGATCATCGTGGTCAGCGCCGTGTCCGTGGCGTCGAGCCGGCTCTGCCCGTCGGAGATGTTGCGCGCGTGCTGGAGCGTCGCGCTCTGGTCCTGGCGGACCTGCATCGCCTTGTTCGTCCCGGTCGGGGAGTCCGACGGGGCGCTGATCTGCTTCCCGGAGGTCAGCTGCTGTTGCAGCTTGCCCAGCGCCGACAGGTTGCCGTTGAGGCCGAGCAGCGCGGTCTGCGTGACGGCCCGGTGGGTGATGCGCATCAGGTCACCGCCCCACGACGCCGGTGCCGTTGATGAGCTTGTCCAAGGCCTCGTCGATCGCCGTCACCATCCGGGCGGCGGCGCTGTAGGCGTGCTGGAAAGAGAGCATGTTCGTCATCTCCTCGTCGAGGTTGACCCCCGACACCGACTCGCGGGACGCGTCCACCTGCGTGGAGATCACCGACTGCACCGTGAGGTCGCGCTGGGCGACGGCGGACTCCACGCCGAGCGCGACGACGAGCGCTCGGTAGGTCGTGTCCACACCCCCGGAGTCCAGGCTGAGCTGGAAGAAGGCGTCGGCGTTGCCGCCGTCCCCGGACACCTCCCCGTTCAGGTCCGCGGGCGACTTGGTGGCGGCGGCCAGCAGCTCCGGCTTGGTGATCCGGAGGGTGATGGACGCGGCGGTCACCTTCGACAGGTCGACCGCGGCGGGGCCGGGGCCGTCGCCGAGCAGGGCCTGCCCCGGGTTGCCGGCGGCGTCGAAGCCGGTGGTCTGGACACCGTTGAGGCTGCCCACGAGCTGCTTGGCCACGCCGTCGAGGGCGGCGCGGTACTTCGGCAGGGTCCCGGACAGCGTCTCCACCTGCCCGCCGCCGGTGCCGCCCAGGTCCAGCGCCGTGCCGCCCGGGACGGTCACGACCCGCGGGTCGTTGCCGGTGCCGACGGCGCCGAGCGAGTCCACCCCCGCCAGCGCCAGCTGGAAGGAGTCCCCGCCGGAGACCACCGTGGTCCCGCCGACGAGGACGTTGAGCATGCCGTCCTTGCCCGGCTGGGTGGTGCCGCCGACCTTCTTGGCCAGGTCCATGACCAGCGCGTCCCGGCGGTCCGACAGCTCGTTGACCGGCAGCCCGGCCTGGCCGGCCGACCGGATCGCGCCGTTGAGGTCGGCGATCGAGCGGGCGGTGCTGTTGACCTCGGTGACCAGGGCCTGCAGGTTGTCGCGGGTCTGCGTCCACTGCTGGTCCAGCGTGGCGCTGGTGGTGCGCAGGCCGGTGGCGAGGATGTCCAGCCGCTCGAGGACCTGGCTCCGCGCGGCCGGCTCGGTCGGGTTGTTGGCCAGGTCGCTGAAGCCGCTCCAGACGTCGGCCAGCATGCTCTGGATGCCGCTGGTGCCAGGCTCGCGCAGGGCCGTCTCGACCTGGGCGAGCGCGTCGCTGGCCACGGTGAGCCGGGCGGTGCGCGCCGACTCGACCTGCGCCCGGCCCTCCAGGAACGCGTCCCGGATGCGGACGATCTCGTCGGAGCTCACGCCCGACCCGACCTCGCTGGCCACCGACCAGATGGCCGGGACGGCGGTGCCGCCCACGGCCTGCAGGGACACCCGCTGGCGGGAGTAGCCGTCGGTGTTGACGTTGGCGATGTTCTGGCCGGTGACGTCCATGCCGCGCTGCGCGGCCCACAGCGCCGTCGTCGCCGTGTTCAGCCCGCTGAAAGTACTCACAGGGCACCGTCCAGGGTCACCGCGCGGTGGGCGCGCTCGTCGCTGCGGCCCGTGGCCCCGTAGGTCCCGGCCGAGGGGGCCTTGACCGACAGCAGCGCGTCGCCGATGGCGGCCAGGCCGCCCTCGATCAGTTCGCGGTTGGCGTCGGAGAGGCTGCGCAGCTCGGTGACGAGCACGAGCAGCGCCTCGTGGTGCTTGGCGTACAGGTCGTTCCACGGCGCCGGCGCGGCCTCGACCAGCTTTCGCAGTGACGGATTGGCGCCCACCCCCAGACCCTCGGCGAGCACCTCGGTCGTCGCGGCGCGCTCGACCTCGAGGGTGCGCAGCTGGTCGAGGATCACCTCGATCTCGTGCGCGATGCGCGCCAGCCAGCGGGTCTTGCCCGTGACGATGAGGTACTGCTTCTCCTCCGCCTTGAACAGCAGCAGGTCGAGCAGTTCCTGCTCCCGCCACAGCAACGTCGACAGGTGCTGGTAGTCCACGCCCCTCACCGTCCTCCCGATCTCTCCCCGGCCGGCCGTTCTCCAGGTGCCGCCAGCGGGTTCTCAGGGACAGCCATCGGCACCTCCGGGGGACCCCTCAAGCCGAGGCACTCAAGTCGGGCGTGATTCGTGCCGACCAGTAGGTCCCGTCCGCGCCCCGGGCTGCCGAGAGAAGGGGCGTGAGACCATCGCGCGCTCCGGCGATCGAGCGGCCCGCCGCCCTGCGGCCCCTCCCCGCCCCTGAACGGGACCTCCCGGTTCGCGACGTGCCCACCCGGGACGTCGACGCCCTCGTGACCGAGCACCTGCCGCTCGCCGCGTTCGCCGTCAACGCGGTCGCGTCGCGGATCTCGCTGCCGGCCCACGTCAGCCGCGAGGACCTGCTGTCCTGCGCGAAGGTGGCGCTGGTCGAGGTGGCGCGCCGCTTCGACCCGTCGGCGGGCGCCTCGTTCGCGACGTACGCGCTGGCCCGGCTGCAGGGCGCCGTCCTCGACGAGCTGCGCTCGGGCGACTGGGCCAGCCGCTCGGTCCGCGCCGCCGCGCGCCGGACCGACGCCGCGGCCGACGCCCTGGCCATGCAGCTGGGGCGTCCCCCGACGCGCGAGGAGCTCGCCGGCAGCCTGGGCATGGCGACCAGCGAGCTGGACTCGCTGCAGGTCGACGTGCACCGGGCGGTCATGGTCAGCATCGACGCCGACACCGGCCCGGACGGCGCGTCGCTGGACCTGCCCGACACCGGAGAGTCCCCGGAGCGCGCCGTGCTGCGCGGCGAGCGCAGCCGCTACCTGCACGAGGCGATCCGCGCGCTGCCCGACCGCCTGGACGAGGTGGTGGAGCGCAACTTCTTCGGCGGGGAGTCGCTCACCGACATCGCCGCCGACCTCGGGGTGACCCTCTCCCGCGTCTCGCAGATGCGCGCCCGCGCACTGACCCTCCTGCACGCGGCGATGAGCGAGGTGTGGGAGGGCACGCCGGTGCCCGCCGGCGGCGGGGTGCGGGCGCGCAACCAGCAGCGCTCCTACGTCGACCAGGTCGCCGGCCGCAACGCTCCCCCGCCGCTGCCCCACCCCCGCGGCGCGCAGGTCGCCAGCCGGTACGGAGCGGCGCGCCCCGCCTGACCTCGGCAGCCGCCGTGCTCCCCGCCCTCCCGGGGCGACCACCGACAGAGAGGACAGCCCCGTGAAGGTGCTGATCATGCACGCTGGGCAGGACGCCCAGGACTACTACCGGGTCCGTGAGCCCGCCGCGGCCATCGAGGCGGCGGGCCTCGGCGTGGAGATCGAGACGACCCGCGGCATCGAGACGATGGTCCGCCCGTCCGCGGACGGTGGTGAGGGCGAGGTCTACGCCGCCGATGCGCGCGGTGCCGACGTCGTCGTCCTGCAGTTGCCGAAGACCGTCGCGATGCTGCAGACCATCCGCGTCCTGCAGGCCGACGGTGTCGCCGTCGTCGTGGAGATGGACGACCTGCTCACGAGCATCCCGTTCGGTACCCCGAGCCACGAGCTCCTCGTCCGCAAGGGCATGGCCCGCCGGGCTGCCGAGTGCGCCCGCGAGGCGGACCTGGTGACCACGACGACGCCGGCGCTGTTCCAGGAGTACGCACCGCACGGCCGGGGTGCGGTGATCCCGAACGCGGTGCCGCGCCGCGTCGCCGAACTGCCCCCGGCCTACGCACGGGACCCCGAGGTGGTCACCGTCGGCTGGACCGGCAGCGTCTTCTACCACCCCTACGACCTCGAGGAGGTCGGGTCCGGGCTCCAGCAGGCGCTGGACCGCACCGCAGGGCGGAGCCGGTTCACCGTCCTCGGTCAGAAGGGGAACGCCCGCACCCGCCTCGGCCTGTCCGAGGAGCCCGGCGAGGTGCCCTGGATCGACGGCGTCGACGCGTACGCGACGGCGGTCGGCGAGCACTTCGACATCGGGATCGCGCCCCTGCGGCTCGACCGCTTCAACACGTCCAAGAGCTGGCTCAAGGCACTGGAGTACTCGGCCCGGGGGGTCTGGTTCGCCCGCTCCCCCAGCGCGGAGTACGAGCGGCTGGGCCTCGGCTGGCGGGCCCGGAACGCCAAGGACTGGGCCAAGGCCCTCACGGCCGCGATCAACGACCCCGACCGGCGCCGCGAGCAGGCCGCCCAGAACCGCGACGCCGTCCTCGCCGGCCACCTGACCGAGCACACCGCCGAGCAGTGGGTCGCCGCCTGGCGGCAGGCGCTCGACGTCGCCGCCAGGAGCCGGCGCCGGTACGCCTGACCGCGCGTGCGCCCCCCGGCCGGACCGGCACCCGCCCCGGCCGGGTGACCCCACGGAGAAATCCCGTCCCGTTCGCCTCAAGTCCCGGGCAGCCGGAACCGAAAGAACGAGGGCAAGGCCCGCAGCACGGATGCAGCGGGATGAACACCAAGACCCCGTCCAAGGAGGAACACCATGGGTCTCAGCGTCAACAACAACATCGCGGCGATGAACTCGTACCGCAACCTGTCGATCACCGACGGGCAGATGAGCAAGTCGCTGGAGAAGCTCTCCTCCGGCTTCCGCATCAACCGTGCGGCGGACGACGCTGCGGGCCTGGCCATCTCCGAGGGCCTGCGCTCGCAGATCGGTGGCCTCAAGGTCGCCGTCCGCAACACCCAGGACGGCGTCTCGGTCGTGCAGACCGCTGAAGGTGCGCTCACCGAGACGCACAAGATCCTGCAGCGCATGCGCGACCTGACCGTCCAGGCCAGCAACGGCGGTGGGCTCAACGACGACGCCAAGAAGAACATCCAGTCCGAGATCAGCCAGCTCAAGAACGAGCTGACCCGGATCCAGGACACGACGACCTTCAACGGCACCAAGCTGCTGGACGGCAAGTACGACGGCAAGTTCCAGGTCGGCGCGAACGTCGGCGAGGCCATCAACGTCAAGGTCGGCACCGGCATGGGTGCCAAGGGCCTCGGCGTCGACGGCGTCGACATCACCAAGACCGGGACCGGCAACGTCAACGTCACCGCGACCACGGCCGTCGCCGGCTCGGCTGCGGGCGCCAACGGCACCGCTGCCTCGGCGACGATCTCCTCGCTGGACCTGACCAAGTCGGAGAACTTCGCCAAGCTCGACGGCTCGCTCACCTACAACGGCAAGACCCTGGACCTCTCGTCCATCGTCTACAAGGCCGACGCGGACGTCGCCGCCCGCAAGACCGCCGTCGAGAACGCCGTGAGCAACGTCTTCGGCACCTCGGTGACCGTGGACTGGGCCACCTCGGCCAGCGGTGTGGTCTTCAAGGGTGAGACCCCGGTGGGCACCGACGCCACCGAGCTCGCCAAGAAGCAGATGACCTTCACCCAGGCCTCGGGTGCCGACGACGCTCTGAAGAAGATCGACGCCGCCATCAAGACCGTGTCCAACACCCGCGCCGATCTGGGTGCCATCCAGAACCGGTTCGAGCACACGATCAACAACCTCAACGTGGCGGTCGAGAACCTGACCGCCTCGGAGAGCCGGATCCGCGACACGGACATGGCCCAGGAGATGACCAACTTCACCCGGAGCCAGATCCTGACCCAGGCCGGCACCGCCATGCTGGCCCAGGCCAACCAGGTCCCGCAGGGTGTCCTGAGCCTGCTCCGCTGATCCACCCGCACCACCTGAGCACCACCAGGTGAAGGGGGGAGGCCTCCGGGCCTCCCCCCTTCCCGCTCGATCACCCCCCTCAGCCCAGGAGGCCCCGGCATGGCAGGCATGAGCACGAGCGTCGGCCTGATCTCGGGCATGGACACCGCCAGCCTCATCAGCCAGCTGATGCAGGTCGAGGCGAACCCGCAGACCCTCCTGAAGAACAAGCTCGTCTCCACCAACAGCGACGCCAGCGGCTACCGCGCGGTCAACCTCCGGTTCGACTCGCTGCGCAGCGCGGCCGCAGCGCTGTCCGGCGACGCCGCGTGGACGGCCGCCAAGGCGACCAGCTCCAACGCCACCGTCACCGCCTCCGCCGGCTCGAGCGCGCTCGCCGGCTCCCTCACCTTCACCGTCGAGCAGCTGGCCACCACCCACTCGATGCGCAGCGACACCGTGTTCGCCGCGCCGGCCGGGAAGACCGCTGCCGACACCGACTTCACCGCCACCTCGATCGCCGTCAAGGTGGGCACCACCACCACGACGATCGCCCTCGACACCGACGGCAACGGCACCGCGACGCTGACCGAGGCGGCCGCCGCGATCAACGCGAAGAAGGACCTGGGACTCACCGCCTCCGTCGTCCAGGTCGCCGAGGGCAAGTACCGGATGCAGCTGACCACCGCGACCTCCGGCGCCGCCGGGGCGTTCTCGATCACGAGCGGCCCGGCGTTCAGCGACCTCACGACCGGGGTGGACGCGAGGCTGAAGATGGGCTCCGGCACCGGCGCCTACGAGGTCACCTCGTCCAGCAACACCTTCACCGGCCTGCTGCCCGACACCTCGATCACGGTGTCGAAGGCCGGGGAGACGTCGACGGTCTCGGTGGGGCGCGACACCGACGCGACCGCGGCCAAGGTGCAGGCCCTGGTCGACGCCGCCAACAGCGCGCTCCAGGTGATCTCCGACTACAGCTCGAAGGACAGCACCACCGCGACGCTGCAGGGCGACAGCACCCTGCGCGACCTGGCCGGCCGGGTCCTGGACATCGTCTCCTCCGGCATCGGCGGCAAGTCCGCCGCCACCTACGGCGTCCAGCTGACCAAGGACGGCAAGCTGACGTTCGACAAGGCCACGTTCACCAGTGCGCTGGCCGCGGACCCCGCCGCCACCCGCACGTTCTTCACTGCCACCACCGGGTCGGGCGCCAACGTCGAGCCGGTGGGGCTGGCCGCGCAGATCGAGGCCATGGCCAAGGCTGCATCCGATGCCACGACCGGCTCGCTGACCCTGCTGGCCAACGGCAGCGACAGCGTCGCCAAGGACCTCGAGGACCGCATCGCCGACTGGGACGTCCGCCTCGCCCTGCGCAAGGAGACACTGACCCGCCAGTTCACGGCGATGGAGACCGCCCTCGGCACACTCCAGAACCAGTCCTCCTGGCTGGCCGGACAGATCAGCAGCCTGCCGTCCTGGTCCTGAGCCGTCCGCCTCCCCATGTCCCCCACCGACGCCGCTCCCCCGACGTTGCCCCTGGAGACCCGCACCCCATGAGCACTGCCTCGCTCCGCGCCCGCTACCTCGGTGACACCGTCACGACGGCCTCTCCGCAGCGGCTGCTCGTCATGCTCTACGACCGTCTCGCCCTCGACCTCGAGCGGGCCGGCGGCGCGTTGGCGACCGGCGACCGCGAGCAGGCCGCCGAGCAGCTCCAGCACGCGCAGGAGATCGTCATCGAGCTGCACAGCAGCCTCAAGGTCGACGCCTGGGAGGGCGGTCCCCGGCTGTCCGCGCTCTACACCTGGCTGCTCGGCGAGCTCGTGCAGGCCAACGTCAAGGGCGACCGCAACCGGGTCGCCTCGTGCCTGCAGGTCGTCGAGCCGCTCCGGGACGCGTGGCGGCAGGCCGCGGAGTCCTTGGCCGTCGCGTCGGCATGACCGGCGCACGCCCGCGCCGCGGCGCAGACGGGGCGAAGCCCGGCGACTGGGCCACGGTCCTCGACGACCTGGAGGCCGACGTCCTCGCCGCCGAGGCGACGATCAGCGGGGACGACCTGACCGAGGAGCAGGCCGACGCGGCCGACGCCTGGCGGCGCGGCGTCCAGGACTGGGTCCCCCCGTCCGGGCTGGGCCCCCTCCCCCACGACCTCCGCGACCGCGCCGCGCGGCTCCTCCAGCACCAGCTGGCCGTCGCCGAGGAGCTCGTCGAACGGATCATCCAGTCGCGCCGGCAGCGCGACGTCGCCGCGCGGATGTCCTACGCCCCGTCCCGGCCCGTGGCCGGCTTCATCGACCAGGCCCTCTAGCCCCGCCTCCCCCGGCACCCGAGCCCCCGTCGCGCCTCCCGGCGCGACGGGGGCTCTCGCGTTCCCGCGGCGGGCACGGCGCAGTACCGGCCGGTCGTCACACCAGTCCCTGCCACCCCGTGCGCCGACACCGGTCACTCCCGTCGGGGACGCCGGTCAAGGGAGCCCACGGGGACGCCGATGAGGGGGGAGCACGGACAGCACCACCTTCGCCACGGATCGGCGGCCCCCTCACTCGCTCGCGAGTGTCTCCTGCGTACCCGGAGGCCGATCGTGTCCTGCTGCCCTGCCCACGTGGCCGTCGCCCGATGATCGGCGACGTCACCGCGACGACGCTGCACGCCGCCCTGTCCGGGCTGGCCCAGCGGCAGCGCGTCACCACGGACAACATCGCGAACGTCAACACCCCGGGCTTCCTGGCCGGCCGCGTCGACTTCGAGTCGAGCCTGAAGAGCCAGCTCACCAGCGGGCAGACCCCGACGGTCAGCGGCGGCACGGTCGCGCGCTCGCTGGAGCCGACGAACACGAACGGGAACAACGTGAACCTCGACAGCGAGACGGTCATCGCCACCGAGACCGGCCTGCGCTACCAGCTGGCCCTCAACGCGCTCGACGGCAAGTACAGCGTCCTGCGCACGGCCCTGCGGACGGCGTGAGCCCGTGTTCGACAGCATCAACGTCGCCGGGTCCGGCCTGCTCGCGCACCGCAAGTGGCTGGACGCCGTCTCGGACAACATCTCCAACGTCAACACGGTGACCAGCGCCGACGAGGACGCCTTCCAGGAGCGGTTCATCGTCGCGCAGGCCGTGGACTACGGCTCCGGTGAGGGCGGCGTCCGCGTGGCCCGGGCCGAGCTCGGCAGCGCCGAGGGCCGGCTGGTGTACGAGCCGGACAACGCGCTCGCCGACGCCGACGGCTACGTCAAGTACCCCGACATCGACCTCGGTGAGCAGATGACCAACCTGATCATGGCCCAGCGCGGCTACCAGGCGAACCTCGCGACCATGGAGCGGGCGACGAACGCCTACCAGGCCGCCCTGCAGCTCGGGAAGGGCTCATGACCTCGCCCATCGGGGGGATCTCGTTCCCCACCGTGTCGATCCCCGCCGTCGGAGAGGTCACTCCCGCCGCGGAGCCGGCCACCGGCACGTCGGCGGTCTCCGGCTCCGGGTTCGCCGACGTCCTGACCTCGGCGCTGGACCAGGTGCAGGCGGCGCAGTCGACGTCGGACGCGCTCGCCGTCCAGGCCGCCACCGGTGACCTGCGCGACGTGCACGACTACATGATCGCCGCCAACGAGGCGAAGCTCGCGACCGAGATGGTCGTGACCATCAAGAACAAGGCCGTTGAGGCCTTCACCGAGATCATGAGGATGCCGGTCTGATGCCTGCCGCCCTCGCCGGGCCGCTCGGGCGCCTGCGCTCCGCGCTGTCCACGATCAGCCTCGGGCAGAAGGTCGTCATCGGCCTCCTGGTCGTCGGGTTGCTCCTCGGCGGCTTCTTCTTCTACCGGTGGATCACCGCGCCGACGTACGCCCCGCTGTTCTCCAACCTGGCCTCGACCGACGCCTCGGCGATCGTCGACGAGCTCAACGCCTCGGGCGTCGCCTACGAGCTCGCCGACGGCGGCGCGACGATCATGGTCCCCAACGACCAGGTCTACGACCTGCGGCTGTCGATGAGCGGCAAGGGCCTGCCGGCCGGCTCCGACACCGGGTACGCGCTGCTCGACGAGTCGGGCATCACGACCAGCGAGTTCCAGCAGCAGGTGTCCTACCAGCGGGCGCTGGAGGGCGAGCTGGCCAAGACCCTGGAGGCGCTGGACGGCGTCCGCTCCGCGGTGGTGCACGTGGCGCTGCCCGAGGACGAGGTCTTCGTCTCCGACCAGAAGGAGCCCACCGCCTCGGTGCTGCTCGACCTGGCCCCGGGCACCGACCTCTCCGGTGAGCAGATCCAGGCGGTGACCAACCTGGTCTCCTCCAGCATCGAGGGCATGGAGGCCGACCAGGTCACCGTCGCCGACTCCACCGGCGCGGTGCTCTCGGCCCCCGGCCAGGGCGTGACGGCCGCGGCCGGCGACGCCCGCTCGCAGCTGGAGCAGGAGTACGAGGCCCGGCTGGCCGGCAACGCGCAGGCGATCCTCGACCGCGTCCTCGGCCCCGGCAACGTCCAGGTGTCGGTGCGCGCCGACCTCGACCTGAGCCAGCGCGACACCACCTCGAAGACCTACACCTACGAGGACGGCACCCCGCCGATCTCGGAGAGCACCACGACCGAGGAGTACTCGGGCACCGGCGCCGCCGTCGGCGGCGTGCTGGGCCCGGAGAACACCGCGGACGCCGGTGGCGAGGGGGACTCGGCCTACAACAAGGAGTCGACCACCTCGAACAACGCCGTCGGGGAGACCACGGAGACGGTCACCGGCGCGCCGGGGACCATCAACCGGCTCACCGTGTCGGTCGTCATGGACCAGGCGGTCGGGGGCAACCTGAACCAGAACCAGGTGCAGGACCTCATCGGGAACGCCGTGGGTCTGGACCCGGCGCGCGGTGACGACATCACCGTCGCCTCCATGCCCTTCGACACCACCGCCGCCGACCGGGCCGCGGCCGAGCTGGACGCCGCGCAGGAGGCCGAGAAGCAGGCCCAGATGTGGTCGATGATCAAGACCGGCGGCATCGCCCTCGGCATCGCCCTGCTCGTGCTCGTCGTCTGGCTGCGGTCGCGCCGCCGGCAGGACGCCGAGGAGGACTACGAGCCGCTGGAGCTGCCCGACGACGTGATGGCCGAGCTCGACCGGATCCGGATCGAGAGCACCCGGGAGGCCGCGGTCGACGACGCCCAGGCCGAGCTCGAGGCGGCCGAGCGGGCGCGGGTGCGCGGCGAGATCGCCTCCATGGTGAGCGAGAAGCCCGACGAGGTCGCGGCCATGCTCCGTGGCTGGCTGAGCGAGAGCGGAGCTAAGTCATGACCTTGGCCAGCGTCGAGCAGATGGTCGGCATCGAGTCGGCCGCCGCCCAGACCGCCGTCCTGCCCGCGGTGCGCCAGCGCCCGGACATGCCCGGCATCCGCAAGGCCGCGGTGTTCATCGCGCAGCTGAGCAAGGAGGAGGCCGGCACGCTGCTGGCCAAGATGCGGCCGCGCGAGGTCGAGCAGATCACCCGCGAGCTCATGAAGCTGGGCACGGTGGGAGCCGACGACGTCGACGGCGTCCTCGAGGAGTTCCACCACCTCATGACCGCGCAGCGGTTCGTGGGGCGCGGCGGCGTGGACTTCGCGCGCGAGATCCTCGCCGCGGGCCTGGGCGAGGAGAAGGCCGACGGCATCCTGTCCCGGCTCAACGTCGTCTACACCGAGGTGCCCTTCGCCTCGCTGCGCAACGTCGACGTCCGCCAGCTGGTCACCTTCCTCAAGGACGAGCACCCGCAGACCATCGCGCTGGTGCTGGCCCACCTGACGGCGGCGCAGTCGGCGGAGGTGCTCTCCGGGTTCGCCCCCGAGCAGCAGGCCGCCGTCGCCCACCGGATCGCCACCATGGACCGCACCACGCCGGAGATGGTCCGCCTGGTCGAGGAGGAGCTCGGCCGGCGGATGGGCTCGCTGCTCGCCCACCAGGACATGAGCACCGTCGGCGGCGTCGAGACCCTCGTGGAGATCATCAACCGCTCGCCGCGGCCGACCGAGCGGTCGATCCTCGAGTGGCTGGACAGCACCGACCCCGAGCTCGCCGAGCAGGTCCGGGCGCAGATGTTCGTCTTCGAGGACATCGTCACCATCGACGACCGCTCGCTGCAGCTGGTGCTGCGCGAGGTGGAGGCCAACGACCTGGCCACCGCGCTCAAGGGCGTGCGCCCCGACGTGCGGGACAAGGTGGTCCGCAACCTCTCCGAGCGCGCCGCCGAGAACCTCGCCGAGGAGATCGAGCTGCTCGGCCCGGTCCGCACCCGGACGGTCGAGGAGGCCCAGGCCAAGGTCGTCGGCGTCATCCGCACCCTCGAGGAGCAGGGCGTCCTGACCATCTCGCGCGGCGGCGACGATGACTTCGTCGCCTGACGCCGGCGCGGCAGCGCCGGCGCGGCGGGCGCAACGCGAGTCGGCGCTCCTGCGCGGGGACACGGCGGCCAAGCCGGCGCCCTACACCCGTGCGGTGCCCGTGCAGCAGACCACCGAGCGGCGGACGACGATCCGCCGGGCCGCGGACATGCCGGTCCCGGCCAACCGGACGTCGTTCCGGCTCGGGGACGTCTACGCCGAGGAGCTGGCGCGGCTGCGCGAGCACGCCCGGCAGGAGGGCTACGCGGCCGGTCACGCCGAGGGCCTGCAGGCGGCCGCGAGCGTCGTCGCCGAGGCCGAGCGGGCCGCCGAGGAGCGGCTCGCCGAGGTGCAGGCCCGGTGGGAGCGGCGGCTGGTCTCGGCCACCGCGGCGCTGGGCGCGGCCGTCACGCAGCTGGAGCAGTCCGCGCTGCCGGTCGCCGAGGACGTCCGCGACTCGGTCATCTCGATCGTGCTCACCCTCGTCGAGGACCTCCTGTGCCGGGAGCTGGCGGTCGCCGACTCCCCCGCGCTCGACGCCGTCCGGCGCGCGCTGACGCTGTGCCCGGCCGACGCGCCGGTCGTCGTCCGGCTGCACCCCGACGACCTCCGCGAGGTCCCGGCCGAGGCGCTGGCCGAGCTGCCGAACACCGTCCGCGTCGTCGCCGACGCCGCGGTGGAGCGGGCCGGCGCGATCGCCGAGACCGGCCCCTCCCGCGTCGACGCTCAGCTGGGCACCGCGCTGCAGCGGGTCCGGGCGGTGCTGGCCCCATGACGGTCGGACTGCTCGACCGCGCCCGCGCCGCGGCCCGCCCGGAGCTGACCGGGCAGGTCGTGGGCGCCATGGGGCTGACCCTGTCGGTGGAGGGCATCGTCGCCTCCGTCGGCGACCTGGTGGAGGTCAACCCCGGCCCCCGCGGGCTGCTCGGCGAGGTCGTCGCGGTCACCCGCGACCGGCTGACCTGCATGCCGCTCGGCGAGCTGTCCGGCGTGCACGCCGGCGCCCCGGTGCGCGCCACCGGCATGCCGCTGCAGGTGCCGGTCGGCGAGGCGCTGCTCGGCCGGGTCCTCGACGGCCTCGGCCGCCCCGTGGACGGCGGCCCGCCGCTGGACGCCGGGCTGGAGTTCGTCGACCTGGCCAGCGAGACCCCGCACCCGCTCACCCGCGCCCGGGTCGCCGAGCCGCTCACCTCCGGCGTCCGGGTCCTGGACACGATGGTGCCGATCGGCAAGGGGCAGCGGCTGGGCATCTTCGCCGGCTCGGGCGTGGGCAAGTCCACGCTGCTGTCCCAGATCACCCGCGGCACCGACGCCGACGTCCGGGTGATCGGCCTGATCGGCGAGCGTGGCCGCGAGGTCAAGGAGTTCCTCGAGGAGAACCTCGGCCCCGAGGGGATGGCCCGCACCGTCGTCGTGGTCGCCACCTCCGACGAGCCGCCGCTGGTGCGGCTCAAGGCCGCGTTCGTCGCCACCCGCATCGCCGAGGGGTTCCGCGACCAGGGCCGCGACGTCCTGCTGCTCATGGACTCCATCACCCGGACGGCGATGGCCCAGCGCGAGGTCGGGCTCTCCGCCGGGGAGCCGCCGGCGACCCGCGGCTACCCGCCGAGCGTGTTCGCCATGATGCCGCGGCTGCTGGAGAAGGCCGGCACCGCCGCCACCGGGTCGATCACCGGCCTCTACACGGTGCTCGTCGACGGCGACGACCACAACGAGCCGATCGCCGACACCGCCCGCTCGATCCTCGACGGGCACGTCGTGCTCACCCGCAAGCTCGCCACCGCCGGCCACTTCCCGGCCATCGACGTCCTCGAGTCGATCTCGCGGGTCGCCACGGCCGTCGTCCCGCCGGCGCAGATGGCCGACGCCCGCGAGGTCCGGCGGCTGATGGGTGCGCTGCGCGACGTGAAGGAGCTCATCGAGATCGGCGCCTACCAGGCCGGCAGCGACCCCCTGGTCGACCGCGCCCGGCAGCTCGCCCCCGCGATCGACTCCTTCCTCCAGCAGCCCACCGGGGAGCTGACGCCGGCGGCCGAGGCGTGGAACTGGCTGAACCGCATCGTCCGGTCGGCGTGACGCGGCTCGCGCGGTCGCGCGGGAGCGCGCGGTGAAGCGGGCGGCGTTCCGGCTGCAGCCGGTCCTGGAGCTGCGCCGCACCGAGGAGCGGGCCGCTGCCCTGGCGGCCGCGGAGGCCGCGCGCGCGGCGGCCGAGGCCGACCGGCGGGCGAGCGAGGCCGAGGCCGCGCTGGGCTCCGTCGTCCCCACGGGGCCCACGTCCTCCGGCGCGTTCCGCGCCGCGATGGTGCTCGCGCGGGTCGCGGCGGACGACGCGGCGTCGGCCCGCGCGCTGGCCACCGCCTCCGCCGAGCAGGCCGAACTGGTCCGCGCCGCCTGGACGGCGGCCGCCCAGCGGACCAAGGGCCTCGAGCGGTTGCGGGAACGACACCTGCAGACGGTGCGACTGGCCGAGCAGGCTGCCGAGGAGAGGACCGTGGACGACCTCGTCACCGGCCGCTCCGGCCGCCGCGCCCCCTCCGGGGAGGTGCCGTGGACGGACTGACCGCCGTGCAGGCCCGGATCAGCGAGATCCAGGCCCGCTTCGTGTCCCCGGTCCGCACGTCGACCAACGCCGCCTGGACGTCGGCGGCGACCGCCGCGGGCCTCACCGGCACGACCGCGACGACCGCGGCCGCGACCGGCACCGCGTCGGCGGCCTCGGAGCGGGCCGTCGTCGCCGAGGCGCAGAAGTACCTCGGCGTGCCCTACCTGTGGGGCGGCACCGACCCCGCGAGGGGGCTGGACTGCTCCGGGTTCGTGCAGCTGGTCTACGGCAACCTCGGCGTCGACCTGCCCCGGACGTCCTCCCAGCAGGCCACCGCCGGCACCGCCGTCGCCTCGCTGGCCGACGCCCGCCCCGGCGACCTGGTGTTCTTCGACCACTCGTCCCGGCCGGGCATCGACCACGTCGGCATCTACCTCGGCGACGGCAAGATGATCGCCGCCCCGCAGGAGGGCGAGACGGTCAAGGTGCAGTCGGTCGGCGACCCCGCCGTCATCCGCCGGGTGCTGCCCGCGCAGACCGCCGCCACCGGCTCGGCGGCGAGCGGCTCGCTGGCCGGCGTCCCCTACGCGAACCTCTTCACCGCGGCCGGCGCCCGGTACGGCGTCGACCCCGCGCTGCTGGCGGCCGTGGCGTCGCAGGAGTCCGGCTTCGACGCCTCGGCGGTCTCCCCCGCCGGCGCCCAGGGCCTCATGCAGTTCATGCCGGCGACGGCGCAGGACCTCGGCGTCGACGCGTTCGACCCGGCGTCCGCGGTGGACGGCGCCGCCCGCTACCTGAGCCGGCTCACCGACCAGTTCGGCTCGACCGAGCTGGCCCTGGCCGCCTACAACGCCGGGCCCGGGACGGTGCGCCGCTACGGCGGCGTCCCGCCCTACACCGAGACACAGGACTACGTCCGCTCCGTGACCAGCAAGGCGGAGGCCTACCGATGACGACTCCCGCTGTGACGGCGGCTCCGCTGCCCGCCACCCCGGCCGCGCCCGCCACCGCGGCGCCGGGCGGGGCCGAGCGGTTCGCCTCCGCCCTCGACGACGCCGTCGCCGACGGCCGGGGCGGCGCCCGCGACCGGGCGACTCCCGGAGAGGTGGACGGCGCCGCGGAGACCCCCGCCGGCGACGCCGGGACGACCGCGCCCGACGAGCAGGCGCCGGCCGACGCGCCGGTCCTCCCCGCCGGCATGCCGCCGGGGCTGTGGGCGCTGCTCACCGGCCTCGGTCCCGGCGCGGCCGCGCCGACGCCCCCCGGGCAGTCGGCGGCCTCGGCCGTTCCCGGGGTGGGGGCTCCGGCCGGCGCGGGAGCACCTCCGGGAGCGGCCGCGACCGCCGGAGCGGTCCCCGCCGGCGCGGCGCTGCCCGGCGGCGGCACCCCGGCGGGCACGGTCCCGCTCCCCACCGCACCCTCGGCTGCGGGTGTCCCGGCCGCAGCGCTGCCCGGCGCCACCCCGTCCTCCGACGTCCTCCCGGGCGCGGCGCCGTCGGCGACGGCTCCGCCGACCGCCCAGCTGCCCGCCGGGGTGGTCCCGGCGGCGACCGGGCCGGCCGCCGGGGCGGGCGCCGCCCTCCCGCCGGGCGTGGTCGTCGTGACCGCGCACGAGGACGGGACGCCGGCGTCCAGCGCGCCGCCGGCCGCCGCGGTCGCACCCGCCACGGCGCCCGCGGACCACGCGGTCGCGTCCGGTCCGGTGCCCGCCGCGACCGAGGAGGGCGAGCCGGTCGCCGCGTCGCCTGCCACCGGGCTCGTCGCACCGGGGTCCACGCCCACCGCGCCGGTCGGTGCCGCGGCCGTGCCGGGTGCCCAGCCCGCAGCCGACGCCGGCCCCTCGCCGGCGGGCACGCAGGTCGCCCAGCACGTCGCCGTCCTGCGGAACGGCCCGGACGGTGCGCACACGATGACCGTCGTCCTGACGCCGGAGGCCCTCGGCACCGTCGAGGTGCAGGTCACCCTGACCAACGGCGCGGTCGACCTGACCCTGCGCGGCGCGACCGAGGCCGGCCGGGCGGCCCTGCTCGACTCGCTGCCCGACCTGCGGCGCGACCTGCAGAGCGCCGGCCTGACCTGCACCAACGCCTCCGTCGACCGGGACCCGGGCAGCGCCTGGACCTCGGCCCAGCAGCAGGCCGCCGGCCAGCAGGGCGGCCGGCAGGGCCCGGGCAACGGCTGGGCGCAGCCGCGGCCGCGGTCCGCAGACACCGGCGAGGGCCGACCGGCCCCCGCCCCGACCTCGTCCGCGTCCACCGGCGTGGACGTCCGCGTCTAGAGGGAGCGACGAATGACGAACCCCGTGAGCGGCACGAACGCCACGTCCTACACCGCGCCCACCAGCACGATGAACCGCACGGACCAGATGGGCAAGGACGTGTTCCTCAAGCTCCTGGTCGCCCAGATGCGCTACCAGGACCCGTCCAACCCGGTCGACAGCAGCCAGATGATGTCGCAGACCGCGACGTTCACCCAGGTCGAGAAGCTCGAGCAGCTGGCCGACCAGAACGCCTCGCTGCTGGCCCTCCAGCGGGCGACCAGCGCCGGGGCGATGGTCGGCCGGACGGTCACCTACACCGACTCCACCGGCGCGAGCGTCACCGGGGCGGTGAGCTCCGTGCGGCTCGGCACCGACACCTCCGAGGCCGTCGCGATGGTCGGCGGGGTGGCGGTGCCCATGGGCCGGGTCACCGCGATCTCCGAACCCCCGGCGTCCGGCTCCGCCTCGACGTCGTCCTGACGCCCCGCCCCCCGAGCTCGTCCCCCACCAGCGACTTCCCCCACCCGACAGACCACGAGGAGAACCCCGTGCTCCGCTCCATGTTCTCGGCCATCTCCGGCCTGCGCGCCCACCAGACCAAGATGGACGTCACCGGCAACAACATCGCCAACGTCAACACGGTGGGCTACAAGACCCAGACGACCGTCTTCGAGGCCGCCCTGTCCCAGATGCTGCGGGCCGGTGGCGCGCCGGCCGAGGGCAGCGGCGGCAGCAACCCCGCGCAGGTCGGCCTCGGCGTCAAGGTCGCCGGCATCAGCACGAACTGGTCGCAGGGCGCCACGCAGACCACCGGCCGCTCCACGGACTTCATGATCGAGGGGGACGGCTTCTTCGTCGTCCAGTCGGGCAACCAGCAGCTGTTCACCCGCTCGGGGTCCTTCGGCTTCGACGCGGCGGGCAACATGATGACCGACGGCGGCTCGATCCTGCAGGGCTGGTCGGCCGACGTCGACGGCGTGATCGACGCGAACGGCCCGATCGGGCCGCTGAGGATCCCCTTCGGCCAGGGCACCGCGCCCCAGGGCACCGGCGCCGGCACCGTGCAGGGCAACCTCTCCGCGGCCGCCGAGGTCGGCAAGCAGGTCGAGAGCTCCATCACCATGTACGACGACCTGGGACGGGAAGTCCCGGTCACCTTCCTCTTCGAGCGGACCGCCACCGGCTGGTCGGTCAGCGCCACTGGTCCCGGCACGCCGCCGGCCGACCTGATGACCGCGCCGGTCGCCCTCACCTTCGACAGCGCCGGGAACCTCACCGCCCCCACCGCCGTCGCCCTGAACGACCTCCCGGCCGGCTGGACCGGGCCGGTGAGCATCGACGTCACCGGGGTGACGCAGTACGGCAGCCCCACCACCGTCTCGGCGGTCGACCAGGACGGCTACAGCGCCGGTGTCCTGGAGTCGTTCAGCCTCGGCAACGACGGCACGATCACCGGGGTCTTCTCCAACGACCAAACCAAGGTGCTCGGCCAGCTGGCCCTGGCCACGTTCGCCAACCCCGGCGGCCTGGAGCAGGCCGGCAGCACCACCTACCGCCCCGGGTCCAACTCGGGCCTCGCGCTGATCGGCCAGGCCGGCACCGGGGGCCGTGGTGTCCTCAACGCCGGTGCGCTGGAGATGTCCAACGTCGACCTGGCCGAGGAGTTCACCGGGCTGATCGTCGCCCAGCGCGGCTTCCAGGCCAACAGCCGCGTCATCACCAGCAGCGACGAGATCCTGCAGGACCTGGTCAACCTCAAGCGCTAGTCCGTCGGCCCGCCTGCAGGGCCGTTCCCGTACGTCACCCGGCGGCCCGGCCCCTCCTCGGAGGGGCCGGGCCGCCGTGCGTCCGGGCGTCGTCCGCCCCGTCCGTCACACCGTTCCCGCAGCTCACCCCAGGGGGTGAGGCGGACCGTTCGGCTCAAGCCGGGTCGCCGCCACGCCGATGACAACGACAGCCGGGCAGCGCCGCCGCCGTGCCGCCGCCCTCCCCTCCCCGACCGATCCGTGAGGACCACCCCGTGATCCGTGTGACGCGCCTGAACGGAGAGCGGTTCGCGCTCAACCCCGACCTCGTCGAGAGGGTCGAGGGCCACCCCGACACCGTCGTCTTCCTCGTCGACGGGACGAAGTACGTCGTGGCGGAGAGCGTCGAGGACGTCCTCGACGAGATCCGCGAGTACCGCGCGAGCATCCTCGCCACCGCCTACGAGATGGACCGCGGCACCTACCGCTCCGGGTCCCGCCCGTCGGCGGACGACGCGAGCGCCTCCGTCGTCCCCTTCCCGGCCCGCGAGGAGCGCTGACCCGTGGATCCCGCCACCCTGATCGGGTTCGCCATCTCGCTCGTCGCCCTGGTCGTCTTCATGATCCTCGAGGGCGCCGACCCGACGTCCCTGATCTTCCTGCCGGCGATCGTCCTGGTCGTCATCGCGACCTTCGGTGCGGCGGCGGCCAGCCAGACGATGGACGACCTGAAGAAGGTCGGCAAGTGGTTCAAGATGGCCGTGCTCCCGGCGAAGGTGCCGCCGCCGACCGAGCAGATCCAGACGCTGGTCAGCCTCGCCGAGAAGGCCCGCAAGGAGGGTCTGCTCGCGCTGGAGGCCCAGGTCAAGGCGATCGACGACCCGTTCCTGCGGCGCGGCCTGCAGATGGGCATCGACGGAACCGACCCGGAGGAGCTGCGCACCGTCCTCGAGTCCGAGATCGCGGCCAAGAAGGCCGAGGACAAGGTCGCCGCCAAGTTCATGAACGCCATGGGCGGCTACGCGCCGACCATCGGCATCCTCGGCTGCATCGTCGGCCTGATGAACGTCATGGGCAACCTCAACGACCCGGAGTCGCTGGGCCCGATGGTCTCCGCGGCCTTCATCGCCACGTTGTGGGGCGTCATGGCGGCCAACTTCTGGTTCCTGCCGATGGGCGCCAAGATCCTCCGGGTCAGCGAGCTGCAGGCCGCCCAGATGGAGCTGCTCGTCGAGGGGATCACCGAGATCCAGGCGGGCACCAGCCCGCGGGCCGTCCGGCTCAAGCTGACCTCGCTCGTGCCGCCGGGCTCGCTGGCCAAGGAAGCGGCCTGACCTCGTGAGCACTGGTCACGGCCGCCGACGCGGCAAGAAGCACGAGGAGCACGAGGAGCACGAGAACCACGAACGGTGGCTGGTGTCCGGCTTCGACATGATGACGCTGCTGTTCGTGCTGTTCGTGGTGCTCTTCGCGATGAGCAAGGTGGACGAGCAGAAGTTCGCCGCCCTGGCCAAGGGCATGGCGGACGCCTTCGGCGGGCCCATCGCCGTACAACCCGGGCCGACGCCGGAGGGCTCGGTGCTCGACGGCCTGCCCGGTGCGGTCGACATCGCCTCGGCGATCGCCCCGGATCAGACCGTCGAGCAGGCCGAGGTCGACGCCGCGGCCGCGCAGGCCGCGCTCGCCGAGGCCCAGCGCGTCGGGGCCGAGGCCCAGGCCGAGTACGACGAGCTGGCCGCCGCGCGGGACCGGATCGAGTCGGCCCTGCGGATGGCCGGCTACGAGGACGCCGCCCGCTTCGAGATCGACGAGCGCGGGCTGGTCGTGCACATCGTGGCCGACCAGGTCCTCTTCGACGCCGAGGAGGCGGTGCTGCGACCGGAGGGCCGTCGGATCCTCGACGCGATCGCCCCCACGCTGCGCGCCCTGCCCAACGACCTCGGCGTCGAGGGCCACGCCAACCACCTGCCGGTCACCCCCGGCGGGCCCTGGCCCTCGAACTGGGAGCTGTCGGCGTACCGCGCGACCACCGTCGTCCGCCACCTGGCCGGGGACGGCGTCCCGCAGGAGCGGATGGTGGCCAACGGCTACTCCGACACCCGGCCGCTGGTGCCGGACTCGGACCCGAACGCCGTGACCGTGAACCGCCGCGTCGACGTGGTGGTCATGTCCGACGCCTCCGCGGAGGCCAACGAGTTGCTGCCCGGCCTGGACGCCGGTGCCCAGGAGGAGACCCATGGCTGAGAAGAGCAAGAAGACCGAGGAGACGCCCGAGGACGGCGAGGCCGCGGGTGGTGGCAAGAAGAAGCTCCTGCTCATCGGCCTGGTGGCGGTGCTCGCCCTGGCCGGCGCCGCGTACTTCTTCCTGTTCGCCGGCAGCGGCGAGGCCGCGGCCGAGGAACCGGTGGCCGGGGAGGTCCTTCCGCTGGACTCGATCGCGGTCAACCTCGCCGGCGGCGGCTACCTCAAGGTGGGCATCGCGCTGCAGCTCACCGAGGCGGCTGCGGGCGGTGGCCACGGGGGCGCCGCCGTCGACGGCTCCAAGGCCCTCGACCTGGTCATCGCGACCTACTCGCAGGCCCAGCCGGCCGACGTGACCGGCGCCCGCGACGCGCTCAAGGAGTCCCTCGAGCACAAGATCGTCGAGGCCTACACCGAGGACGGCCACGAGATGGTCATGGGCGTCTACCTCACCGAGTACGTCACCCAGTAGCCCCGGGCGACCGGCCTCACCCGGGGTCGGCGCCCCCAGTGGACCCGGGGGCTGTCGTCGAGCGCACGCCCCAGTCGTCACAGCCGCCCCACCCGCCCGCCCTGACCGGCAGCGCCTCGCGCGCCGGTCAGGGCGGAGTCGTCTCCCGCCGATGGGAGGGGGGTGACCCGCCCCGAGAACGGACCGGCGCCCACCGGGCGCAGCCGGCGCGGCGAACCCCGCACCTACGACTTCCGCCGGCCGACCAAGCTCTCCCGCGAGCACGTCCGCGTCCTGCAGATCGCCCAGGAGGCGTTCGCCCGCCAGGCCACGACCGTGCTCACCACCATGCTGCGCACCGGCGCCCGCATGGAGCTGCTCGGGATCGAGCAGCACTCCTACGACGACTACGTCGCGACGCTGCCCAACCCGCACTTCGTCGTGACGTTCACCCTCGAGCCGCTCGCCGGCAAGGGAGTCCTGGCCTACCCGCTGGAGATCGCGATGGCCAGCGTCGACCACATGCTCGGCGGCTCGGGAGCGGCCGACCAGCCCGACCGGCCGATGACGCTGATGGAGACGACCATCACGAACCACCTGCTGACCCGGCTGCTGCAGGAGTTCACCGCCTCCTTCGCGCACATCGTCGACCTGCAGCCGGAGCTCAGCGAGGTCGAGTACAACCCCCAGCTGGCGCAGGCCGCGGCCGGCTCGGACACCGTCATGGTGGCCACGTTCACGCTGGGCGTCGGCAGCCGCGCCGGCGAGGCCACGCTGGTGCTGCCCTTCTCCGGGTTCCAGACCGCGCTGAACAACGCGGCCTCCCCGCACCTGTCCGAGTCGGCCCAGGCCACGCGCCGCCGGGCCCTCGCAGCGCTGACCGAGCGGCTGACCATGGTGCCGGTCGAGGTCGGCGTCCGGTTCAGCCCGCTCGAGGTCTCCTCCGAGGACCTGCTCTCCCTCGCCGTCGGTGACGTGCTGCTGCTGCGGCACCCGCAGGACGCGCCGCTCGAGGTCACGACCAACGACGTGACGTTCGCCTACGCGATCGCGAGCAACCACCGCCGCCGGCTCGCCGCGGCGATCGTCCCCACCCCGGCCACCACCCAGAAGGACACCGCATGACCGCCTCCGTGGAGCACGCCCAGGCCTCCGAGACCGTGATCGCCGTGGTGGCCTCCGCCGCGCGGGCCGCGGCTGCGCTGGTCCCGGCCACGGCCGAGCTGGTGCCCGGCACCCCGGTCAACGACCCCGACGCCGTGCTGCTGCCGGCCGAGGCCGCGACCGCGGTCATGGCCCGGCTGTCCGGCGAGGTCAGCGGGGACGTCGTCCTCGTGGTGTCCGCCGAGATCGCCGACGCCCTGGCCAACTCCCCCGTCGGCCCGATGGACGTCGCCGCCGCGCTGCGCCCTGCCCTGGAGGCCGCCGCCGCGACCCTGGGCCGGGTGCGGGTGGACTCCGAGCGCACCGAGGACCCCGACACCGCCATGGACGGGCTGCGGGACAAGGGCATGTTCGTCGCCGTCCCGCTGCTCGCCGGCGGCACCACCGTGGAGGCGACCCTCGCGCTGCAGGTCACCCTCCCCCAGCCGCGCGCCCGGCGCGGCAGCCTCGACCTGCTGCGGCACGTGGCCATGGAGGTCACCGTGGAGATCGGCCGAACCCGCATGACCGTCGGCGAGCTGCTCTCGCTGCACCCCGGAGAGGTCGTCGAGCTCGACCGCGCGGCCAGCGCCCCGGCCGACCTGCTGGTCAACGGCACGCTCATCGCCCGCGGTGAGGTCGTCGTCGTCGACGAGGACTTCGGCCTGCGGATCAGCGAGATCGTCACTGACGCCGGCGAGGTCGCCCCGTGACGTGGATGATCATCCGGCTGCTGCTGTCGCTGGCCTTCGTCGGCGGGGTGCTCTGGTTCGCCGCGCGGCTGGCCAAGAAGCGCGGCCTGGGTCAGGGCAACGGCCTCATCGAGGTCGTCGCCCGCCAGCGCATGGGGCGGGCGAGCAGCGTCAACGTGCTGCGCATCGCCGACCGCGTGCTCGTCGTCGGGGCCACCGAGGAGCAGGTGACCCTGCTCGCCGAGGTCGACGGCGACCTCGTCGAGGAGACCCTGCAGGAGCGGCAGGCGGCCCTCGCCACCCGGACGCCGGCTCCCGTCGGCGCGGGCGGGCTGGCCGGCTCGGTGTTCGACCGCAACGGCTGGACGTCGTTCGTGCAGCAACTGCGGGAGCGGACGGTCCGCCGCTGATGACCTCCTCCCCCGCGCCCACCCGGGGCGCCCCGTTCGCACGCCGCGCGGGCCTGGTCCTGCTGCTGGTGGCCTTCCTCGGCGTGGTCCTCACGCTGCTGGCCGACCCCGCGTCGGCCGCGCCCACCGCGCCGACGCCGCCCACCGACCCGACCGCGCCGGTCGTGCCCGCCGTCGACGGCGGGGTGGACATCTCCGTCGGCGGCGGCAGCCCGAGCAGCTCGGTGACGCTGATCCTCGCGATCACCGTGCTGTCCGTGGCCCCGGCGGTGCTCCTCCTCGCCACCTCGTTCACCAAGATCGTCGTGGTGCTGTCGCTGACCCGCAACGCGCTGGGCATGCAGTCCTCGCCGCCGAACACGGTCATCACCGGCATCGCGCTGTTCCTGACCCTGTTCGTGATGGGGCCGGTCCTCGGCGACATCAACGAGAACGCGGTGCAGCCCTATCTCGACGGGCAGATGACGGTCTCGCAGGCCTACGACGTCGGCGTCGTCCCGCTCAAGGAGTTCCTGCTCGACAACACCCGCCAGGACGAGCTCGAGCTCATGGTCGGCCTCTCCGGGGAGGAGGCGCCGGCCGACCGCGAGGCGGTCAGCATGACCACGCTGGTGCCGGCCTTCGTCCTCTCCGAGCTCAAGAGCGCCTTCATCATCGGCCTGGTCGTGTTCATCCCGTTCCTGGTGCTGGACATGCTGGTCAGCGCGGCGCTCATGGCGATGGGCATGATGATGGTGCCGCCGGCGATTGTGTCGCTCCCGTTCAAGCTGCTGCTCTTCGTGGTGGTCGACGGCTGGGCGCTGATCACGACGGCGCTCGTGGGGAGCTACTCATGAGCGAGCTCGCGAGCGCATCGATGAACACGGCAGCGCCGCGAGCGACGGCGACGAGCGCCAGCGAGGAGTCGTCGTGAGCGACGCCGACGTCACCGAGATCGCCATCCAGACGATGATGGTGGCCGCCAAGGTGGCGGCCCCGGTCCTGCTGACCGCCCTGCTGGTCGGCTTCCTCATCTCGCTGTTCCAGGCAGCGACGCAGATCCAGGAACCGACCCTGTCCTTCGTGCCGAAGATGATCGCCGTCGCGATCGCCCTGCTGGTCACGGGCAACTGGGTGCTCTCCGAGCTGGTCAGCTTCACGCACGGCCTGTTCGACACGCTGCCCCGGCTGCTCGACCGGACCTGAGGCGCACGCCATGGACCTCGAGGTCCCGGCGGGCACGCTGGCGGCGCTGCTGCTCGGTACCGCCCGGGCCACCGGCTTCGTCCTGCTCGCCCCGCCCTTCAACACCCGCAGCATCCCGGCCCCGGTCAAAGGCGCCCTCGCCCTCGCCCTGTCGGTGGCGCTGCTGACCCGGATCTCCCCGGAGATGCCCGAGCCGACCGCCGGCTTCCTCGTCGTCGGCGCCATCACCGAGGTCGTCATCGGCGCCGCTCTCGGCTTCGTCGTCCAGGTGCTGTTCGCCGCCGTGCAGTACGCCGGCGACCTGATCGACCTGACGGGCGGGTTCTCGCTGCAGCCGGCGTACGACCCGCTGTCGATGGCGACCAGCTCCTCGATCGGCCGGCTGCACTACCTGCTCGCCACCACGCTGCTGTTCACCAGCGGCGGCCACCTGCTCATCGTGCGCGGCTTCGCGACCTCGTACGAGGGGCTGCCGGTCGGCGCCAGCGTGCCCACCGAGCAGCTCGGGCACGTGCTGGTGACGGCGTTCTCGATGATGTTCCTGGCCGCGCTGCAGATCGCCGGGCCGATGGTGGCGGTGCTGCTGCTGGCCGACGTCGCGCTCGGGCTGCTGAGCAAGGCCGCGCCGCAGATGAACATCTTCGCCCTCGGGTTCCCGGTCAAGATCATGATGACGCTGGCCCTGCTGGGGCTGACCTTCCCGCTGCTGCCGCCGGCCCTCGACGCGCTGCTGGACCATGCCGCGCGGGCGATGGTCTCCCTGCGGAGCGGCTGACCCGTGGCTGAGGCGGTGGCCTGATGGCCCAGGACGGCCCGGGTGGTGAGAAGACCGAGAAGCCCACTCCCAAGCGCCTGAAGGAGGCGCGCAAGGAAGGGCAGATCCCGCGGACCCAGGAGCTGGGCACCTGGGCGGGGGCCGCGGCGGCCAGCGTGCTGCTGCCGATGCTGGTGGGCAACGCCTACGACTCGGTCGGCGCGCTGTTCGTCCAGGTGGGGTCGGTGGCGACACACCCCGAGGCGGAGGCGGTGTCCGCGCTGCTCGGGCAGGCGCTCACCACGTTCCTGACCACCCTGCTGCCGATGGCGCTGGGGCTCATGGCCGTCGGCGTCCTCACGTCCGCGGCGCAGGGCGGGGTCACCGTGTCGAGCAAGGCGATGAAGCCGTCGCTGAAGAAGCTCAACCCGTTCCCCGGGATGAAGCGGATGTTCGGCACCCACGGGTGGTGGGAGGCCGCCAAGGCGCTCATCAAGACCGCGGCGCTGGCCACCGTCGTCGTCGTGACCGGGGACGACGCCATGGCGCTGGTGTCCTCGGCCGGGGCGCTGCCGCTGTCGTCGGTGGCGGCGACGTTCAGCGACTCCGCCGTCCTCATGCTCCGGGTGGTGGCGGGCACCGGGCTCGCGATCGCCGTCGCCGACTACGTGGTCGTCCGCCGGCAGATCATGAAGAAGCTCAAGATGAGCCGGTACGAGATCCAGCAGGAGCACAAGCAGTCCGAGGGCGACCCGCACGTGAAGGCGCAGCGCCGGTCGGCGCAGCTGGCCATGTCGCGGAACCGGATGATGAGCGAGGTCGCCACCGCCGACGTCCTGCTGGTCAACCCCACCCACGTCGCGGTCGCCCTCAAGTACGAGGCCGAGCGCGGGGCGCCGCGGGTGGTGGCCAAGGGGGCCGACGAGGTCGCTGCCCGGCTGCGCGAGCGCGCCGAGGAGGCCCGGGTGCCGATGGTGCAGGACATCCCGCTCGCCCGCGCCCTGCACGCCTCCTGCGAGCTCGGCCAGGAGGTGCCCGCCCAGCTGTTCACCGCGGTCGCGCGGGTGCTGGCCTTCGTCATGCAGCTGTCGGCGCGCGGCGTCCGGGGCGGGTTCCACCGGCCGGGGTTCGAGGCGCCCGACGTCGCGGGGCTGCCGAAGGCCGGCCGCCGCCGCGTCCCGCTCGACCAGTAGCCCCCGCCGGCCGGCGCCGGTGGGGCCGCTGTGACGGGTGGGGCGGACGGCGCCGTCGGCGGTGCCCCGGTTGAGCCGAACTGCCGATGAGTTCACTCGTGCAGAAACTGACGAAGGCCGCCGTCCCGATCGGCGTGGTGGCCATCGTCCTCATGCTGGTCGTCCCGCTGCCCTCGGCCGTGCTCGACCTGCTGCTGGGCTTCAACATCACCGCCGCGCTGCTGATCCTGCTGGTCTCCATGCAGATCAAGCGGCCGCTGGACTTCGCCGTCTTCCCGTCGCTGATCCTCATCGCGACGCTGTTCCGGTTGGCGCTCAACGTCTCCTCGACGCGGCTGGTGCTCACCGACGGCTACGCCGGCAAGGTCATCGAGGCCTTCGGGCACTTCGTCATCGGCGGCTCGCTGGTCGTCGGCCTGGTGATCTTCGTGATCCTCACGATCATCCAGTTCGTCGTCATCACCAACGGCGCCGGCCGCGTCGCCGAGGTCGGCGCGCGCTTCACCCTCGACGCGATGCCCGGCAAGCAGATGGCGATCGACGCCGACCTCAACGCCGGGCTGATCAACGAGGAGCAGGCGCGCAAGCGGCGGTCCGAGGTCACCTCCGAGGCCGACTTCTACGGCTCGATGGACGGTGCCTCGAAGTTCGTCAAGGGCGACGCGATCGCCGCGATCATCATCACGCTGATCAACCTGGTCGGCGGGTTCGCCATCGGCGTCATGCAGAACGGCATGGCCCCCGCGGACGCCGTCTCCACCTACTCGCTGCTGACCGTGGGCGACGGCCTGGTCTCGCAGATCCCCGCGCTGCTGCTGTCGACCGCGACCGGCATCATCGTCACCCGCTCGGCCTCCGACGGCGACATGGGCAGCGACCTGCTCAGCCAGCTCGGCCGGTTCAAGCAGCCGGTCCGCATCGCCGGTGGCGCCGCGCTGGCGCTGTGCCTGATCCCGGGCCTGCCCAAGCTGCCCTTCCTGATCATCGGCGGCCTGTTCCTGCTCATGGCCGCCCGCATGACCGAGGAGCCGGTCGAGGACCCGTCCACCGCGCTCGCCGTGGCCGACGACGAGCCCAAGCCCGACTCCCCCGAGGCGATCGCCGAGAAGATGCGGGTCGACCCGCTCGAGCTCGAGGTGGCCTTCGACCTGGTCGACCTGGTCGACACCGCCCGCGGCGGGGACCTGCTCGACCGCGTCAAGGCGCTGCGCCGGAAGGTCGCGATGGACACCGGCCTGGTGATCCCGCTGGTCCGCACCCGCGACAACCTGGACCTGCCGTCGTCGCAGTACGTCATCTGGCTCAACGGCGTCCCCGCGGCCAAGGGCACCTCCCCCGCCGGCACCGTGCTCGCCATCGGCGACGCGCTCGACGGGCTGCCCGGCAAGGCCACCCGCGAGCCGGTGTTCGGCCTGCCCGCCAAGTGGGTGCCCGCGGAACTGCAGCGTCAGGCGGAGATGGCCGGCGCGACCGTCGTCGACCGCTCCTCGGTGATCACCACGCACCTGGCCGAGGTGGTCCGGCAGAACGCCGCCCAGCTGCTCGGCCGTGAGGACGTGCGCCTGCTGGTCGAGATGGTCCGCCGCACCCACCCGATCGTCGTCGAGGAGCTCACCCCGACGCTGCTCACCCTCGGCGAGATCCAGCGGGTGCTGCACGGGCTGCTGGAGGAGAACGTCTCCATCCGCGACCTGGTGCGCATCTTCGAGGCGCTCTCGCTCCGGGCGAAGGTCGCCACCGACATCGACGGCCTGGTCGAGGCCGCCCGCGCGGCGCTGGGCTCGGCGATCAGCCAGCCCTACGTCACCGAGGACGAGCGGCTGCACGTGCTCACCCTCGACCCCGCCTTCGAGCAGCGGCTGCTGGAGGCGGTGCGGCACAGCGACGGCCAGCAGGTGCTGGCGCTGGACGCCGGCACGGTCGACGCGCTGGTCAACGGCTGCACCGGCCTGCTCGGCGACGCCGAACGGATCGGCCTCGCGCCGGTGCTCGTGTGTTCCCCGCAGGTCCGGGCCGCCCTGTCCCGCCTGATGCGTCAGATCCTCCCCCGCCTGCCGGTGATCTCCTACACGGAGGTCTCCCGGACGGCCCAGATCGAGTCACTGGGAGTGGTGAACGGTGCCGTTGCCATCCGTTGAGGCCGCCACGCGCGAGGGCGCCATCGCCGCCGCGCGGGAGAAGTACGGCTCGTCCGCCCGGATCGTCGGCATCCGCCGCGTCCGCACCGGCGGCGTGATGGGCTTCTTCACCACCGAGCGTTTCGTCGCCGAGGTGGAGGAGGTCGCCTCGCCGTCCCCCGTGGAGCGCCGGCCCGCCTCGCGAGCGGAGTCCGCCGCCCGCATCGAGGCCGCGCTGCGCCGCGCCCCGGTGCTGCCGGACGCGGACGACGCCGTGGACGAGGTCGCCGGGCTGCTCTCCGGCGGCGACGCCCCGGGCGTCGACCTCTACTCCCGCAGCGCCGCCCGCCCGGCCCGCCCGGCCGCCGGCCGGTCGCGGACGGGCTCCGCCGCCGGGCGCCCGGCGACGGGCCGGGCCGCCACCCCGGCTGCGGCCCCGGCCCCGTCCCCGGCTCGTGCTGCGGCTCCGGCTGCGGCTGCCTTCGCGGCTGCGGCCCCGCGCGCTGCGGCTCCAGCTCCGGCTCCGGCTCCGGTGGACGACGCCCCGCTGTCCCCGTCGCCGTTCACCGCCGCCCTGGCCGCGATGGTGGCCGGGGACGCCGAGGTGCGCGACGCGGTGGAGGAGGCGCTCGCCGCGGCGGCGCCCGCCCCCGTGTCCGCCGCTCCGGTGGCCCCTGCCGCTCCGGTGGCCCCTGCCGCTGCGGTGGAGCCGCCCGCCGCGGTGGAGCCGCCCGCTCCGGCGCCGGTCCCCGCCTGGGAGGCGGTGGCCCCTGCCGCTCCGGTGGCCCCTCCGGCTCCGGTGCCGGCTGCCGCGGAGGAGCCGGTGGTCGAGGCCCCGTCGGTCGCCGCGGCCCCCGCGGTCCCGCCGGTGGTCGAGGTCGCCCCGGTGACCCCCGCGGTCCCGGCGGCCGCGCCGGTGGCTCCGCAGGCCGACGTCGCCCCGGTCCCGCCGACCCCCGTCGCCCCTCCGGCTCCGCCGGTGACAGACGTCGCCCCGGTCGCGCCCGTGGCCGCCCCGGCGGCCGCCGAGGTCCCGCCGGCGCCGGCGGTCGCCCCGGTGGCCGACGTCCCGCCGGCCGTCCCGGTGGCCGCCGAGCTCGAGCCCGCGCCGGTGCCCGACTGGGCCAGCGAGCCGGACTTCTCCACCGGCCCGATCACCTCCCGCGAGGAGGCGATCGCCGAGGTGCTGCGGGCCGCGCTGGCGCACGACACGTCCGACGCCGCCCTCACCCAGCTGCTGCGCGGCGTGCTCGCCGGCTCCGCGGTCCAGGACGACCGGCGCGACGAGGTCGCCGACCTCGCCGCCGAGGACGCGTTCGCCGAGGCGCACACCGTCGAGATCCCGATGTGGGTCGAGGCCACGGCCGAGGCCGACGAGTGGGAGGTCGTCGCCGAGGTGCTCGCCCCGACCGCGAGCGACCCCGCGCCGATGCCGCTCGACGCGACGACCATCCTGCCGCCGCTGTCGCTGCTGCCCCCGCCGGCACCGGGGACCGCCCTGGCCATCCCGCCGCTGCTGTCGCGGCCGCCGGTCCCGCCGGCGGTCCGCCGTCCGGGCGTCCCCGGTCAGCAGGTGGCGCGGACCGCCGGTGCCCGTGGCGCCGCCGGATTGGCCACGGTCACCCGCCTCCCGGTGGACAAGCGCGCGGCCGCCTGGCGCGAGAAGCCGGTCGTCGTGACGTCGGTGCGCCAGCACCCGGCGCCGAGCACGCCGTCCGGACCGACCGTGGGCCCCGCCGAGGACGCCGTCGTCCGCCGGCTGCTGGACCTCGGCGTGCCCGAGCACCTGCTCGGCGACGACTTCGCCCTCGAGGTGTCCCGGCGCGGGACGTACGCCGCGCTCACCCGTGCCCTGGCGGCCGGCCTGCCGACGGCGCCGGCGCTGCCCGGTGGCCCCGGTGAGGTGCTGCTGATCGTCGGCCCGGGCGTGGAGACCCTCGCCGCGGCCCGCTCCCTGGCCGCCTCGCTGCGGCTCGACGCCGAGCGGCTGCAGTGGGCCTCCCGCGGCGACCTGGCCGCCCTGGCCCCGCGCGGCAACCGGATCAGCAGCATCGACGCGGCCCTGGAGCGCAAGCAGGAGGCCGACCGGTCGGGGACGCTCACCATCGTCGCCGTCGACGCCCCGTTGCGCGCCGGGAGCGCCACCTGGCTGGAGCAGATGATCGCGGTGTTCGCCCCCGCCGGGGTGTGGGCCGTGGTCGAGGCCACCCGCAAGCCCGAGGACGTCCTGCCCTGGCTGGACGGGCTGGCCCGCGTCGACGCGCTGGTCGTGCAGGACACCGACCTCACCGCCGACCCGGCCGCGGTCCTGGGGCGCACCCGCACGCCCGTGGCCCTCCTCGACGGCGCCCGCGCGACCGCGCACCGGTGGGCCTCCCTGCTGTGCGAGCGGCTGGAGAACTCCGGGGCATGAGCCCGCTGAGGTGGGACGTCCTCGGGGTGGGGTTCGTCCTCGCCCTGCCGGTCCTCGCGCTCGGACTGCGCGGTGACCTCACGCTGGAGGAGGTCGTCGTCCGGCTGACGTGGTGCCTGGCGGCGGCCTGGGGTGCGGTGGCGCTGCTGCGCTGGGCGGGCACGCCGCGTCGTCCGTCGCGCCCTCAGCCCGCCGCGGCCGACCCGGGGCCCGACCCGGCCCCCTGACCCGCCGCCTCCTGCGGTGTTCTGTACCCTCCCGCGGCTCGTTGCCGGGGTTCCTCGTCCATTGCCGGTCCTGCAGGACCGGCAACCCGCGAGGAACCCCGGCACTGCGCGTTCTCCACAGGTTCCGCGGCCATCCACGGACCGGGGCCGCGGCCGCTGGTGGTGCCGGCAGTCGGACACCGTCGGTCGCATGGAGCCGCACCCACACGACGAGGTCCTGCTGCGCCGCGCCGCGGTCGCCACGGGCTGGTCCGACGACGAGCTGGCCCGGCACACCCGCGGTGGCCGACTGGCGCGACTCCGTCGCGGGGCCTACCTGCCGGGCGCCGTTCCGGTGGACCCGGTCGCGCGGCACCGCCTGCTGGTGCGGGCCACGCTGACCGGCCTGCGGCGGCCCGCCGTGGTCAGCCACCAGTCGGCTGCCGTGCTGCACGGCCTGCCCCTCTGGGGAGTGGGTCTCGGCCGGGTCCACGTGACCCGCCGTCCACCCGCCTCCAGCGAGGCCGGCCGCCTGCTGCGCAGCCACGTCGCCCGGCTGCGGGACGACGAGGTGGTGACGGTGGACGGCGTGGCGGTGACCTCACCGGTGCGCACGGCCCTCGACCTGGCGCGCACGCTGCCGCTCGAGCCGGCGGTGGTCGTCCTCGACGCCGCCCTGGCCGCCGAGGTGGTGGAGCACGAGCAGCTCCGGGGCGCCCTCGCCGGCGTGGCCGGGACACGGGGATCCCGAGCTGCGGCGCGCGCGGTGGACCTCGCCGACGGGCGGAGCGAGAGCGTCGGGGAGAGCCGCAGTCGCGTCCTGCTGCACCGGCTCGGGTTGTCCCCGTCGACGCTGCAACGGGAGATCCACTCGGCGGACGGCGTGTTCCTCGGGCGGGCGGACTTCGCCTGGGAGGCCGAGGGAGTGCTCGGCGAGTTCGACGGCCGGGTGAAGTACGGGCGGGCGCTCCGACCGGGGCAGGACGCCGGGGATGCCGTCTTCGAGGAGAAGCGGCGGGAGGACGCCCTCCGCGACGAGGACTGGCGCGTCGTCCGCTGGACCTGGGCCGACCTCACTCCCGGCGACGTGGTCGCGAACCGAGTCGGACGGGCGCTGGCCCGAGGACGACGTCGGGTGGGGTGAGGCCCGTTGCGGGCGTTCCCCGTGGACTGCGGGTCCTGCAGGACCGGCAGTGCACGAGGAACGCCCGCAATGGGCCGCGGGGGCGGCGCGGTCGAGCCGCCGGGGGCGGCGCGGTCGGGCCGCCGGGGTCAGAGGGGCAGGTCCTCCAGCATCTCGGTCACCAGCGCCGCGATCGGCGAGCGCTCCGAGCGGGTCAGGGTCACGTGCGCGAACAGCGGGTGGCCCTTGAGCGCCTCGATCACCGCGGTGATGCCGTCGTGCCGACCGACCCGCAGGTTGTCCCGCTGGGCCACGTCGTGGGTGAGCACCACCCGCGAGCCCGAGCCCAGCCGCGACAGCACGGTGAGCAGCACCCCCCGCTCGAGCGACTGCGCCTCGTCGACGATCACGAACGAGTCGTGCAGCGAGCGCCCGCGGATGTGGGTCAGCGGCAGCACCTCGATGAGGTCACGGGAGGCGATCTCGTCGAGCACGTCGGTGGACACCAGCGCGCCCAGGGTGTCGTAGACCGCCTGTGCCCAGGGCGACATCTTCTCGCCCTCGCTGCCGGGCAGGTAGCCGAGCTCCTGCCCGCCCACGGCGTACAGCGGGCGGAAGATCACGACCTTCTTGTGCGCCCGCCGCTCCATCACCGACTCCAAGCCCGCGCACAGCGCCAGCGCCGACTTCCCCGTGCCGGCCCGCCCGCCCAGCGAGACGATCCCGATCTCCGGGTCCAGCAGCAGGTCCAGCGCCACCCGCTGCTCGGCCGACCGGCCGTGCAGGCCGAACGCCTCCCGGTCGCCGCGGACCAGCCGCACGTGCTTGTCGGGGGTGACCCGCCCCAGGGCCGACCCGCGCGAGGAGAGCAGCACCAACCCGGTGTGCGGCGGCAGCTCGGCCGCGGCGGGCAGGAAGACCTCGCCGTCGTCGTACAGCGTCGAGAGCTCGGCGTCGTCCAGCGGCAGCTCCGCCATCCCGGTCCAGCCCGCGTCGACGGCGTCCAGCGCCCGGTACTCGTCGGTCTCCAGGCCCACCGCCGCGGCCTTGACCCGCAGCGGCACGTCCTTGGTGACCAGGCAGACGTCGCGGCCCTCGGCGCGCAGGTTGAGCGCCACCACCATGATCCGGCTGTCGTTGCTGTCGTTGCGGAACCCGGCCGGCAGCACCGACGGGTCGCTGTGGTTGAGCTCGACGTGCAGGGTGCCGCCGTCGTCACCGACCGGGACCGGGGAGTCCAGGCGGCCGTGCTGCACCCGCAGGTCGTCGAGCAGCCGCAGCGCCTGGCGGGCGAACCAGCCCAGCTCGGGGTGGTTGCGCTTGTCCTCGAGCTCCCCGATGACGACGAGCGGGAGCACCACGTCGTGGCCGCCCAGGCGCATGAGGGCGCCCGGGTCGGAGAGCAGGACGGAGGTGTCGAGGACGAACGTGCGGCGAGTTGTCACGGGTCGACTCCCCTGGGGCGCTGGTCGCACCCCGGCTCGAAGGTGGCCGGGCCCCGGCGCAGGGGCCGGGTACCGGCCCCCCTGGTCGACGAGTTCGTCAGCACCAACCGGGCCTCCCGTGGAGGGCGAGGTGAGCTCGTCCTCCACCGCGGACGGTAGGCGTGGGAGGTGACAGGAACGTGTCCGCTCGGCGTCGTGTCACCCTGTCGGGGCACCACCGGCACCAGGAGTCTCAGCGGCTCCGGCGCGGCCGGGCCGCGACCAGCGCCCAGACCAGGGGCACGAGGAGCACCGGCCACTGCAGCGACAGGTCGCCGATCCACCAGATCCCGCCCACCAGGAGCACGGCCAGCCAGCCCGCCGTCCACAGGCCCAGGTCGCGGGCCTCCTCCGGGTCGCGCGGAGCCATCAGGTCAGGCGGACCGCAGCTCGCGCGCGACGGCGCCCGGCGTCAGCGGCTCGTCGAGCAGCCGCACGAACCGCTCGGCGACGGGCTGCCCGGCCGGCCGGGCGTCCAGCCACGCCGACAGCAGGTCGAAGCCCTCGACGTAGGTGGTGATGTAGGCCCGCCACAGCGGGTGGGTCAGGAAGCGCAGCTGCTGGCGGGCCCGGTCGGCGCTGACCATCGACCACCGCTGGATGTAGGCCGCCACCTCGTCGGCGTCCGCGCCCCGGTCGTGCAGCAGGACGGCGGCGTCCTGGCGCACCCGGTTGAGCGGCGCCGCCGCGGCCGCCACCCGCTCGGCCAGGTGGCCGTCGAAGCGCAGCCCCAGGTCGCCGAGCACCTCGGCTGCCCACGGGCCCCACCCCGGGCCGATCGCCGCCTGGATGCCGAGGTCGGCCAGCCCCTCGGCCATGAGGCACTCCGGGGTGTTGACCAGGAAGACCGTGTGCTCCAGCCGGGAGGCCCGCTCGACCAGCCCCTGCTCCTTGCGGCAGTGCTCGGTGTGGTGCCCGGGATAGGCCTCGTGCGCGACCAGGTGCGGCAGCTGGCCGAGCCGGTGCGGCAGGTCGGCGTTGATCGCGACCCGCGAGTGGTAGTCGCCCTCGTAGTAGTTGAAGCCCGACCACGGCTGGTCGGTGACCACCTCGTAGTGCACCGTCTCGGCCTCGGGCAGCCCGTACTGGCCGCGCACCCGGTCCCGCAGCGCGCTGGAGAGCGCCTGCACCGCCTCCGCCAGCCGCCCGGGCGGGCACTCCTCCCGGCGCCGGTGCGCGGCGTACCGCTCGGCCAGCGGGCCGCTCCCGGGCAGCAGCGCGTCGAGCTCGGCGTGGGCCGCGGCGTACACGGCGGGGTCGCCCAGGGTGACGTCGACCTGGAAGTAGCTGGAGACCTCGTCGAGGAAGGCCACCGGCTCGCCGCTCATCCTCCGGGCGGTGCACTCCAGGCCGGTGAGCTGGCCGCGGAGGAACTCGGCGCGGTCGGCCGGCAGGTCGGCGACGTCCACCTCGCGCAGCAGCGCCCGTGCCTGGTCCCGCAGCTGCTGCGGCGTCGGGGCCGGCTCGGCCTCCACCGCGGCGCGGATCCGCTTGTCGCCGGTGTAGGCGTCGACGAAGCCGGACTCCAGCCGGTCGAACCGCAGCCCCAGCTCCACGTACTCCAGGGGGACGTCGAGGGAGGAGGCCGCCATGACGAGGATGCTCTCAGCTACCGAAGCGACGGTGCCGGGCGGCGTAGGCGCGCAGCGCACGCAGGAAGTCCACGCGGCGGAAGTCGGGCCAGTACACGTCGGTGAAGTGGAACTCCGAGTGCGCGGTCTGCCAGAGCAGGAAGCCCGACAGCCGCTGCTCGCCGCTGGTGCGGATCACCAGGTCGGGATCGGGCTGGCCGCGCGTGTAGAGGTGCTCGGCGATGTGCTCGACGTCCAGCAGGCCGATCAGCTCGTCCAGCGAGGTCCCGCGCTCGGCGTGCTCGGCCAGCAGGGAGCGGACGGCGTCGGCGATCTCCCGCCGTCCGCCGTAGCCGACGGCCAGGTTCACCGTCGCCCCCGGCCGGTCGCGGGTGGTCTCCTCCGCCTGCTTGAGGACGGCGACGGTCTCGGCCGGCAGCAGCTCCAGCGCCCCGACCGGGCGCAGCTGCCAGCGGCGGTCGGGCGCGGCGAGGTCCTCGGCGACGCCCTCGATGATCCGCAGCAGCGGGACCAGTTCGGGCTCGGGCCGGGACAGGTTGTCGGTCGAGAGCAGGAAGAGGGTCACCACCTCGACGCCGGCCTCGTCGCACCACCCCAGGAAGGCGGCGATCTTGTCCGCGCCACGGCGGTGGCCGGCGTTCGGGTCCTCGAGCCCGATCGCGCGGGCCCAGCGCCGGTTGCCGTCGACGATCACCCCGACGTGTCGGGGGGTGTCGGCGCCCACCAGGGCCCGCGCGAGACGCCGCTCGTAGACCTCGGTGAGGACGTCGCGGACCCACTGCCGAACCCCCACGGGGGGTCACCCTAGGCCCCCCGGACGGCGGCTCGGCGCACCGTTCCCGACCTGCACGGAAGCCGTCGCACCCTGACAGCAGGGTCACAGCCGGGTGACCCTGCGACCCCATCCGCGGCTGCGTAACCTCGGCTCATGGACCCCCGTGACGGTGACCGTCGGCCCGTGCGGGTCGAGGCGGACAGCGCCGAGCTCGAGGCTCCCCGCGCGGAGGCGGTGACCACGGTCCTCGACGAGGGCGAGCGGGTCGAACGCACCTGGACGGCGGAGGACTTCGCCGACGACGACTGGGACCACCCCGACACCCGGCCGCGGCTGCGCGGCTGGCTGCACCTGTTCGCGTTCTTCGGCGCCGTCGTCGCCGGTGCCGTGCTCATCCCGCTCGGCTCGGTGCTGGGCGCCCGGGCCGGCTTCTCCGTCGCCGTCTACTGCGTGACGATCTGCGGCCTGTTCGGCATCAGCGCGCTCTACCACCGCCGCCGGTGGTCACCGCGCGGCTGGAAGGTCATGAAGCGGCTCGACCACTCGATGATCTTCCTGTTCATCGCCGGCACCTACACACCGTTCTCGCTGCTGGCCGTCGACCAGCCGACGGGCTACTGGGTCCTCGGCGGCGTCTGGGCCGGAGCGCTGGCCGGTGTCTTCCTCAAGCTCACCTGGCCGACGGCGCCGCGGTGGGTGGGCGTGCCGCTCTACATCGGCCTGGGCTGGGTCGCCGTCTTCATCCTCACCGACATCCTGCACATCGCCGGGGTCACCTCGCTGGTGCTGCTCGCGGTCGGCGGCGTGCTCTACACCCTCGGCGGCGTGGCCTACGCGGTGAAGAAGCCCAACCCGGTGCCGGGCGTCTTCGGCTACCACGAGGTCTTCCACGCGCTGACCGTCGTGGCGGCGATCTGCCACTACATCGCCGTCTACTTCGCGATGTACAACTCGCCCTTCGTCTGACCTCCGGTCAGACGACCGCGGCCAGGTGCCGTTCCCCCGGTGCGTCGAGCCCTCCCGACCGGGGCCCGCTCAGGCGAACGGAGGCCGGTCGTCGAGGCGGGTCGACAGCCGGCCAGCGGCGCGCCAGGCCCGGCCGACGACGTCGCGGTCCTCCTCGGTGACCAGGTTGCCCATCACCCGCAGCGCAACGGTCATCAGCGCCCGCGAGCGCATGCCGACCGGCCCGGCCGCGGGCAGGAACCGCGGCACGGTGAGGAGCCCGGCCAGCCGGCGGGCGATGGAGAACGCCTCGCCGTAGTGCCGCTGCAGGGTGGCCGGCCAGGCCCGCGACAGGTCGTCGTCCAGAAGCTCGACGACGCTGCGGCCGGTCTCCAACCCGTAGTCGATGCCCTCGCCGTTGAGCGGGTTGACGCAGCCCGCGGCGTCGCCGACCAGCGCCCAGTTCCGGCCCGCGACGCCGGACACGGCCCCGCCCATGGGCAGCAGCGCCGAGGCCGGCGCCTCCACCGGCCCGTCGAGCTGCCAGTCCTCCCGGCGCGCGTCGGCGTAGGTCTCCAGCAGCGCCTTGAGCGCCACCCCGGCCGGACGGCGGGCCGTGGCCAGCGTGCCGACGCCGATGTTGACCTGCCCGGACGCCGCGCCGAGCGGGAAGACCCACCCGTAGCCGGAGAGCAGCTCGCTCTCCCCGCCGCGCAGCTCCAGGTGGGAGGAGATCCACTCGTCGTCCGCCCGGGCGGAGCGCACGTACCCGCGGGCGGCGACGCCGTAGGCGGTCTCGCGGTGCCACTCGCGGCCCAGCACCCGGCCCAGCGGCGAGCGGGCGCCGTCGGCGACGACCAGCCGCCGGCAGCCGACGGTCACCGTCTCGTCGCCGACCTCGAACACGACTCCGGTCACCCGGTCGCCGTCCCGCTCGACGTCGACCGCGCGGGCGCCCTGCAGCGGCGTGGCGCCGTCGGCGAGGGCCACCTCCCGGATGCGGGCGTCGAGCTCGGTGCGCGGCACGGCGCTGCCGTGGTCGGGGAACTCCCCGCCGGGCCAGGGCAGCTGCCACTCCCGGCCGAACCCGGCCGCGCGCAGGCCCCGGTTGCGGGCCCGCGCGCGCACCCAGTCGCCCAGGCCGAGCCGGTCCAGCTCGGCGATCGCCCGCGGGGTGAGGCCGTCGCCGCAGGTCTTGTCCCGCGGGAAGACCGTGGCGTCGGCGAGGACGACGTCCCGCCCCGCGCGCGCGGCCCACGCGGCGGCGGCCGCACCGGCGGGGCCGGCTCCGACGACCAGGACGTCGGTGGCGGCGGGCGCGGCGTCGGTCGGCACGGCGTCGAGTGTCCCAGGTCAGCGGCGCCGCTCAGCCGAACAGCGGGAGGCGCTCCGCCGCCGCGCCCAGCAGAACCAGGTCCTCGTCGTCCAGCGGCTCGCGGCCGGTCCCGCGCCGGGCCGCGGTGGCGTCGTCCCACGCCGCGGGCAGCCGCCCACCGAGCAGGCCCTCGAGCACGCGGCGGACCTCGGCCAGCGGCCCGGCGGCCGGTCCCGGACGGTCCAGGTGTCGGACGAGGTCCAGGTGGTGGACGGCGGCCTCCACCACGAGCGTCGAGACCAGGTCGGCGACCGCGAGCACCCGGCCCTGGGTGCGGACGAGGTCCTGTGGTCCCACGCGACCGGCGGCCACCACGACCGCGGCGGACGACTCGGCGTACCACTCGGCGAGGTCCGCGGGCTCGGCCGCGACGCTGGCCACCGCGCGCGTGCGCCGCAGCGCCTCCTCGTCGCCGGGCTCGGGGGGCCGCCACGCCGCCCAGTAGTCGACGGCGTCGGTGTCGGCCGGACCGGGGGCCGGGGTGTTGAGCGCCACGAGCGCGCGGCGGGTGTCGCTGAGCAGGTGGAAGCCCAGGTCGACGACCGCCCAGCCGGCGCAGCCGGTCGGGGACCACGCCCGGCCGGCCGCGGTCAGCCGGTACAGCTCCTCGGCGAGGTCGGTGTAGGCGGTGCGCAGCAGGTCGAGCGGTTCGGCCACGACCGGCAGCGTGCCAGCCGCGGCGGGCCCGTGTCGCCGGTCGGCTCCCGACCGCCCGGTGGACCTCCGTCAGCTGACGGACGGGCCCCGGCCGCGCACCTCCTCGACCGCCGCCATGGCGTCGCGCAGCTCGGTCAGCCAGGCGTCGGCGTGCTCCCCGACCAGGCGGACGGCCCAGGCCAGCGCCTCGGACCGCGATCGGGCGACGCCGGCGTCGACCAGCGTGTCGAGCACCAGCCGCTCCGGCTGCCGGAGCCGGGTCATCACCGGCACCGAGAGGTTGGTGAACAGCTCGCGGTCGTCCCCGCAGGCTGCGCCCCACGCCACCGAGCGGCCGTAGCGCTCCTGGGCGGCGTCGGCGATCGCCATCCGCTGCTCGCGGGTCTCCTCCCGGAACCGGGAGATCCGGCCGGCGCGGGCGGCCGCGGGGTCGCCCTCGCCGGCCGAGGGCTCGGGCAGCGTGCCGACGACGGTGATCTCGTCGCGGTCGATCGCCAGCTCCACCGGCCCGGTGAACCAGCCGTCGGGCAGCCGCCCGGCGAACCAGCCGGCGACCTCGGCGCGCTCCACGGGCGGCGGCGCCTCGCCGCCACGGCCGCGGCCGCCGGGCCCGCGGCCGCGGAACCCGGGGCCGCGGAACCCGCCGCGCATGCCGGCGAAGGGCGAGTCGGAGAAGCGGTGGTGGTGTCCGTGCACGACGGCCTCCTCAGCGAGGTGATTACACGCTTACACGGTAAGCCGCCGGGGACGGGTCAGGAAGGGGACATCGCTGCGCTCAGAGCGGACACGTCGGTGACGGGGGCCGAGCAGACGAACCCGCGGCAAACGTAGGCCGCGGGCCGGCCACCGACCAGCGGCCGCCCGTCCAGGAGCGGGACGCCCGGGGTGTCCGGCTCCCCGGCCACCACCACCGCCCCCGGGCTGGCCGACGCCCGGGCCGCCGCTTCGAGGGCGTCGCGCTCCGGGCCGGCCGGGCCGCTCACCGCGACCTCCAGCGGTCCGGCCAGGAGCGCCTCCCCCACGGCCGCGGCCCAGCCGGCCGCCCGCGGCGCCCTGGTGACCAGCGGGGCGAGGGAGCCCACCGCCGCCTCGCCCAGCTCCCGGTGCCGGGGCGACCCCGCCAGTGCCGAGTAGGCGACCGCGGCCCCGGCCGCCGCGGCGATCCCGGCCGGCGTCGGGCCGTCGGCGGGGTCGAACGGCCGGTGGACCAGCGACTCGGCGTCGGCGGCGGTGTCGTGCCAGCCGTCCTCGTCGATGAACTGCTCGGCGACGACGTCGAGCAGGTCGCCGGCCAGCTCCAGCCACCGTCCCTCCGCCGTGGCCTGGTGCAGGGCGAGCAGGCCCTCGGCCAGGTCGCCGTAGTCCTCGAGCACCCCCGCCGGCGTCCCGGCGACGCCGTCCCGCGAGGCGCGGCGCAGCCGGCCGTCCACCCAGTGGACGTCGGCCAGCAGCCCCGCCGCCCGGCGGGCCGCGGCCAGCGAGTCGCCGTCCCCGGTGAGGACGCCGTGCTCGGCCAGCGCCGCGATGGCCAGCCCGTTCCACGCGGTCACGACCTTGTCGTCGCGCGCCGGCTGCGGACGGCGGGCCCGGGCCGCGGCGAGCCGGTCCCGCACCGCGGCGAACCGCGCCGGGTCCTCGGGGACGCGCAGCAGCTGCAGCGTCGACGTCCCGTGCTCGAAGGTCCCGCGCTCGGTGACGCCGAAGAGCTCGGCGACCCAGCGGCCGTCGTCCTCCCCGAGGACGTCGACCAGCTGCCCCGGCGTCCAGACGTAGGTGAGCCCCTCGACCCCCTGGGTGTCGGCGTCGAGGGCGGAGGCGAAGCCGCCCTCGGGCGTGCCGAGGTCGCGGAGGAGGAAGGCGGCGGTCTCGTCGGCGACCCGCCGGGCCCACCCCTCCCCCGTCGCTCGCCACAGGTGCAGGTACACGCGCAGGAGCAGCGCGTTGTCGTAGAGCATCTTCTCGAAGTGGGGCACCACCCACCGGGCGTCGACGGAGTAGCGGGCGAAGCCGCCGGCGAGCTGGTCGTTGATGCCGCCACGGGCCATGGCCTCCAGCGTGCCGCGGGCCATCCGCAGCGCCTGGGCGTCCCCGGTGCGGGCGTGCGCCCGGAGCAGGAACTCCAGCAGCATCGACGGCGGGAACTTCGGCGCCCCGCCGAAGCCGCCGGACCGCTCGTCGTAGCCGTCGGCCACGGCGGCGACGGCGGCGTCGAGGTCGGCGGCCGACAGCGGGGTGGGGGCGCCGAGCTCGAGCCGGGAGGAGATGGCGCCCACGATCCGTGTGCTCGCCGACTCCAGCTCCTCGCGGCGGGTGCGCCATGCGTCGGTGACCGCGGCGAGCACCTGGCGGAACGCGGGCACGCCGTGCGCCGGGCGCGGCGGGTAGTAGGTGCCGCAGTAGAACGGCCGCCCGTCCGGGGTGGTGAACACCGTCATCGGCCAGCCGCCGGAGCCGGTGAGCGCCTGGGTGGCGGTCATGTAGACGCTGTCGACGTCCGGCCGCTCCTCGCGGTCGACCTTCACGCAGACGAAGTCGGCGTTCATCTGCGCCGCGGTCGCCTCGTCCTCGAAGGACTCGTGCGCCATCACGTGGCACCAGTGGCACGCGGCGTAGCCGACCGAGACCAGGACGGGCACGTCGCGCTCGCGGGCCTCGGCGAAGGCCTCCTCGCCCCACTCCCGCCAGTCGACGGGGTTGTCCGCGTGCTGCAGCAGGTACGGGCTGGTGGCGCCCGCCAGACGGTTGGGCATAACCCCTGTCTTCCCTCCCCGACCCGCGGGCGAACGGGTGCGGGCCGGCGAGCCGGGGGCAGGCAGCGCACCCACGTCCCCGGACCGCGTCGCTGACCGGCCGCCGGCGCGGGGCTCCGGTCAGCGGCCGGCGAGCAGCCGCTGTTCGGTGCGGTGGACCGCCGCGCGGATCTCCGGTGCCCGCTGCGCGTGCACGCGGGCGTTCGGGCTGTCCGGGCCGTGCCGGCGCAACATCTCGGCCAGCCGGTCCTCGACGTCGACCTGCTGCCCGTCGGGGCCGGTGGTCTGATCGGCGTAGGTCAGCGCGTCGGCCACCGGGCCGCGGGCGTGGCGTCCGGCCGGGAAGGCCCGCATCGGCTCGCCGAGCCCGCGCACGGCGGCGACGAGTCGGGCGGCCGAGTGGTGGGCCACCAGCCCGGCCAGCGGCTCGGGACAGTGGTGCTCCTGCAGGTGCCAGGCCCCGTCGAGGGGGTGGAACCCCGAGCGGTGGAGCGGCGCGGCGTAGCCGATGTCGTGCAGCCAGGCCGCGGCGACGAGCACCGGCCGGTCCCCCTCCGGCACCGCCGCGGCGGCGTCGGCGGCACGGCGGGCGACGCCCCGGGTGTGCCGCCAGCGGCCGTCCAGGCCGGCGAGCAGGTCGCCGGCGAGGCCGCGGGCGAACGCGACGAGGTCGTGGTCGGTGGCCGCGTCGACGGGTCCCCGCTGTCGGAGCTCGGGCACCCGGCCACGGTAGGACCCCGCCGTCGGGACGCCGCGTCGGCCCCCGGCAGCCGGCCGCCCGGGCCCCCCGCCCACGGACCGAGGTCGCCCGGCGTGTGGACCAGCTCACCCGACTACCTCCCCGTGCCGTGGACGACCACGTTCTCGTTGAACGCCGCATCGACCCGCCGCGCCACGTCGAGGTCGAGTGCGCGGGACGGTGGTGGCCCGGCGTGCAGCACGCCTGGCGCATGTACGACGACGGCACGGGGTGGCGGGCAGCGGTCCGGTTCGTCGCCGCCGCTGCGGGCGACGACCTGGGTTCGCGGGACGCCGACGTACCACGGGAGCGCATCCGCGACCGGGGCCCCCGGCGGCTGACCTGGACGGGGCTGCTCTCCGCCGGCACCAGCGCTCAGCGGCGCGCGCCCGCTGCTTCCCGCCGGCGCCCTGGCGCGCGCAGCGTTAACCCACTTCTTGCCTTGCTCCGGTCTGCGGCTGGGCGCCCGGGGCATAACCTCGTCAGCGCACCGGCCGACCACCCGGACGGGGGCACGGGCGGCCTCGCCGACGCTGCCGGTCCTGCGACGAGCGACGGGAGGACGGCGATGGACCTTCGCCGCGTGGTCGGTGGCCTGCTCACGCGGGACTCCGTGCTCAGCGCCCTGCTCCTCAACTACGCCGACCGACTGCAGGGGGGCCGGTCCGCGACGACCGACCCCTGCTTCATCGTCCCGAGCTGGGACGAGCGGGTGCCGGACGCGCCGCACGAGACCCGGGTGCTGACCGTTGCGGCGCACACCTGCCGGGACGACCCGCGTCCGCACGACCACCTCGACGCCGTCCTCGCACTGCTGCACGAGGTCCTGACCGGGGAGGAGGCCCGCAGGTCGATCACGACCCGCCCGGCGGGGACGTGCGCGGAGCTGCAGGTCGGGGTGGACACCGTCGCCAAGGTCGCCACCTGGGAGATCACCCTGGCTCCGTCGCAGGTGCCCGCTGCCCCGGAGCCGCGGCTGCTCCCCGTGCCCGACCTGCTGCCCGGTCGCCGTGCCCGGCTGTCCCGCACCGGGGCCGGGCGGCGTCAACCGATCGGCGACCCGGGCGCCGAGGGGCTGCCACCGGCCTCGAGGGCCGGCAGCTCCAGCCGGTAACCGTGCCCGCGCACGGTGACGATCTGCGGGACCCGGTCCCCCGACCCGGCCCCCTCCTGGATCTTGCGCCGCAGCGCGGCGACGTGGACGTCGAGGGTCTTGGTCGAGCCGAACCAGTTCTCGTCCCACACGTCGCTCATCAGCTGCTCCCGGCTGTGCGCGACCTCGGGCTGGGCGGCCAGCCGCGCCAGCAGGTCGAACTCCTTCGGCCGCAGGCGGAGCTCCCGTCCCGCGAGCGTGACCCGGTGGCGCGGCACGTCGACGACGAGGTCGCCCAGGGTGCGGACCGTCGGCTCGGCCGAGACCCCTCCGCCGCGGCGCAGGTGCGCGCGGATGCGGGCCTGCAACTCGGCCAGGCGCACCGGCTTGACCAGGTAGTCGTCGGCGCCGGCCTCCAGGCCCACGACGACGTCCATCTCCGCCGCGCGGGCGGTCAGCATGACCAGCACGCAGCCCGGTTGCAGCCGCCGGATCTGCCGGCAGACCTCCACGCCGTCGAGGTCGGGCAGCCCCAGGTCCAGCAGGACGAGGTCGACCGGCGCACTGGCCGCGCGGTCGAGGGCGTCGGTGCCGGTCCGCACCCAGTCCACGTCGTAGGCGTGGGTGTGCAGGCTGGCCGCCAGCACCTCGCCGATCGTCGGGTCGTCCTCGACCAGCAGGATCCGGCCCGCCATGACCACATCGTGGCAGCCGCAGCGGCGTCCCGGGGAGGTCTGCTCGATCGCCCCGGGGACACGCGGGGGCGGTGACACCGTTTCCCCCGCACGGCATCCTGGCGCCGACCGAGCGTGGTGCTGCGACGGCGACGGCGGAACGGAGACGACGGTCGTGCGCACTCGGATCATCGGCGTGGCCCTGCTGGCCTCCGTGCTGGCCATCTGCCTGTTCGGACTGCCCCTGGGCGCGGGCGTGCTCCAGTACGCCCTGCAGCACGAGCGCAGCCACCTGGTGTCGATCGCCAGCGACGTGGCGATCGAGGTGTCCGCCGACGTGGACGACCGCGATCCGGTCGACCCCGAGGCCCTCGCCGACCTCGGCGACGACGACCGGGTCCGGTACGCGGCCGTGTACGACGAGGGCGGCGACCGGCTGGCCGGGTCGGTGCCCACCGTGGACGACGAGGTGCTGGCCGCCGCGCTAGGCGGCGAGGTGAGCAGCGGGACCGACGACGGGGTCCTCGTCGCCGCGGTTCCCGTGACGCACTCCGAGGACGTGATCGGGGCGGTGCTCGTGACCAGCTCCCGCGGCGCGGTGCTGGGCGAGGTCGTCCTCGTCTGGGCGGGGATGGCCGGGCTCGCGGTGGCCGCGGTGGTCATGGCCTGGCTGGTCGGGCGCCGCCAGGCCCGCCGGCTGGCCGGTCCGCTGGAGGACCTGGAGGACCGGGCCCGCCGGCTCGGCGACGGCGACTTCAGCGTGCGCAGCCGCCGGGGCGGGATCGAGGAGATCGACTCGGTGGGGGCGGCGCTCGACGCCACCGCGGCCCGCCTGGACGACATGCTCGCCCGGGAGCGGGCGTTCTCCGCCGACGCCTCCCACCAGTTGCGGACGCCGCTGGCCGGGCTGCGGCTGCGATTGGAGGCGGCCCTGGAGCAGACCGACGCCGACCCGCGGCCGGCCATCGCCGCCAGCCTGGTCGACGCCGACCGGCTGGAGGCCACCATCGAGGAACTGCTCACCCTCGCGCGCGCCGGCCAGGGCGGCCAGGCCGCGCCGGTCGACCTGCACGCCCTGCTCGGTGAGCTCGCGCCGGAGTGGGGGGCGCGCCTGGCCCTGCACCGGCGCGACCTCGCCGTGCACGTCGAGCCGGCCACCCCCGAGGCGTGGGCGTCGACGGCGGCGGTCCGGCAGGTGCTCGCGGTGCTGCTCGACAACGCCATCACGCACGGCCGCGGCACCGTCACCGTCGCCGTGCGGGAGGCCGCGGGGGCGGTGGCGATCGACGTCCGGGACGAGGGGCCGGGAGTGCCCGCGGACGACGGCCGGCTCTTCGCCCGGCGTGCCGACCGGCGCGACGGCCACGGCATCGGGCTGGCGCTGGCCAGACGGTTGGCCGAGTCCGCGCAGGGGCGGCTGGAGCTGCAGCGCCCCTCCCCGCCGGTCTTCACCCTGCTGCTGCCCCAGGCGGGCACCGGCGCCGGCCAGGAGGTGATCTCCGACGCCGTCCGGCCCACCGCCGGGTGAGCCGACTTGCCCGCGGGCGGCCGGTGCTGGACAGTCCTGGCCCGATGCCGCCGCACACCCCGAGGAGCCGGACGGCGCGAGCTCGCCCACCGGGCCCGGTCCGCTGATGCCCACTGCCCCGGCGCACCCGATCCGCCTGCTGCAGGTCAACGCGTTCGTCAGCATCCTCGACCGCTTCGCGATGCCGCCGATGCTCCTGGCGATCGCCACCGACCTCGACGTCTCGCTGGCGGCGGTGGTCCAGGCCGCAGGCGCCTACTTCCTGGCCTACGGGCTCAGCCAGCCGATCTGGGGCCTCGTGTCCGACTCCCTGGGTCTGGTGCGCACCATGCGGCTGGCCCTGCTGGTGGCCGGCGTCGCGGCCCTCGCCGCCGCCGGCGCCGGGTCGCCGCTCGCGCTCGGTCTGGCCCGCGGGGTGGGCGGCGCGTTCTTCGGCGCCGCCTACCCGGCCGGGATCATCTACATCGGCGACACCGTGCCCCCCGACCGGCGCCAGCGGGAGCTCACCCGGCTCATGGTGGGGGTGGCCTGCGGCACCGCGCTGGCCTCGGCCGGCGCCGGCGTCGTGGCCCAGCTGTCCTCCTGGCGGGCCGTCTTCGTCACCACGGGCGCCGCGGCGCTGGTCCTCTGCCTCGTGCTGCGGCGGCTGCCCGAACCGCCCCGGACGCGGGCCCACCGCGGCCCGCTGGCCCCGCTGGCGTCGGTCGCGCGGTCGCGCTCGGCGCTGTTCGTCCTCGGCCTGGCCTTCGTCGAGGGCGGGGTCGTGCTCGGCGCACTCACCCTCCTGCCCGCCGCCGTCGAGGCGGCCGGCGCACCGGCGGCGCTGGCCGGGGGCGTGGCCGCGGTCTACGGCGTCGCGGTGTTCGTCTTCGCCGCCGTGGTGGGCCGGCTGTCCCGCCGCGTGCACCCGTCGCGGCTGATCGCCGTCGGCGCCGTCTCCGCGGTCGCCGCCTGCCTGCTGCTGGCCACGTCGCGGACCCCGGTCGCGGCGGTCGTCGTGACGCTCCTGCTCGGGCTCACCTGGGCCGCGATGCACTCGTCGCTGCAGACGTGGGCGACCGAGGTGCTGCCGGCGGCCCGGGCCACCGTGGTGTCGCTGTTCGCGGGGGCACTGTTCTGCGGCAGCGCCCTGGCCGCGGTCGCCGTCGCCGACCTGGCCGACGAGGGCCGTTACCGCACCATCTACCTGCTCGCCGGCCTGGTCGCCGTCCCGCTCGGGTTGGTGGCGGTCTGGGGACGGGCCCGGTGGAGCCGGCCGGCCGGAGCCCGGTGACGCTGAGCACGTCCTGAGGAACCGTGCGAGCAGGCGCGCCGACGTGTTGTGGAACTGTGCCCGCGAAGCTCGGTGATCTTCGGCGAGATGCGGCATCGCCTCCCCTGGTGAGCGCCCGGCGCGTCGGCTGATCCTGCCCGCGTCGCCCGCAGTGGTGCGGCACACGTCACCAGGAGGCTCGCCATGAACCGCCCTCGAACCCGGGTCCTCGTCCTGCTCGTCGCGGCCTTCGCCGCCCTGGGCCTGATCGCCCCGGCCGCGGCGTCCGCCGCTCCCTACTGCGGCATCACATGGGGGTCGCAACCGAGGTCCGTGGACCCGCAGGACCCGGGCGACGACCTGGTCACCGACGTCCGGGCCGGCCGGCACGCCTGCTTCGACCGGGTGGTCGTCGAGGTGGCCGAGGTGTCCGGCTTCGACTCCTGGTCGGTCCGGTACGTGCCGGTGGTGCGGGAGGACGGCAGCGGGGCCGCCGTTCCGCTGCGGGGCGGCGCCGCGCTGCAGGTGACCCTGGGCGCGGTCGGCTACGACGACACCGGCGTCCCGACGTACGCGCCGGACGACATGCTGGAGGCGGTCGACGTCCGCGGCTACAGCACGCTGCGCCAGGTGGCGTGGCTGGGCTCCTTCGAGGGCCAGTCCGGCCTGGGCATCGGCACGCGGGCGCGGCTGCCGTTCCGTGCCTTCGTCCTCGAGGGCGGCTCGGCCGGCGTCGACCGGCTCGTCATCGACGTCGCGCACCGCTGGGAGCGGTGACCCGCGCCGCCGTCCCCACCTCGCGGGGACGGCGGCGGCTGCGGCCGGTCCGGTCAGCCCTGGGCGCCGGACCGGCCGTCGTCGTCCCCGCGCGGCGGCTCGATGGCCCGCGGCGCCCGGCGGAGGGTGTCGAGCAGCTCCTGCCCCGGCTCCGTGCGCGGCTCGAGCAGCTCGGCGGGGGTGTCGGGGACGACGACCTGCGGCCCGCCCTCCTCGGGGTCGAAGCTGCGCGGCAGCCGCTTGAGGTGCCGGCTCATCGACTTCACCAGCAGCCCGGTGGCGATCAGCAGCAGCACGATGAGCAGCAGGCCGAGCGGGCCGGACTTGCCGACGTCCTCGGGCAGCTGCTGGTCGGCGGCGAGCACCCAGACGGTGGTCACAGGACGGTCACCTCACTGCGCACGCCGGCGAACAGGTCGTCCTCGGGGACCGTCGAGTCGACGACCGAGCGGGCCAGCTCGTAGTCCTCGGTCGGCCACACCTGCTGCTGGACCTCCAGCGGGCAGGCGAACCACCGGCCGTTCGGGTCGATCTGCGTGGCGTGCGCGATCAGCGCGGCGTCCCGGACGGCGAAGTGGTCGGCGCAGTGCACCTTCGTGGTGACCCGGTGGGACATGTCCCGGTCGGGGTCCCAGTTCTCCAGCCACTCGGCGTACGGGGACTCCTGACCGGAGGCGAGGATGGCCTCGTGCAGCGCCCGCGTCCGGGGCAGGGTGAAGCTCATGTGGTAGTAGAGCTTCAGCGGCTGCCACGGCTCGCCCAGCTCCGGGTACCGGTCGGGGTCGCCGGCGGCCTCGAAGGCGTGCACCGAGACCTCGTGGGTCTTGATGTGGTCGGGGTGCGGGTACCCCCCACGCTCGTCGTAGGTGGTGATGACGTGCGGCTTGAACCGGCGGATCAGCTCGACCAGGGGCGCGGCGGCCTCCTCGGTCGGCACCAGCGCGAAGCAGCCCTCGGGCAGCGGCGGGAGCGGGTCGCCCTCCGGCAGGCCGGAGTCGACGAAGCCGAGGAACTCCTGCTCGATCCCGAGGATCTCCCGCGCCCGGGCCATCTCCTCCCGGCGGATCTCGGGCAGCCGCTCCCACACCTCCGGCCGGTCCAGCGCGGGGTTGAGCACCGAGCCGCGTTCGCCCCCGGTGCAGGTGGCGACCATGACGCGGACGCCTTCGGCGACGTACTTGGCCATGGTGGCGGCACCCTTGCTCGACTCGTCGTCGGGATGGGCGTGCACGGCGAGCAGGCGCAAGGGGTCGGTCACCCGGCCATTGTCCCCCGCGACGCCGACAGGTCGCCGCTCGCACCGGCGCCCGATCGGGTGGAGGTGGTGCTCCTCACGCTCCGAGCCGCTAGCGTTCCGCATCCCGGCGGGCGTGATCAGCGGAACACGAGCGCGTCCCGGCGGTGTTACGTTGGTCGTTCTGATCGCGGCCGTTCCCCTCGCGGGGGACGGCCACCGACATTTCAGGAGCAATGCCGTGTCCACCCCCACTGACGAGCAGAACCAGGGCGTCTGGCTGACCCAGGAGGCCCACGACCGGCTGAAGGCCGAGCTCGACCAGCTGGTGGCGGGCCGTCCGGCCATGGCCGCCGAGATCAACGCCCGCCGCGAGGAGGGCGACCTCCGGGAGAACGGCGGCTACCACGCCGCCAAGGACGAGCAGGGCAAGCAGGAGGCCCGCATCCGCCAGCTGGAGGACCTGCTGCGCAAGGCCCGCGTCGGCGACGCCCCGACGACGGCCACCCACGCCGCGACGGGCACCGTCATCACCATCCGCTTCCAGGGCGACGACGAGACCGAGAAGTTCCTCCTCGGCTCGCGGGAGATCGCCGGCACCACGGGGCTGCAGGTCTACTCCCCCGAGTCCGCCCTCGGGTCGGCCATCATGGGCGCCGAGCCGGGTGCCACGGTCACCTACACGGCGCCGAACGGCCGTGCCATCACCGTCGACGTCGTGGCGGTCGAGCCGTTCGTCCCCTGACCGGGCTCCCACGTGACCGAACTCGCGAGGTCACGCGTGTACGCAGCAGCCAGGCGCACCGGGCCGACGCGCGCCGGCGAGGAGGACCGGTGAGCCGCGGCGGGCGCTCGCGCCGGGCGGAGAACACCGGGTTCACCTGCGTCCACTGCGCCTCGCCGGTGCCGGCGAACACCGACGGGCACTACCGCAACCACTGCCCGGTGTGCCTGTGGTCGCTGCACGTCGACGACCTCCCCGGCGACCGCGCCAGCGAGTGCCGGGCGCCGATGGAGCCGATCGGCCTGGTGGAGAAGTCGGGCAAGGGCTGGCAGGTGGTCCACCGCTGCACGGCGTGCGGCCACCGCCAGCCCAACCGGCTGGTGCGGGAGGGCGACGGCCCCGACGACCTCGACGTCGTCCTCGGCCTGCCCTGGCTGTAGCGCCCCCGAACGGAGTGCCACGGCGCGGAGAACGCGCCCGTGGCACTCCGCTCGGCGATCTCAGCTGGGGTCCTGGCCCTCCCCGGAGTCCAGCCCCGCGGCCGCGGGGCTGAGCAGCCCGCGGCGGCGCAGCAGCGGCGTCGGGTCGGCCTCCCGGCCCCGGACGGCGCGGAAGGCCTCCAGCGGGTCGACCGACCCCCCGACCGCCAGCAGCCGCTCGCGGAAGACGTTGCCGTTCTCCCGGCGCAGGCCGCCGTTCTCCCGGAACCACTCCACGGTGTCGGCGTCGAGCACCTCCGACCAGATGTAGGAGTAGTAACCAGCCGCGTAGCCGCCGGCGAAGACGTGCTGGAAGTACGTCGTCCGGTAGCGCGGCGGGACCAGCGCGTAGGCGACGCCGGCCGCCTCCAGGGCGGCCCGCTCGAACTCCGCCGGGTCGCCGACCTCCGTCTCCGGGGTGATGCGGTGCCAGGCCTGGTCGAGCAGGGTGGCCGCCAGGTACTCCAGCGTCGCGAACCCCTCACCCCACAGCCGGGCCGTCTCGATCGCCTCGACCACGCCGGCCGACAGCGGCTCCCCCGTCTCGACGTGCCGGGCGTAGTTGCCGAGCACCTCCGGCCACAGGGCCCACATCTCGTTGACCTGGCTCGGGAACTCGACGAAGTCGCGAGGCACGCTGGTGCCGGAGAACCGGGGGTAGGTGACCGCCGAGCTCAGCCCGTGCAGCGCGTGGCCGAACTCGTGGAAGAGCGTGTCGACCTCGTCGAGGGTCAGCAACGTCGGCTGCCCGTCGGCGCCGCGCGTGACGTTGAGGTTGTTGACCACCACGGGCTTGGTGTCGAGCAGCCGGGACTGGGTGACGAACGAGCTCATCCACGCGCCGCCCCGCTTGCCCTCCCGCGCGTAGTAGTCGCCGAGGTAGAGGCCGACGGTCTCCCCCGCCTCGTCGGTGACCTCCCAGACACGGACGTCGGGGTGGTAGCCGGCGAGGTCCGGCCGCGGGGTGAAGCGGTACCCGTAGAGCAGCTCGGCTGCCCGGAAGACGCCGTCCACCAGCACGCGCTCCAGCTCGAACCAGGGCCGCAGGGCCGCGGTGTCGACGGCGTACCGCTCCGCCCGCACCCGCTCGCTGTAGAACGCCCAGTCCCACGGCGCGAGGTCGGTCACCCCGTCGGCGGCGGCGACCTCGGCCAGCGCCGCCGCCTCGGCTTGCGCGTTGGCCAGGGACGGTCCCACCATCCGGGCGAGCATCCCGTCGACCGCCGCGGTGGTCCGCGCGGTCGAGTCGGCGAGCACCAGGTCGGCGTGCGTGTCGAAGCCGAGCAGCCGGGCCCGCTCGGCCCGCAGCCGGGCGATCCGCGCCGCGATCGGGCCGTTGTCGTGCTCGCCGTCCGACGCCCGGCCCACCGAGGCCTCGAAGACGCGGCGGCGGAGGTCGCGGTTGCGCAGCTTGGCCAGCACCGGCTGGCCGGTGGGCAGCAGCAGCGGCAGCAGGTGGCCCTCGACGCCGCGGTCGGCGGCCGCGCGGGCGGCGGCGGCCACCTGCTCCTCCCCCAGCCCGTCGAGCTCGGCGGCGTCGGCCACGACCACCGCCGCGGCCTCGGTCGCGACCTGGAGGCTCTGGCCGAACGTCGTCGACAGCGCTGACAGCTCCCCGTTCAGCTCCGAGAGCCGGGCCCGGCCGGCGTCGTCCAGGCGGGCGCCGGAGAGCACGAAGTCCAGGTGGTAGCGCTCCACCAGCCGGACCGCCTCGGCATCCAGTCCGGCCTCGTGCCGGCCGGCGTGGACGGCGTCGATGCGGGCGAACAGCGCCGGGTCCAGGCGCAGGGCGTCGGCGTGTGCGGACTCCAGGGGCGCCAGCTCGCGCTCGATCTCCCGCAGCCGGTCGGAGGAGACCGACGAGGCCAGGTTGTGGAACACCGCCCCGGCGCGGCGGTAGAGCCGCCCGGACCGCTCGAGCGCGACCACGGTGTTCGCGAACGTGGGCGGCTCCGGCGAGCCGACGATGGCGGCCACCTCGGCGCGCTGCTCGGCCATCCCGGCGAGCATCGCCTCGCGGCAGTGCTCCAGGGTGGTCGCCGCGAACGGCGGCAGCTGCAGCGGCAGCGAGGACGGCTCGAGCAGCGGGTTGTCGGCGGAGGGGACGGCGGGGGCGGTGTCGACGCTCATCGCCTCAATACTCCGCCCGCCGCCGCCCGGTCACGTGACCGGCTGGGTCACCGACTCGCGGTGCGCTGGTAGAGCCGCACCGACAGGGGCACGAACACCGCCAGGATGACCGCCGTCCAGATCACCGAGTAGAGCACCGGGTTCTGCAGCGGCCAGGCGTCCGGCACCGGGGCGCCGGGCACCGTGTTCCCGAACAGCTCACGGGCGGCCTGCACGACGGCGGACACCGGGTTCCACTCCGCGAAGGTCCGCAGCACCGCGGGGAAGGTCTCCAGCGGCACGAACGTGTTGGCCACGAACGTCAGCGGGAAGATCACGATGAAGCTGGCGTTGTTGACCACCTCCGGGGTGCGGACCAGCAGCCCGACGACCGCCATCAGCCACGAGATCGCGAAGGCGAACACCAGCAGCACCAGGAACCCGGCGATCGCCTCGCCGACCGACGAGTGGATCCGCCAGCCGACGACCAGCCCGGTCAGCGCCATCACCACGATGGAGACGGCGTTGAGCCCGAGGTCGGCCACCGTGCGGCCGACGAGCACCGCCGACCGCGACATCGGCAGCGACCGGAACCGGTCGATGAGCCCCTTCTGCAGGTCCTCGGCCAGGCTCGCGCCGGTGATGGTGCTCCCGAACACGACCGTCTGCGCGAAGATCCCGGGCAGCAGGAACTCCGCGTAGCTGATGCCGTCGGGCAGCAGGATCGCCCCGCCGAACACGTAGCGGAACAGCAGCACGAACATGATCGGCGACAGCGTCGCGAAGACGATCAGGTCCGGCACCCGCTTGACCTTGATCAGGTTGCGGCGGGTGATCGTCAGGCCGTCGGAGAGGGCCACGCCCAGCGCGCTCACCGGGCACCTCCGCCGGACCGCGCCGGCGCCCGGTCGGCCCCGGTGCCGGTGCCGTCGTCCTCGGCGGCGCCGTCCTCCGCCGCGTGGCCGGTGAGGGTCAGGAAGACGTCGTCGAGGTCGGGCCGGCGCAGGCCGACGTCGAGCACCTCGATGCCGCTGCCCCTCAGGAGGCCCAGCGCCGTGGCCAGGTCGTCGGTCCCGCCGCTGACCGGCAGGGAGAGCCGGCGGGTCGACTCGTCCAGCCGCGGCTCGTCGACCGCGAGCACCCGCAGCCGGCCGACGGCTTCCTTGAGGTCGCCGGCGTCGCCCACGGTCAGCTCCAGCCGCTGCCCGCCGACCTGGGCCTTGAGCTCGTCGGCGGTGCCGCGGGCGATCACCCGCCCCCGGTCGATGACCACCATCCGGTCGGCGAGCCGGTCGGCCTCCTCCAGGTACTGGGTGGTCAGCAGGATCGTCGTCCCGCCGCCGGCGAGGTCGGCGATGAACTCCCACATCGACAGCCGGCTGCGTGGGTCCAGCCCCGTGGTGGGCTCGTCGAGGAAGAGCACGCGCGGCCGGGCGATCAGCGAGGCGGCGATGTCCAGTCGCCGGCGCATGCCGCCCGAGTAGGTCTTGGCCGGCCGGTCGGCGGCGCCGGTCAGGTCGAACCGCTCGAGCAGCTCGCCCGCCCGCGCCCGGGCCTCCCGACGGCCGAGCCGGTACAGCCGGCCGACCATCTCCAGGTTCTCGAACCCGGTGAGGTACTCGTCGACGGCCGCGTACTGCCCGGTCAGCCCGATGGAGGAGCGGACGGCATCGGCCTCGCGCGCGACGTCGAGCCCCACCACCTCCGCCCGCCCGGCGTCGGCCCGCAGCAGGGTGGCGAGGATGCGCACCACCGTCGTCTTACCGGCGCCGTTGGGCCCGAGCAGCCCGAGCACCGCCCCCTCGGCCACGGTGAAGTCCACCCCGTCGAGTGCGGTGGTCGCGCCGAACCGCTTGACCAGCCCCTCGACGACAATCGCGTCGCTCATGACGGGCACGGTAGGTGCGAGGTGCGACACTCCCCGACCGGTTTTCCGGCCCCGGGGTCCGCCCTCAGCCGGTGGTGACCGCGTAGCCGGCGTCGGCCAGCCGGCCGAGGACCTCCTCGGCGTGCTCGGGGCCGCGGGTCTCCAGGACGACGAACACCTCGACCTCTCCGAGGTCCAGGCGGGTCGCCGTGCGCTCGTGCTCGACCTCGAGCACGTTGGCGCCGGCGTCGGCCAGCTCGGTGAGCACCGCCGCCAGCGACCCCGGGCGGTCGGGCACCCGCAGCCGCAGCCGCAGGTACCGGCCGGCCGCCGCCATGCCGTGCTGCACGACCTTCAGCAGCAGCACCGGGTCGATGTTGCCCCCGGAGACGACGGCCACCACCGGCGGCCGGAAGGCCGCGGGGTCGGCCAGCACGGCGGCGACGGCCGCGGCCCCGGCCGGCTCGACCACGAGCTTGGCCCGCTCCAGGCAGAACAGCAGCGCGCGGGAGAGGTCCTCCTCGCTGACCGTGCGCACCTCGTCGACCAGGTCGCGGACGTGGGCGAAGGTGAGCTCGCCCGGTGCGCCGACGGCGATGCCGTCGGCCATCGTCGCCATCCCCGCGAGCGCCACGGGTCGGCCGGCGGCCAGCGACCCGGGGAACGCGGCCGCCGCCTCGGCCTGGACGGCGACCACGCGCACGTCCGGTCGGCGGGACTTCACCGCCGCGGCGATCCCCGACACCAGCCCGCCCCCGCCGGTGCAGACGACGACGGTGGACACGTCCGGGCACTGCTCGAGCACCTCCAGGCCCACGGTGCCCTGGCCGGCGATGACGTCGGGGTGGTCGAACGGGTGGATGAACACCGCGCCGGTGCGCTGCGCGTGGTCGACCGCCGCCGCCATGGCCTCGGTGAGGTCGTGGCCGACGAGCCGGGCGTCCGCGCCGTACCCGCGGGTGGCCGACACCTTGGGCAGCGGGGCCTGGGCCGGCATGAACACCGTGGCGCGGATGCCGAGCAGTTGCGCGGCCAGCGCGACGCCCTGGGCGTGGTTGCCGGCGCTGGCGGCGACGACGCCGCGGGCCCGCTCATCCGCGCTCAGGCGGGCCAGCCGGGCGTACGCACCGCGGATCTTGAACGAGCCGGTGCGCTGCAGGTTCTCGCACTTGAGCCACACCGGCCCGCCGGACCGTTCGGCCAGCGCGCGGGAGTGCTCCAGCGGCGTGTGCCGGACGACGCCGTCGAGGAGGGCGGCCGCGGCGTCGACGTCCGCCCCGCTGACCAGAGGCACCCGTGCTGCGACCACGGGTGCGATCCTCGCAGGCAGGAGCCGCCGAACGGGTGCCCCCACCGGCAGCGGCGTCGTACCGTGGCTGGGGTGACGGACCCGGGCACCACAGCCTCCGCTCCCCCCGCCCCCACGACCCTGGGCGAGCTCCGCGACGGCGGGGCCACCTTCCGGCCGGTCAAGGCCGAGATCCGCGCCAACCTGCTCGCCCGCCTGGGCGCCGGCGAGCCCACGCTCCCCGGCATCGTCGGTTTCGAGGACACCGTGGTCCCCGAGGTGGAACGCGCCCTCATCGCCGGCCACGACCTCGTGCTCCTCGGCGAGCGCGGCCAGGGCAAGACGCGGCTGATCCGCACGCTGGTCGGCCTGCTCGACGAGTGGACGCCGGTGCTGGCCGGCAGCGAGCTCAACGAGCACCCGCTGCACCCGATCAGCGTCTGGGCGCACCGGCAGATCGCCGAGCACGGCGACGCGACGCCGGTCGGCTGGCTGCACCGCAGCGAGCGCTTCGGGGAGAAGCTGGCGACGCCGGACACCAGCGTCGGCGACCTCATCGGCGACGTCGACCCGATCAAGGTCGCCGAGGGCCGCACCCTGGGCGACCCCGAGACGGTGCACTACGGCCTGGTGCCGCGCACCAACCGGGGCATCTTCAGCGTCAACGAGCTGCCCGACCTCGCCGAGCGGATCCAGGTGGCGCTGCTCAACGTGCTCGAGGAGCGCGACATCCAGATCCGCGGCTACCGGGTGCGGCTGCCGCTGGACCTGCTGCTCGTGGCCAGCGCCAACCCCGAGGACTACACCAACCGCGGGCGGATCATCACCCCGCTCAAGGACCGCTTCGGCGCCGAGGTGCGCACCCACTACCCGCTCGAGCTCGCCGACGAGATCCGGCTGCTGCACCAGGAGGCGCACACCAGCTGGCTCGGCGGGACGGGTGCCGGACCGCAGGGCACCGCCGCCGGGGACGGGCACTTCGACGCGCCGGTCATCCCCGAGCACCTCGCCGAGATCGTCGCCCGCTTCGCCCGGCTGGTGCGCGAGTCCAGCCACGTCGACCAGCGCTCCGGGGTCAGTGCCCGGTTCGCCATCGCCGGCCTGGAGACCGTCGCCGCCTCCGCCGTCCGCCGGGCCGCCGTGGCCGGGGAGACCCGGCCGGTGGCGCGGGTGGTCGACCTGCCCAGCGTCGTCCCGGCCAGCCGCGGCAAGGTCGAGTTCGCCGACGCGGGCACCGACCCGGACGACGAGCGGGAGCTGGAGATCCTCGAGCACCTGCTGCGCCAGGCGACCGCCCAGACCTTCCGCGCCCGCTGTGCCGGCCTGGACCTCACCGGGCTGCAGGAGCACTTCACCGGCGGGGAGACCGTCGAGTCCGGGGAGCTGGTGCCCGCCGCGGCGCTGCTGGGTCAGCTCGGCACCATCCCGAAGCTGGCCGAGCTGCTGGGCCGGCTGGGCGTGCCGGAGGGCGAGCAGTCGGCCGAGCAGGCCGCCGCCGCGGTGGAGTTCGCGCTCGAGGGGCTCTACCTCACCCGGCGGTTGGCCAAGGACACCGACGGCCCGCGCACGGTGTACGGGGCCTGACATGGCGTTCCGGCGCGGTCGCGGCCACCGCTACTCCAGATGGCACGGCGGGCCCGACCCGCTGGCCCCGCCCTACGACCTGGGCAGCGCCGTCGACGAGATCGGCGACTCGGTGCTCGGCGGCAGCGGGGTCCGCGAGGCCCTGCGCGAGCTGCTGCGCCGGGGCATGGACGGCCGGCGCGGCCTGGACGAGCTGCGCCGGTCGGTGCGCGACCGGCTGCGCCAGGCCCGCCAGGCCGGGCGGATGGACGGCACCCTCCAGGAGGTCCGCGAGCTGCTCGACCGGGCGCTGGAGGCCGAGCGGCGGGAGCTGTTCCCCGACCCCGACGACGCCGCCCGCCTGGCCGAGGCCGAGCTCGACGCGCTGCCGGAGGACACCGCCGGCGCCGTCCGGGCGCTCAAGGACTACGACTGGCGCTCGCCGGAGGGACGGCAGGCCTACGAGCAGATCCAGGACCTGCTGCGCCGGGAGGTGCTCGACAGCTCCTTCGCGTCGATGAAGCAGGCGCTGCAGAACGCCACCGAGCAGGACATGCAGGCGGTCAAGGACATGGTCGCCGACCTCTCGCAGCTCATCGACGCGCACAACCGCGGCGAGGACACCGACGAGCAGTTCGCCGAGTTCATGGACAAGCACGGGCAGTTCTTCCCGGACGACCCGCAGTCCATCGACGAGCTCATCGACTCCCTCGCCCGCCGGGCCGCCGCGCAGGAGCGGATGATGGCCGGGCTCTCCGCCGAGCAGCGCGCCGAGCTGGCCGACCTGATGGCGCAGACCATGGCCGACATGGGCCTGGCCAGCGAGATGGCGCACCTGCAGGACGCCCTCCGCCAGGCCCGGCCCGACCTGCCGTGGGGCCAGCGCGGTCAGGTGCCCGACGGCGAGCAGTCCCTCGGCCTGGGCGACGCGACCAGCGCGGTGGCCGAGCTCGCCGACCTCGAGGCGCTGTCCAACCAGCTCTCCCAGGGCTACGCCGGCGCCTCGCTGGCCGACGTCGACGAGGAGCTGCTGGAGCGGGCGCTGGGCCGGCCGGCCGTCGACGACCTCGCGGCGCTGCGCCAGCTGGAGCGGGAGCTGGAGCGCCAGGGGTACCTGAACCGCTCCGACGGCAAGCTGGAGCTCTCCCCCAAGGCGGTCCGCCGGCTGGGGGCCACCGCGCTGCGGCGGGTGTTCGCCAAGCTCGACGCCACCGGCCGCGGCGACCACGACATGGCCGACGCCGGCGCCGCCGGGGAGTTGACCGGCGGCAGCCGGGAGTGGCAGTTCGGCGACGAGCAGCCGCTGGACGTCGTCCGGACCGTGAAGAACGCGGTCCTGCGCACCGCGCACGAGCCTCGTCGTCGAGCCCACCCCACCACCCCCGGCACGACCAACGACCGGCACGTCCGGATCGCCGTCGAGGACTTCGAGGTCGCCGAGACCGAGCGGCGCAGCGGCGCCGCGGTCGCCCTGCTGGTCGACCTCTCCTACTCGATGGCGCTGCGCGGCACCTGGGGGGCGGCCAAGTCCACGGCGATGGCGCTGCACTCGCTGGTGACCACCCGCTTCCCGCAGGACGCGATCCAGATCATCGGGTTCTCCTCCACCGCGCAGGTGCTGCGCCCGGAGACCCTCGCCGAGCTCTCGGTGGACACGCTGCAGGGCACCAACCTGCAGCACGGGCTGATCCTGGCCCGCCGGTTCCTCGCCCGGCACCGGGACGCCGAGCCGGTGGTCCTGGTGGTCACCGACGGTGAGCCCACCGCCCACCTCGAGGACGACGGGACGCCGTTCTTCTGCTGGCCGCCGATGCCCGAGACGATCGCGCGCACCGTCGCCGAGGTGGAGCGGGTGGCCCGGTCGGGGGCGACGATGAACGTCTTCGCCCTCGACCCGGAGCCCGGGCTGGTGCACTTCGTCCACGACATCACCCAGCGGGCCGGCGGCCGGGTGTTCACCCCCGACAGCGAGCGGCTCGGCGAGTACGTGGTCGCCGACTACCTGCGCACCCGCCGGGGCCGTCGGGCCCGCTGAGAGGGCCCCGTCCTCCCCGCCCCTCGCAGGCTCGGGGCGGTGCCCTGGACGGGGCCACCTCCGGCGCCTGCCCGGGCGCATCGGGGACGATGGGCGCCGTGCCCGCGGTGACCGTCGAGGAGGTCGGCCTCGACGTGGTCCTGCCGCTGCGCAGCGCCGTCCTGCGGAACGGCGGCCCGGCCGGCATGCCGGGGGACGACGACCCGGCGACCGTGCACCTCGCGGCGCGCACCGCGGACCGCGAGGTGCTCGGCGTCGCCCGCCTCTCCCCCGCGCCCTGCCCGTGGCGCTCGGCGCGCGCCCCGTGGCAGCTGCGCGGCATGGCCACCGACCCGACCGCCCGCGGCACCGGCGTCGGCCGGGCCCTGCTCGACGCCGCAGTCGCCCTCGTCGCGGCGCGCGGCGGGGACCTGCTGTGGTGCGACGCGCGGACCACTGCCGCGGGCTTCTACGAGCGCCAGGGGTTCACCGTGGTCGCCGGGCCCTACGACAAGCCCGGCATCGGGCCGCACCTCGGGATGCTGCGGGAGCCGGGCGGGCGCTGAGTTCCGCGGCCGGACGGGGTCTGCACGACATGACCGAGTACGTGCGGACCGCGGACGGCGTGCCGATCGCCTACGACCGCGAGGGCGCCGGCCAGCCGGTGATCCTGGTCGACGGTGCCGGGCAGTTCCGCGCCGTCGACCCCGACACCCGCGCGCTGAGCGGCGAGCTGGCCGCGCGCGGCTTCGACGTCGTCCACCACGACCGGCCGGGCCGCGGCGACAGCGGCGGCGACCCGCCGTTCGGGCTGGCCGGGGAGGTGGCCGCGATCCGGGCCCTGCTCGGCGTGGTCGGCGGGCGCGCCTGGCTGTACGGGAGCTCCTCCGGCGGCGCGATCGCCCTCGCCGCCGCGGCGGAGCTCCCCGGCGTGCAGCGGCTGGTGCTCTGGGAGGTGCCCCTCGACGACGAGGAGGGCACCACCGGCGCTGAGTACCTCGCCGCCGTCCGGGCGCTGGTGGCCGCCGACGACCGGGAGGGGCTCTGGCGGCTGTGGACCGAGGACATGCCCCCGGAGTGGTTCGAGCAGATGCGCACCGGGCCGCACTGGCCGCTGTTCGAGCGGATGGCACCCACCCTCGAGGCCGACGCCGAGGCCCTGGCGTGGACGCAGTCCGCGCCGCGGCGGCAGCTGTGGGCCTCGGTCACCGTGCCCACGGTGGTGCTCCTCGGCGCGTCCACCTTCCCGTTCATGGCGACCGCCGCCGAGTCGATCGTCGCGGCCCTCCCCTCCGCCGAGCGCGCCGAGATCCCCGGCACCGCTCACCGCTGGCGGGCGGCCGACCTCGCCGCCTGCATCGCCGGGTACCTGCCGGACCGGGTCAACGGCGCACCGGTTGGGCGCCGCTCGAGCTGATCCCCGGGATGTCCCCGGCGCGGAAGGCGTCGACGAACAACCGGTGGTCCTCCTGGGTGCGCCGGGCGTACGCCGCGGCGAACGCGACGACGTCCTCGGTGAACTCCTCGCGGCGGTCGCCGACCATCGCGGTGATCGCCTCCTCGGTCTGGAACGGCACCAGCGTGTGGTCGCTGTCGACGTCACCGACGCAGTGCACCTTCGCCGTCGCCCGCCCCAGCTGGGTCATGACCGGCGCGATCTCCTCGGGCTCGGTGAGGTCGTCCCAGTCCAGGTCCACCTCGTAGGGCGAGAGCTCCTGGACGACGAACCCGACGCCGTCGATCTCGGTGTGCCCGAGGAACTGCGAGGCGTTGGCCTGCAGCGCCCGCTGGCTGACCGCCGTCCGGTGGCCCTCGTGCTCGAAGTAGCCGCGGATACCGGGGTCCCGGACGATCCGGCTCGGCGCCGGCACGTTGCCCTGCTTCAGAGAGAGGACGACGTCGTTCTCCAGCGCCTGGTCGTACCCCTCGATGAGCACGTTGTAGGCGGGCAGCCCGGCGCTGCCGATGCCGAAGCCGCCCGTGGCGACGACGTCCTTCACGTCGTAGGCGACGTCCCGCCGCCGGCGGGGCGGGTACACCGTGTCCCGCCACCGGTCGAGGGCGGCGAGCACCCGGTCGCGTTCGGCGTCCTCCAGCCGGCGGTTGCGGGGCCCCTCGGCGAAGCGCCGCTCGAAGTTCTCCACCACGGTCATCCGGTCCAGCAGCGCCTGCCGGGTGCGCGCCGTCGTCCGCAGGATGGCCTCGTGCACGGCGCCCTCGGTGTTCTCCTTGACCAGGGCGAAGGTCCGGTCGTCGTCGAGCCGGGTGAACGCCGCGACCTGGTCGAGGTAGGCGTACAGGTACCGGCGGAGCAGGTCGGCGATGACGTCGTCCCCGAGGGCCTTGCGCCAGGCCAGCAGCGCGAAGCTGGCGGCGAACCGGCGGAGATCCCAGCTGACGTGCCCCAGGTAGGCCTCGTCGAAGTCGTTGACGTCGAAGACGATCCGCCCGGCGCCGTCCATGTAGGTACCGAAGTTCTCGGCGTGCAGGTCGCCCTGGATCCACACCCGGCTGGTCCGCTCGTCGCACCAGCGGTCCTCCTGCTCGGCCATGTCGGCGTAGAACAGGCAGGCGCTGCCCCGGTAGAACGCGAACGGGTCGGCCGCCATCTTGCGGAACTTGGTGCGGAAGGCGTCGGCGTCCGCGGTCATCAGCTCGGAGAACGCGTCGACCAGCACGTCGACGATCTGCCGGGAACGGTCACCGCTGACCCCTGCGAGGGAATGCGCCATGGGGGGACCGTAGGGGGCGGTTAACCTGCGGAACAGGCGATCGGCGCAGCTGGAGGACGGGGTGGCGGTGACTCGAGCGGGCACGGCATGGCGACTGGCCACCGGTGCGGCCTACGGCGGCGGCGGGCTGGGGCTCGCCGGCGCCGGGCTGGTCGCCCTGCTGCGGACCCAGGCGCGCGCCGCCCGGCGGAAGGTCGAGGCACGGACGTCGAAGGCCGACCCGCCCTCCGGCAACGGCGTCTACGGCCGCGGCCGCGGCAAGCCGATCGTCCTCGCCGTCCTCGGGGACTCCAGCGCGGTGGGGCTGGGCGTGGAGCGGGCCGCCGAGACCCCCGGCGTGCTGCTGGCAGCCGCCCTCGCCGAGCTGGCCGAACGGCCCGTCCGGCTGGTCCGGCTGGCGGTCTCCGGGGCGGAGTCCTACGAGCTCGAGGAGCAGGTCGACAAGGCCCTCGTCGAGCAGCCGGACGTCGTGACGATCATGATCGGGGCCAACGACGTCACCAGCCGCACGCGCCTCTCCACCTCGGTGCGGCACCTGCGCGACGCCGTCCGCCGGCTGGTCGAGTCCGGCGCGGAGGTCGTCGTCGGCACCTGTCCGGACCTCGGCACGATCCGGCCGATCGGCCAGCCGCTGCGGCTGCTGGCCCGCCGCTGGAGCCGGCAGCTGGCCGCCGCGCAGACCATCGCCGTGGTCGAGGCCGGCGGGCGGACGGTGTCGCTGGGCTCGGTCCTCGGCCCGCGCTTCGCCGAGGACCGCGGCCTGTTCAGCGTCGACGAGTTCCACCCGAGCGCGGCCGGGTACGCCGCCGCGGCCGCCGTGCTGCTGCCCTCGGTCGCCGACGCGCTCGGCGTCTGGCCGGCGGCCGCCGACCGCGGGCTGCGGAACCTGCGCCGCGACACCGTCCGTCCGGTCGCCCGGGCCGCCGCGCGGGCCGCGGGCCGCACCGGCACCGAGGTGCAGGCCACCGCGGTCCGGGGCTCGGAGACCGGCCCGCGCGGACCGTGGGCGCGGCTGCGCCGCCGTCGCCCGCCGGACCTGCCGACCCCCGAGCAGGCCGAGCGCGCCGCCGAGACGCCGATCGCCTGACCGACAGCGGCGGGAGCCCGCCGGGCATGCGGTCGACACCGCCGACCGACACCGCGCGGGCGTTACCGGGGAGTAGGTTCGGGGCGACCCGACGTCCGGCGTCCCCCGTCGGATCCGCCTCATCGTGGAGGACCCATGCCCGAAGCCGTCATCGTCGCGACCGCCCGCTCCCCCATCGGGCGCGCGTTCAAGGGCTCGCTCAAGGACCTGCGGCCCGACGACCTGACCGCCACGATCGTGCGGGCGGCGCTGGAGAAGGTGCCCGCGCTCGACCCGACCGACATCGACGACCTGATCCTGGGCTGCGGGCTGCCCGGCGGGGAGCAGGGCTACAACATGGCCCGCGTGGTGAGCGTGCTGCTCGGCATGGACCACCTCCCCGGCACGACGGTCACCCGCTACTGCTCGTCCTCGCTGCAGACCACGCGCATGGCCATGCACGCGATCAAGGCCGGCGAGGGCGACGTGTTCGTCTCGGCCGGCGTCGAGATGGTGTCCCGCTTCGCCAAGGGCAGCAGCGACTCCCTGCCCGACACGAAGAACCCGGCGTTCGCCGAGGCCCAGGCGCGGGTGGCCAAGACCGCCGAGAGCGGCGCCGACTCGTGGACCGACCCGCGGGAGAACGGCGAGCTGCCGGACATCTACATCGCCATGGGGCAGACCGCCGAGAACCTGGCGCTGCTCAAGGACGTCTCCCGGCAGGAGATGGACGAGTTCGCCGTCCGCAGCCAGAACTTGGCCGAGCAGGCCATCGCCGACGGCTTCTGGGCGCGCGAGCTCACCCCGGTCACCACGCCCGACGGCGCGGTGGTCAGCACCGACGACGGCCCGCGCCCCGGCACCACGCTCGAGGGCATCGCCGGGCTCAAGCCGGTGTTCCGCCCCGACGGGCGGGTCACCGCGGGCAACGCCTGCCCGCTCAACGACGGCGCCGCCGCGGTCGTGGTCATGAGCGACACCAAGGCCCGCGACCTCGGGCTGACCCCGCTGGCGCGGATCGTCTCGACCGCGGTGACCGGGCTGTCGCCGGAGATCATGGGCTACGGCCCGGTGGACGCCTCCAAGCTGGCGCTGCAGCGGGCCGGCATGAGCATCGGCGACATCGACCTGGTGGAGATCAACGAGGCGTTCGCCGCGCAGGTCATCCCCAGCTACCGCGACCTGGGCATCGACATCGACCGGCTCAACGTGCACGGCGGGGCGATCGCCGTCGGCCACCCGTTCGGCATGACCGGCGCCCGCATCACCGGCACGCTGATCAACGGCCTGCAGACCGAGGACAAGACCTTCGGCCTGGAGACGATGTGCGTCGGTGGCGGCATGGGCATGGCGATGGTCCTGGAGCGGCTCTCCTGAGCAGCTGACCCGACGATCATGGCGCCGTGACCACGCGGCACCGCCCTCAGCCGGTCACGGCGCCATGATCGCGGCGGGGACGCCCCCGGAACGGCCAGTGGCCCGGCCCCCTCGCGGGGACCGGGCCACTGTCAGGTGGTGCGGCGGTCTGCTCAGTCGTTCTGCAGGTAGGACAGCAGCCGCAGGATCTCCAGGTACAGCCAGACGACCGTCACGAGCAGGCCGAAGGCGATGTACCAGGCGAACTTGGCCGGCGCGCCGCGGCGGATCGCCTCGTCGGCCATGTCGAAGTCGAGCAGCAGCGAGAACGCCGCCACACCGATCACGATGACGCTGAACAGGATGGCGACCGGGCCACCGCTGCGCAGGCCGAGGGCGTCACCGCCCACGAACAGGCTGACGACCAGGTTGACCAGGATCAGCGCCAGGACGCCGAACATCGCGCCGACGATCCACCGGGTCAGCTTCGGGGTGACCCGGATGGCGCCGGTCTTGTAGACGACGAGCATGCCGGCGAAGACACCGAAGGTGCCGATGACCGCCTGCATGACGATGCCGGGCCAGAGGTTGTTGAACGCCTCGCTGATGGCGCCGAGCGCGATGCCGTACAGCGCGCCGTAGGCGAGGGTCGCCGCGGGGTTGGCGATCTGCTTGAACGAGATCACCAGGCCCAGCACGAACGCCACCAGGACCGCGGGCAGGGCCAGGCCGAACGCCAGCTCCTGCGGGAGCAGCGCCCAGGTGGCGGCGGCCGCGAGCACGGTGACGAGGAAGGACAGCCCCGTCTTCTGGACGACGTCGTCCATCGTCATGTAGCGCGTCGTCGACGGCGCGTACGGGGACCGGGCGTACGGCGACGGCGCGGCGTACGGGTCCTGCGTCGGGGCGCCGTACTGGGGGGCTCCGTACTGGGGAGCGCCGTACTGCGGTGCACCACCCCACTGGCCGTACTGCTGGCCGTTGCCGGCAGCGGCGTTCGCGAAGCCCCGTCCGAAGACCGGGTTGTGGCTGGGCATCGTCATCTCCTCGAGGTGACCGGGCGGTTCGTGGGGTCAACGGTGCTCGACTCCACTCGGTCAGGTCAACGCCCGAGCGGCCCTGCGCGTTCCTGGGAGTTCCCCGGGCACCCGGACGAGGGGGTCGGACGTGCCCCCGGTCGGGTTCGAACCGACACTGGGACCCTTTTAAGGGGCCTGCCTCTGCCGATTGGGCTACGGGGGCTGCGTCGCCGGAACGCTAACCCCGCCGGGCGGCGCCCACCGCGAGCAGGGCCCGCAGGGCCGCCTCGACCGCCGGAGGACGCCGCCGCGGCACTGCGCGGCGACCGGTGAGACCGGTCAGCTCGCCTGCGCCGAGCCGGACTGCGCGCGGTCGGCCGCCGACGGCGGGGGCAGCTGGCCGGCGCGGCCGGTGTTGGCCGCCGCGACGAACTCCCGCCGCGGGTCCTGCAGCTGGCCGAGGGAGATGACCTCGCGGCGGAACACCGCGGCGAGGGTCCAGTCGGCGACCACCCGCGCCTTGCGGTTGAAGGTCGGCACCCGGCTGACGTGGTAGCTGCGGTGCATGAACCACGCCGGCCAGCCCTTGAGCTTCACGCCGTAGACCTGGGCGACGCCCTTGTGCAGGCCGAGGCTGGCCACCGACCCGGCGTACTCGTGCCGGTAGGGCACCGGCTGCTCGCCGCGCAGGGACAGCACGATGTTGTCGGCCAGCCGCTTGGCCTGCCGGACGGCGTGCTGCGCGTTGGGCGCGGTGGTGGCGGCGGGGTCGTCCTTGGTGACGTCGGGGACGGCGGCGAGGTCACCGGCCGACCACGCGTCCTCCAGCCCGCGCACCTGGAGGGTCGGCTCGCACACGACCCGGCCGCGCTGGTCGAGCGGCAGGTCGGTGCGGGTCAGCATCGGGTTGGGCTTGGTGCCCGCCGTCCAGACCAGGGTGTCGCTGTCGAACTCGTCGCCGTCGCTGAGCCGGACGTGGCAGTCGCTCACGGACTCCAGCCGGGTGTTGAGCCGCACGTCCATGCCCCGGGCGGTGAGCTGCTTGACCGTCCAGGCGGCCATGTCCAGGTCGACCTCGGGCAGGATCCGCCCCATCGCCTCGACCAGCACCCAGCGCATGTCGGCCGGGGACAGCCGCGGGTAGTAGTGCTCGACCGCGTACCGGGCCATGTCCTCGAGCTCGGCGAACGCCTCGACGCCGGCGTACCCGCCACCGACGAAGGTGAAGGTCAGCGCCCGGCGGCGCACCTGCGGGTCGTCGGTGGAACTGGCCGCGTCGAGCCGCGCGAGCACGTGGTTGCGCAGGTAGATGGCCTCGCCGACGTTCTTGAACCCGATGCCGTGCTCGGCCAGCCCCGGGATGGGCAGCGTCCGCGCCACCGAGCCGGCCGCCATGACCAGCACGTCGTAGGAGAGCTCGAAGGGCTCCCCCTCGATGGGCGCGATGCTGGCCCGCCGGTCGGCGTGGGTCAGGCTCGTGACCGCGCCGGTGATGACCCGGCACCGCGGCAGCGTGCGGCGCAGTGGCACCACCACGTGGCGCGGCTCCACCGAGCCGGCCGCCGCCTCCGGGAGGAACGGTTGGTAGGTCATGTGCGGCTGCGGGTCGACGACGACGATCTCCGCCCGCCCCCGGGAGAGCCGCTTCTGCAGCCGGAGGGCGGTGTAGAGGCCGACGTAGCCGCCGCCCACGACCAGGACCACGGGTCGCTGCGCCATGGGGGGAGCCTAGGGGGCGGACGGCGGTCCCGGCACCGTCGCGGCGACTTCGGTGGCCCGGGACAGCACCGCGTCGAGCATCGGCTCGGTCAGCTTGCCGGTGAAGGTGTTCTGCTGGCTGACGTGGTAGCTGCCCAGCAGGGTGAGCGGCCCGCGCGGCCCCTCGAGGGTCACCTCGACCCCGTGCCCGAACGCCGGCCGCGGGCGGGGCAGCCGGTAGCCGGCCGCGGCGAGCACCGGCCACAGCGCCGTCCAGCCGAAGCCCCCGAGGACGACGACGACCCGCAGCCGCGGCAGCAGGGCCAGCTCCCGGGCCAGCCACGGGGAGCAGGTGTCCCGCTCCTCCGGCGTCGGCGCGTTGGCCGGCGGCGCGCACCGGACGGCGGCGGCCACGCGGACGTCGCGGAGCTCCAGCCCGTCCCCGACGTGGGTGGACGTGGGCTGGTTGGCCAGCCCGGCCCGCCACAGCGCCGCGAAGATCCAGTCGCCGCTGCGGTCGCCGGTGAACACCCGCCCGGTGCGGTTCCCGCCGTGGGCGGCGGGAGCCAGCCCGACGACGGCGATGCGGGCGTCGGCCGGGCCGAGACCCGGAACCGGGCGGCCCCAGTACTCCCACTCCCGGAACGAGGCCCGCTTCACCTCGGCCACCTCCTCCCGCCAGGCCACCAGCCGGGGGCACGCCCGGCAGCCGGAGACGCGGCTGTCGAGGACGGCGAGGTCGCGGGCGCCCCGCGCTGCGCGGACCACGCCGGCGGGGCTGCGGGTCACGGGGAACCCGGCGGCGTCGGTGACCACGCGCGTCAGTTGACCATCCGGGGAGGCGCCCCCGTGGACCGGGGCGGCATGATCACCTCCGTGGCCCGGAAGAAGACGCAGAAGTCGCCGATCACCTGGAAGCTCCTGGGCACCGGCATGGCGGCCGGGACGGGGATCGCCGTCCGCAGGCTCACCGACGCCGGCTGGTACGCCGTCCGCGGCTCGACCCCGCCCCGGAACCCCGCCGCGCCCGGTGTCGGCTGGGGCGAGGCCCTGGCGTGGGCGGCCGTGTCCGGCGTGGCCGTCGCGGCCGGCCGGCTCGCCGCGGCCCGCGGGGCCGCGGCCGCCTACGAGAAGCTGACCGGCAAGCTGCCGCCCGGCGTGAACAGCGAGAGCCCGCGCCCCTGACCCGGCGCGCAGCGGCCCCGAGAAGCCGGCGCAGTTTCCCCCTTTCGGGGTTCGTCAGCACTCCGCCCCCCACCTAGCCTCAGTTCGGTCAGCGACCGGGACCGACGACGTGCCGGCGCGTGGGTGAGGAGTGTGGACGTTGGACACAACGGTGTCTCTCGCCGGGCACGGTCCCGGCACCGCTGTCCCGGCCGAGGAGGTCGGGCGCGCCGAGGACACCGCGCCGGCCCGGGCTCCGGAGTCCCCGGGCGTGGACCGGGGTCCTGCGCCCGCCGGCCGGCCCCTGCCGCCGACGGCCGACCTCCGGTACGTCCGCGACCAGGCCGCCTTGGACGCCCTGGCAGGTGCCTGGGACGACCTGTGGGCCCGCTGCCCCTCCGCGACGCCGTTCCAGACGCACGCGTGGACCAGCGCCTGGGCGCGGGCCTACGTGCCGGCCGGCCGGCTCGCCGTCGTCACCGTGTGGGACGGCGACGTCCTGGTCGCCGCGGCGGCGCTGCACCGCGTCCGCCGCGGGCTGGTCCACGTCCTCGCCCCGCTGGGCGGGGACCTCTCCGACCACACCGACGTCCTGGTGGACCCGGCGGTGCCCGACGCCGGACGGCGGCTGGTGCAGGCGCTGCTGCAGGTGCCCGGCTGGCGCCTGGTCGACCTGCCCGAGGTGCTCCCGGACGGCGCCGCTCAGCGCTGGGCGGAGGACTGGCCGGGCCGGGTGCGGCGGGCGACCGGATCGGTGATCCTCGAACTGCCGGCGCTGCCGGTGGCGGAGGTCCTCGCCCGCGTGCCGGCGCGGACCGCCGGGACCCTGAAGCGCAAGCTGCGCAAGATCGAGAAGCTCGGTGTGCAGCGCACCGAGGTGACCCCGGCGGCCGTCCCGGGGGCCGTCGCCGACCTGATCCGGCTGCACGAGGCCCAGTGGGCCGGCCGCCGCGGGAACCCCGAACACCTCACCGACCGGTTCCGGCGCCACCTCGCCGAGGCCGTCGCGGCGATGATCGAGCGGGGCCAGGCGGTGCTGGTCGAGTACCGCCTGGACGGCGAGGTGATGGCCAGCGAGGTCGACCTCGTCGGGCACCGGCAGCTGGCGTACTACCTCGCCGGCATCTCCCCGGAGCTGCGGCAGCACATGGACACCGCCGTCCTCCTGGTCAGCGGCGCCCTCGAGCGGGCCGCGCGGCTGGAGAAGCAGGAGTACTCCTTCCTCCGCGGGGAGGAGGACTACAAGCTCCGCTGGCGCCCGGACGAGGTGACGACCACGCGGATCATGCTGGCCCGCCCCGGGCTGCTGGGCTCGGCCGGCTACCTCACCGGGACCGCCGTCTGCGGGGGCGCGCTCGCGCTGGCCCGGCGGGCGCTCCGCGGCCGGGCGCGCGAGCTCGCCCGCACCGTCATGCACGGCCTGCGCACCCTCCGCGCCCGCACGTAGCCCCCGGACGGCGCGGCCCGCGCCCCCGGGTCAGCGCCCGGCGAGCCCCAGCGCGATGCCGTCGAGGATGTCGTGCTCGCTGACGACGACGTCGTCGAGGGCGAAGGCGTCCATGACCACCCGCAGGACCAGCGAGCCGGCGCCGATGACGTCGACCCGGCCGGGGTGCATGACCGGCTCGGCCGCGCGCCGCTGCCGCGTGGCGGTCAGCAGCCCCGCGGTCACCGAGCGGACGGCGGAGACGGGGATGCGCGACCCGTGGATGGCGACCGGGTCGTAGGCGGGCAGCCCGAGCGCCAGCGCGGCGACCGTGGTCACCGAGCCGGCCAGCCCCACCAGCGTCGCCGCCTCGCCGACCGGCACCACCGCGGCCACCTCGGCGAGCGCGGCGCGGATGTCGGCCTCGGCGCGCTGGATCTCGTCGGCCGTGGGCGGGTCGCCGTGCAGGTGCCGCTCGGTCAGCCGGACGCAGCCGACGTCGACGGAGCGGGCCGCGCGGACGCCGCCGGCGTCCCCGAGGACGAACTCCGTGGACCCGCCGCCGATGTCGACGACCAGGTAGGGCGCCTTCGGGGCGGGCTGGCCGTGCGCGGTGACCGCGGCGTCCAGTGACGCGGTGGCGCCGAGGAAGGACAGCCGCGCCTCCTCGTCGCCGGGGACGACGTCGGGGAGCCGGCCCAGCGTGGCCACCACCATGTCCTCGAAGTCGGCGCGGTTGGCGGCGTCCCGGCTGGCGCTGGTGGCCACCATGCGCACCGCCGTCGCACCGAGCTCGCGCGCCTGCGCGGCGTACTGGGCGAGGACGACGCGGGTGCGCTCGATCGCCTCGGGCGCCAGCCGTCCCGTGGCGTCGACCCCCTGGCCGAGCCGGACGACCTCCATGCGGCGCAGCAGGTCGGTGTGCGGCCCCTCGGGCGGGACGTCGGCGACCAGCAGGCGGATGGAGTTGGTGCCGCAGTCGATCGCGGCCACGCGGGTCACTTCTGCGCCTCCTCGGGGGCGCAGGGGCCGTTGGCCCACCACTCCCCCATCTCGGCCACCGCCCGGTCGCCGATCGGGTTGACCCCGGGGCCCGCGGCGAGCGCGTGACCGGCGAGCGCGTGCAGGCACTTCACGCGGTCGGGCATGCCGCCGGCGGTGTTGCGGGTGGGCAGCTCGCCCAGAGCGTCGCGCTCGGCCAGGTAGGCCTCGTGGGCGGCGCGGTACCCCGCGGCGAGCTCGGGATCGGTGCCCAGGTCGGCCTGCCACTCGCGCATCCGGCCGGTGGACTCCAGCCGGCTGGCCGCGGCGTTGGCCCGGGGGCAGGTCAGGTAGTACAGCGTCGGGAACGGGGTGCCGTCCTCCAGCCGCGGCGAGGTCTGGACGACGTCGGGCTGCCCGCAGGGACAGCGGTGCGCCACGGCACGCAGGGCCCGCGGCGGCCGGCCGAGCTGGCGGGCGACGATCTCGCGCTCCTCCGGGCCGACCGGCTCCCGGACGCTCCGCCCGGGCGCACTGGGCTCGTTCACTCGGCGGGCTCCTCGTCCCCGTCGGCCACGGCGACCGACTGCAGCAGGGCGTCGTACCAGGGCAGCTCGTCGGCCGGCTCGGGGACGGTGCCGGCGTCGCCCTCCACGGCGTCGCCGTCGACGACGACGACCAGCCGGTCACCGGGGAGGACGTAGGTCAGCCGCTCCCGCGCCTGCCGCGCGGTGTAGTCCGGGTCGGCCTGGCGCTCGAGCTGGGCCTGCAGTTCCTCCGCCCGCCGGTCGAGGGCGGTGCCCTCGGCGGCCAGCCGGGTCAGCTCGGCGCGGCCGGCGAGGAACTGGCGGACCGGCCCGGCCAGGGTGAGCGCGAGCAGCAGCACCAGCCCCCCGAGGACCACCGCGCGGCCGGTGAACAGCGGCCGCCGCGGCGTCGCCGAGCCGGTGGCCGACCGCGGCGAGCGGCGCCCGGGCCGGCGGGCCTCCGGCCGGCTGCCCGCACCGGAGCGGGAGCCGGCCGGGACCGGGCGGGACGCGGCGTTCGACAGCGGGCGCCCGGTGGAGCGACGCCGGACGGGCGGGACCGCTCCCGAACCGCCCCGCCGGCTCCGCGGAGCGCTCATCGGCGGAGGGACCTCATCGGCCGCCGAGCCGCGGGAACGCCGCGGCACCCGCGTAGCGGGCGGCCTCGTCCAGCTCCTCCTCGATGCGCAGCAGCTGGTTGTACTTCGCCACCCGCTCGCTGCGCGCCGGGGCGCCGGTCTTGATCTGCCCGCAGTCGGTGGCGACGGCGAGGTCGGCGATCGTGGTGTCCTCGGTCTCGCCGGAGCGGTGGCTCATCATGCAGCGGTAGCCGTTGCGGTGGGCCAGGTTGACCGCGTCGAGCGTCTCGGTGAGCGTGCCGATCTGGTTGACCTTCACCAGCAGCGCGTTGCCCGCCTTGCGGGCGATGCCGTCGGCCAGCCGCGCCGGGTTGGTGACGAACAGGTCGTCGCCGACCAGCTGCACGCGGTCGCCCAGCGCCGCGGTCAGCGCCACCCAGCCGTCCCAGTCCTCCTCCGACAGCGGGTCCTCGATGGACACGATGGGGTAGGCGTCGACCAGCTCGCCGTAGTAGTCGGTGAGGTGCTCCGCCGACCGGGTCTGGCCCTCGAAGTCGTAGCCGCCGTCGCCGTGGAACTCGGTGGCGGCGACGTCCAGCGCGAGGGCCATGTCGGTGCCGAGGCTGTAGCCGGCCTTCTCGACGGCCTCGGCGATGAGGTCGAGCGCGTCCCGGTTGCTGGGCAGGTCGGGGGCGAAGCCACCCTCGTCGCCGAGCCCGGTGGACAGCCCGCGGCCCTTCAGCACGGCCTTGAGCGCGTGGTAGGTCTCGGTGCCCATGGCCAGCGCCTCGGTGAAGGTCGCCGCACCGATCGGGGCGATCATGAACTCCTGCACGTCGACGTTGCTGTCGGCGTGGGCACCGCCGTTGAGGATGTTCATCATCGGCACCGGCAGCAGGTGCGCCGACGGGCCGCCGACGTAGCGGAACAGCGGCAGCCCGGCCGACTCGGCGGCGGCCTTGGCCACCGCGAGGCTCACGCCGAGGATCGCGTTCGCGCCGAGGCGCTCCTTGTTCGGCGTCCCGTCCAGGTCGAGCAGCCGCTGGTCGATGAGCCGCTGCTCGGCGGCGTCGTAGCCGACCAGCTCGGGGCCGATGACGTCGAGGACGTTGTCGACGGCCTTGCCGACCCCCTTGCCGCCGTAGCGCTCACCGCCGTCGCGCAGCTCCACCGCCTCGAACGCGCCGGTGGAGGCGCCACTGGGGACCGCGGCCCGGGTGATCGTCCCGTCGTCGAGGGCGACCTCGACCTCCACGGTGGGGTTTCCGCGCGAGTCGAGGATCTCCCGCGCGCCTACGGCGTCGATGCTGGGCACGAGGGGCAGCCTAGCCAGCCCGCCACCGCCCGGGGGCGCGCCCCGCTCAGGAGCCGGCGCGCTCCCCGGCTGCGGCGTCGAGTTCGCCGGCGTAGCGCCGGACCGCCTCGCGCAACGCGTCCTCGACGTCCCAGCCGCGCTGGGCGGCGCCGCTCACCACGGCCAGCAGCCGCTCGCCGAGCTCCTCCGGGCTGCGGGCGGAGAGCTCCGCCGGGTCGGGCACGGGCAGGCCGGCCCGGCCGGCCCGTCGCACCAGCGCCGCCCCCCAGGACGCCGCGGGCTGGGACCGCGAGACCCCCTCGGTGGGCGACCGGCGCTGCTTCTCGGCCTGCTTGATCTCCTCCCAGCCGGCCTCGACCTGCGCGACGTCCCGGGGCCCGGCGTCACCGAACACGTGCGGGTGCCGGCGGACCAGCTTGTCGACCAGGTCGCCGGCGACCGCGTCGACGTCGAAGCGCCGGGCCGGGTCGGCCTCGGCGGCCACCCGGGCGTGGAACACCACCTGGAGCAGCACGTCGCCGAGCTCCTCGCGCATCGCGACCGGGTCGTCGTCGACGATCGCGTCGTAGGCCTCGTGCGCCTCCTCGAGCAGGTAGCCGCGCAGCGAGGCGTGGGTCTGCTCGGCGTCCCAGGGACAACCGCCCGGCGAGCGCAGCCGGTCCATCACGGCGACCACGTCGAGCAGCCGGGCCCCCGGCGGGAGCGGGGTGCCGTCGACGACCTCGGCGGCGCCGACGTCCTCCCCGGTCACCAGGGCGACGACGTCGTCGGCCGCGGCGGTCGCGGCGGCGGCATCCGGGACGTCGTCCACCGCGACGCCCGCCGACCGCAGCGCCGCGGCGGGTGCGGCTGCGGACGGGAGCGCGACGACGCGGCGACCGCCGGTGACCGCTCGCCAGCCGGCGGGTCCGAGCAGGCCGGGGAGGACGGGGCTGACGGTGACGGCGAGCGCGACGGGCACCCGGTCAGTCTCCGGCAGGGGCCGCAGCGGTGCCGTCCGCGTCGTCCAGCAGGTCGACCACCCCGCTGTCGTCCGGCACGATCTGCCCCTCGTCCAGGACGCCGAAGCGGGGGTTGACGTCGATGTCGAGGCCGTCCCGGACGTCGGCGACCAGCTGCTGCGCGGCCGAGTCGGCCTCGGCCTGCGCGGCCTGCTCCAGCTGCGGCCGCACCTCCTCGAACGACGGGGCCACCGGCTCCCCGACGAAGACGACGAGGACGCCGGGGAGCTCGCTGACGGTCGTGCTGAAGGCCGTGTTCGGCGCGGCGGCGGTGACCTGGTCGGCGATGACCGTCGGCACCTGGTCGGGGCTGCGCGGCTGCACCTGCGGGAGCGTCGTGTTACCCGGGTACTGGGCCGCCAGGGCCGGGTACGCGGCGGGGTCGGCCTGCAGCGTCGCCACGGCAGCGTCGGCGGCGGCCTGGTCGGGCACGGTGACGTAGCCGAGCTGGACCTGGGAGAGGCCGGGCAGCTGTTCGGCGTAGTCGGCCCGCAGCTCCTCCTCCGACAGGCCGGCGTCGACGCCCTCCTCGGCCGCGATCGCCTGGCGCACCATCTGCTGCCGGACGGTCTCGAAGACGTCTGCCCGGCCGACCCCCTGGGCGGCGGCCTGGGCGTAGACCTGCTCGGGGTCCTGGTCACCGATGAGCTCGTCGATGCGGGCCTGCACGTCGGCGTCGTCGACGGTGACGCCGTACTGCGCCGCCGCCCGCGCGTAGACCTCGGTCTGCACCAGCCGCGTGAGCACCAGCCGGGTGAACTCGTCCTCCCGGCCCTGGGTCGCAGCGGCCAGGTCGGCGTCGGACAGGCGCTCGTCGACCGCCGACTGCAGTTGGGCCACGGTGACCTGCTCGTCCCCGACGTAGGCCGCGACGTTGGGTGACGTCCGGCAGGCGGCCAGTGCCGCCAGCGCGGCGAGGCCGACGGCCAGGGTCGTGGTCAGGCGACGTGTCCGCACGTCTTGCGAGGGTGCCACACCGGGTGTGACCCACCGCGCAGGTGGAGTGGATCCGTCCGCGTCACGCGCACGGGTCCACTCCACCTCAGGCGGCGATGACACAGCCGCCTTCCGCGCCACGTGGGAGGACCCCGCTACCCCCCCACCGCTCGCAGGCTCGCGCTGGGCCCCTGCCGCGGGGCCGCCGTCGCTCGCTGGCGCTCGCTGCGATGCTCCCGCGGCTGTCAGGCGGCGACCGGCTGCTCCAGGACCGCCGTCAGCAGCGAGTGCAGGTTCTCCAGCAGCGCCACGTCGCGCAGCGGCGTCCGCCGGTCGGGGCCGACCGGCACCTTGAGCGAGATGGTGTCGACGGCCGCCTTGTAGGTCGCGCCGTCGGCCAGCCGGGCCAGGCGCATCTGCTGGGACTCGCGCAGCGGGACCGGCGAGATGCGGATGGCGCGGCCCTGCAGCGACACCTCGGTGATGCCGAAGCGCCGCACCGCCGCCCGGAAGCGGGCGACGGCGAGCAGGTTGAGCACCGGCGCCGGCGGGGTGCCGTAGCGGTCGGTGAGCTCGTCGAGCACCGCCTGCGCCTGCTCGTCGCTCTGCACGGAGGCCACCTTGCGGTAGGCCTCCATCCGCAGCCGCTCGCCGGGCACGTAGTCGTGCGGCAGGTGCGCGTCGACCGGGAGGTCCACCCGGACGTCGGCGGGCTCGGCCGGGGCCTCCTCGCCGGACAGCTGGGCCCGGTAGTCGGTGACCGCCTCGCCGACCAGCCGGACGTAGAGGTCGAAGCCGACCCCGGCGATGTGCCCGGACTGCTCGCCGCCGAGCAGGTTGCCCGAGCCGCGGATCTCGAGGTCCTTCATCGCCACGGCCATGCCGGCGCCGAGGTCGGTGTTGTGCGCGATCGTGGTCAGCCGGTCGACCGAGGTCTCGGTCAGCGGCCGCGACGGGTCGTAGGTGAAGTACGCGTAGGCCCGCTCGCGGCCACGGCCGACGCGACCGCGGATCTGGTGCAGCTGCGAGAGGCCGAAGGTGTCGGCGCGGTCGACGATCAGCGTGTTGGCGTTGGGGATGTCCAGGCCCGACTCGACGATCGTCGTCGCGATCAGGACGTCGTACTCCTTCTCCCAGAAGCCGACCATGATCCGCTCGAGCTCGTGCTCCTTCATCTGCCCGTGGCCGACGGCGACGCGGGCCTCGGGCACCAGGTTGCGGATCTTCGCGGCGGCCTTGTCGATCGACTGCACCCGGTTGTGGATCACGAACACCTGGCCGTCGCGCAGCAGCTCGCGGCGGATCGCGGCGGCCATCTGCTTGTCGTCCCACGCGCCGACGTAGGTCAGCACCGGGTGCCGCTCCTCCGGCGGGGTCAGGATCGTCGACATCTCGCGGATGCCGGTCAGGCTCATCTCCAGGGTGCGCGGGATCGGGGTGGCCGACATCGACAGGACGTCGACCGCCGTCCGCATGGTCTTCAGGTACTCCTTGTGCTCGACGCCGAAGCGCTGCTCCTCGTCGACGATGACCAGCCCGAGGTCCTTCCAGCGGGTCGTCGGCTGCAGCAGCCGGTGGGTGCCGACGAGCACGTCCACCTCGCCGCGGGCCAGCTCCTCGAGGATCTGCCGGGTCTCGGCGTCGGACTGGAAGCGGGAGAGCACCTGCACCTTCACCGGGAACTGGGCGAACCGCTCGGAGAAGGTCTTGAAGTGCTGGTTGGCCAGCAGCGTCGTCGGCACCAGGACGGCGACCTGCTTGCCGTCCTGCACCGCCTTGAACGCCGCCCGGACGGCGATCTCGGTCTTCCCGTAGCCGACGTCGCCGCAGATGATCCGGTCCATCGGGACCGGGTTCTGCATGTCGGCCTTGACCTCGTCGATCGCGGCCAGCTGGTCGGGGGTCTCCTGGAACGGGAAGGCGTCCTCGAGCTCGCGCTGCCAGACGGTGTCCGGGCCGAAGGCGTGGCCCTTGGTCGCCATCCGCGCCGAGTACAGCCGGATCAGCTCCGCGGCGATCTGCTTCACCGCCCGGCGCGCCTGGCCCTTGGTCTTCTGCCAGTCGGCGCCGCCGAGCTTGGACAGCGCGGGCGCCTCCCCGCCGACGTAGCGGGTGAGCTGGTCGAGGGCGTCGGTGGGCACGAACAGCCGGTCCGGCGGCTGGTTCCGCTTGGACGGCGCGTACTCGACGATCAGGTAGTCGCGCTGCCCGCCGTTGACCGTGCGGCTGACCATCTCGATGTAGCGGCCGATGCCGTGGTGCTCGTGGACGACGAGGTCGCCGGGCTGCAGCTGCACCAGGTCGACGGCGTTGCGGCGGCGCGCCGGCATCTTGACCGCGTCGCGCATCGTCGTCCCGCGCGAGCCGGTGAGGTCGTGCTCGGTGAGCAGCGCCAGGCCCACGCCGGGGAAGGCGAAGCCGGCCTCCAGGTTGCCCTGGGTGACGTGGGTCAGCCGCGGCTCGGGGGCGGTGGCGATGTCGGGGACCAGCCGGGTGCCGAGGTCGGCCTCGGTGAACTGGTCGGCGGCGCGCTGCGCGGGGCCGGGCCCGGCGAAGGTGACGACGACCCGCCACCCGTCGCGCTGCCAGCCCCGCATCGTGTCGATGGCCTTCGGCACGTCGCCGGCGAAGCGCTCCACCGTCGCGGCGTCGAGGGTGACGTGGGTGTCGTCGTCCTCGCTGCTGAGGGTGAAGGCCCCCGTGGTCCACCACGGCAGGCCCCGCCCGCGGGCGGCGGACTCGACGTCGGCGAGGTCGCGGAAGGACGACGCCCCGAGGTCCAGCGGCGCCTCCCCGGCCTCGGCGGCGGTGGCCCACGACGCGGCGAGGAACTCCTCGGCGGTGCGGACCAGGTCGGCGGCCCGGCTGCGCACCCGCTCGGGGTCGCAGACCAGGACGTGGGTGCCCTTCGGGAGCAGGTCGGTGAGCAGCTGGAGGTCGCCCTCGATCAGCGCCGGGGTCAGCGACTCCATGCCCTCGACGGCGATCCCCTCGGCGAGCTTGCCGAGGACCTCCAGGAGGGCGGGGTGCTCGACGGCCAGCGCCGCCGCCCGCGCGCGCACCTGGTCGGTGAGCAGCAGCTCGCGGCACGGCGGGGCCCACAGGCGGTCGGGGCGCTCGTCGAGGGATCGCTGGTCGGCGGCGGAGAAGTAGCGCAGCTCGTCGACCTCGTCGCCCCAGAACTCCACGCGCACCGGGTGCGGCTCGGTCGGCGGGAAGACGTCGAGCAGGCCGCCGCGGACGGCGAACTCGCCGCGCTTCTCCACCAGCTCCACGCGGGTGTAGGCGGCGTCGGCCAGCGCGCGGGCGACGTCGTCGAGCTCGGCGGTGTCGCCCGGCCGCAGCTCCACCGGGGTGAGGTCGCCCAGCCCGGGGGCCAGCGGCTGGAGCACGCTGCGCACCGGTGCGACCAGCACGTCGATGGCGCCGCCCACGCCGGGGTGCGTGAGGTCGCGGAGCACGGCCAGCCGGCGGCCGACGGTGTCCGCGCGCGGGGACAGCCGCTCGTGCGGCAGCGTCTCCCACGCCGGGAAGACCTCGGTGCGCCGGTCCGGGAGGAAGCAGCGCAGCTGGTCGGCGACGGCGTCGGCGTCCCGCTCCCCCGCGGTCACGACGAGGACGGGGACGCCGCCCTCACCGCCGGACGCCGCCAGCGCGGCGGCGACCAGCGGTTGCACCGACGGCGGTGCGGTGACCGCCAGCTCCGCGGTCCCGGCGGCGGCCACGACGCGGGCCATGCCGGGGTCGGTGAGGACGACGTCGAGCACGCCGCGCAGGGTCACGAGACCGTCTCCTGAAGCTCCGGGCCACGCACGTCGCGCCGGGTGCGCGGGGGGCCGGGTCCCCAGGTTAGTCCGCGGGGAGGACGACTGCCTCCGCCGCAGGTCAGGACATCAGGGCGTGGGCGGCCGGGGCCGGCGTCGCGATGGCGGCGAGCGCCTTGCGCAGGAACGAGCTCGAGGTGTGCATCGTGTAGGGGAAGTAGCGCACCTCGACGCCCACCGCGGCGAAGTCGCGCTCCAACTTCTCGCCCTTGGGGGTCCCGCGCCAGTCGTCGCCCTTGAAGATGACGTCGAAGCGGACCTCGCGCCAGGTGTCGATCTTGTCGGGCACGACCTCGGCGTGGACGTCGTCGACGAAGCGCAGCGAGCGCACGATCTCCAGCCGCTCGGCGAGCGGGATGACCGGCAGCCGGCCCTTCGTCTGCAGCAGCATCTCGTCGGAGACGACCCCGGCGATCAGGTGGTCGCAGTGCTCGGCGGCGTGCTTGAGGATGTTGAGGTGCCCGATGTGGAACAGGTCGTAGGCACCCGGCGCGTAGCCGATGACGGTCATGGGATCCCCCGATCCTCCCGAGGCGCAGCGTCCCGCGACGGGACCGCTCGCCAGATCACGCTGAGTGACGCAGGAGCGACATCCGTGGCGCTCGACTGCGCGAACACGGGGAAAAGTAGCCCAGCGCGATCACGCATGGTGAGGTCCGCGGAGTTCTTCACCCCTTCGGGCGGCCCTCATCGGCGGCGGTGACCGGGGGGGTCCACCCCGGCGCCGGGCCGGTGCCCCCCGGAGGGGTGACACCGTCTCCTCGGCCGGCTCCGGGGGCCCGACCTGCGGGTTATGTTCGCCGCTCCGACTGGGGGACGTGTCCCGCGGGCGCACGCCGGACCGGCGGTCCCCGCCCGACGGGACGCACGCGGGCAGGGAGCACACGGCATGGAGCTGATCGACTACCTCACGGCGCTGCGGCGGCACTGGGCCATCTGGGTCGGCGCGACGCTGGTCGGCGCGGTGGCCGCGCTGGCCGTCTTCGCGGGAACGTCGAAGACCTACGAGGCCACCGCCACCGTGTTCGTCTCGGTCTCCCCCTCCATCCCCAACAGCGCCTCGTTCGTGCAGCAGCGGGTGACCAGTTACCCCGAGCTCGTCGCCAGCGAGGCCGTGCTGGCCCCGGTCCGCCGGGAGCTGGACCTCGACGACTCGCTGGCCGACCTGCGCGCGCGGGTGTCGGCGGTCAACCCCCCGGACACCACGCAGCTGCACGTCACCGTGAGCGGGCCCGACCCCGACGAGGTGGCCGCGATCGCCAACGCCGTCGCCGACCGCTTCGCCGACGTCGTCGAGACGCTGGAGACCCCGTCGTCGGGCGACGAGCCGGTGCACCTCACCGTCGCCGACCCCGCGGTCGCACCGACCTCGCCCGTCGCACCGGTCCTGCTCCACCTGCTGGCGCTGGGGGTGCTCGCCGGCCTGCTCCTCGGCCTGGCCGCGGCGATCGTCCGCAGCCGCCTGGACACCACGCTGCACACCGGGGACGACGTGCGCCGCGTGTGGGGTGAGGACGACGCGACCGAGCTGGTCGTCCAGCCCTCCGGCCGGGCCCAGCGCAGCGTGCTGACCGGACAGTCGGCCACCGTGCTCGCCCGCCGGCTGGAGGCGCGGGCCGAGGAGCGGCCGGTGCGCGTCGTCCTGCTCTCGCCCTCGCCGTCGGAGACGCAGACCGCCCGCGCCCTCGCCGAGGAGGTGGCCGAGGTGCTGCGCGACCGCGGGGTGAGCGCCACCGTGAGCGGTCCGGAGTCCGTGGGCGCCCCTGTCGCCGACCGCGGGCCGCGCGTCCGCCTGGAGGTCGGCGACCCCCTGGCCGCCGTGCGGGTCTGGAAGCACGTGGCCGAGCACCACGACGGCGTCGTCCTCGTGGTGGCCGCTGGGCGGGTCGACGGCGAGGAGCTGCACGAGCTGCGCGGCATCCTGCGCTCGGCCGGCATCGCCCCGCTCGCCCTCGCGCTCATCCGCCCGCGCCGCCGGCCGCTGCGTGCGGCGGCGGAGTCGCGCACCGCGGAGCCGGCGCCGGTCGCCGAGCGGCCCCCGGCCGCCGGGAAGAAGCGGCCCACGGTGAGCGGCTCCGCCCGCGGCTGAGCGGGCCCCAGCACCTCTCGACGACGGCCGGTCCGGGACACACGTCCCGGACCGGCCGTCGTCGTCCCACGCCCCGGTGGGGACGTGTCCTCGCGAGCGGTGCACCGGGGTCGCGGGCGGGCCGGCCCACGGGCCCGCACGAAGGACGGCGGGCTGACGGTGGGGCACCGCCGGTGCCGCTGCCGGGGCCGGACCAGGTGTCCGCTCGACGGCGGCCGCGGCACCCGCCTCGTGCTCACGGGCCGGCTGCGCTGCCTCCGCTGGGCGCGCCGCGAGCACCGACGCACCCTGTGCACTCCGGCCCGGGGTGGAGGGAGGGCGACACCGGCTGCCCGGTTCGCCGCGGACGCCGTCGGGGACGCGCCCGCAGGAGCACCCCCTGCACCGCGTATCCGGCGAGCCGTGCGAGTCCGGACCTTCCCGGGTCGACGGCGTCCGGCCCGGAGGCCCGTGCTGGGTCAGGTCGACGGCGTCCGGCCCGGCGGGCAGGCCGCGGTCGACCCGCAGGGCGCGGTCGACCCGCAGGGCGCGGTCGACCCGCAGGGCGCGGTCGACCCGCAGAGCGGGAATGAGCTGCAGAGCGGGGTCGACCCGTGGGGCGGGGTCGACCCGCAGAACGGGGCCGGGCCGCAGGACGCCGTCCGCGAGCGGACGCACCGCCGGTCAGCGGGTGAGCGCCCCCGAGCGCGGAGCGGTCGCGGGACCGGTCGGCGTGGGTGCGCCGTCGTCCGTGTCCTCGGCGGCCAGCCGCCGGCGGGACCCGCCCTCGGCCAGCAGCGACGCGGCGAGGAAGGCGAGGAAGTCCGGCGTCGCGTCGAACAGCCCGCTCTCCAGCACGCTGCGGCCGAGCAGGAAGACCAGCAGCCCGAGGAACAGCGCCCGGTGGACGCGCGGGGCCAGGAGCGCGCCGCGCACGGCCCACAACGCCCAGATCCCCGCGACGAGGAGGCCGAGCAGTCCGGCCTGCACGAGGAGGGACATCCAGCTGCTGTCCAGCGGCTGCTCGTCCCAGTACTGGCCCTTCACCCGGATGATCTTGACCGAGAGGCCGCCGCCGAAGGCGAGCTGCCACCGGTCGTCGGCCCAGGTCGTCGCGGCGTCCCAGGCGACGAAGCGGGACTGCACGGTGCTGGTGCCCTCGCCGTCCCGCTCGAGGAAGGAGCTCAGCGCATCGGTGCCGAACACGGCCACCACGGCGCCGACCGCCCCCAGCAGGCCGCCGACGACCATCCCCACCGGGGCGCGGCGCACGTGCACCGCCATGACCAGCAGCGCGGGCAGCAGCATGAGCAGCGCGGTCCGGGAACCGGTGCACCACAGGACGCCGAGCGCCACGACGGCCACGGCCGCCGTGCCCACGCCGGCCCCGCCCACCGCGATCCGCCACCCGGCGTAGAGCACGACCAGGGAGGCCAGGAGGGCCAGCTCGTTGGGGGCCATCTGCGGGAAGCCGCCGGCGAGCCGGCCGCTGGACAGCGTGGGCAGGCCGGTCACCGCCGCCACCCCGCCGATGACCGCGCAGGCGCGCGCCAGGGCGGCGAAGAACTGCGCAGTCGTGTAGCAGCGCAGCAGCAGCACGACGGTGAGGGCGATGATCGTCACGCGGACGGCGATGATCCCGCCGGCCGTCAGCGGCCCGTGGGTGAGCGCCCCGAGCACCGTGGTGGCCAGCAGGATGCCCAGCGCCCACAGCGTGCCGGTGCCCACCCGCAGGTGCGGGCGGCGCGTGCCGAAGAACGCCACGGTCAGGGCGAGCACGCTCAGCGCGCCCTTCGCGACGACGACCGGGTCGAGCGAGCCGGTGAAGTAGGTGCCGCGCCGCCAGCCCACGGTGGTGAGGACGAGCAGCAGCATGCAGCACAGCAGGCGCACCGGCACCGAGGTCGCGGGCGCCTCCCGCTCCCCCGCCCTCACGCCGGCACCGCCTGCGCGGCCGGACGGCGGGCTGCGCGCCGCACCAGGGGGACGACGACCGACTGCCGGACGGCCAGCGCGGTGAGCACCGGGCCGGCGGCGAGCGCGAACGGCACCCAGGCCACCGCGTCCGGCGCGACCAGCACGAGCGCGGCGACGGCGCCGAGCGACACGAACTCCACCGCGCGCAGCGCGAGGACCCGGCGCTGCTCACCGTGCACCGACGCCAGCGACGCGTACGGCAACAGCAGCGCGGCGCCGGCGGCGTACGCCGTCCAGCCGGTGACGGCGGCCAGGGGGACGACGTAGTCGCCGCCGCTCAGGGCCGGCCCGAGCCACGGCAGCAGGACGACGGCCGCCAGCCCGAGCGCGCCGACCCCCGCGACGAGGCCGACCGACGCCCGGTCGGCGACCCGCAGGCCGGCGGACGGGCCCTGGTCGCGCAGGCCGACGTAGTGCGGCAGCAGGAACGACGCGATGCCGGCGATGAGCGTGAGCATGGGCGCGGTGTAGACCCGCGCCGCCTCCAGCGGGCCGTACGCGGCGGCCCCGACCATGCCGACGACCAGCAGCCGCAGCAGCGTGAGCGACCCCGGCCGGACCGTCTGCGCGGCCGCGCGCCAGACCCCGAAGTCGGCGACGGCGCGCAGGCCGGGCCGGCGCCAGGGACCGGCCGGCCGCTCGCCGGCGGGGACCAGCCACCACGCGACGACGGCCGCGGCGGCCTGCCCGGCGAGCAGCGCGACGACGAACGAGCTCAGCGTCACCTCGCCGGCCAGGCCGGCCAGCCCGAGGGCGGTCATCGCCCCGACCAGGCTGGTCCCGTCCACCGCCGGCAGCGCCCCGTAGCGACCGGTGGCCATCAGCAGCCGGCGCAGGGTGTCCTCGACCACGAACGCCGCGCACGCGGGGGCCAGCAGCAGGCCCGCCCACACCGGCACCAGGCCGCTGACCAGGGCGGCGAGCGCCCCGGCCAGCCCGGCGGCGGCGGAGACGACGACGGTCCAGACGTGCAGGCCGGCCCGCACCGCCCGGTCGTGCCGGTCCAGCACGGTCAGCGAGTCGCCGACCATGCCGCTGCACACCGCCGTCACGAGCACCAGCGCCCCGTAGACGAGGGAGAACACGGCCAGCCCGCCGGCGCCGAGCAGCCGGGCCGCGGTGACCTGCAGCGCCAGACCGGCCAGCGCCATCGTCGCCTGTCCGACGACGGCGGTCGTGGCGCGCCGGCGAAGCAGGCGGAGCAGGGAGGAGGTCACGGCCGGGCCCGCCTCAGCGGCTCTCGACCGGCGTCGCGCTGCCGACGCGGCGCACCCGGACCTCGTGGCGGAGGAGCCGGGCGACGATGTGGGCGCGGCCGTCGCGCGGGCTGACGTAGCACCGCGGCAAGGTGTGCCGGTCCCCCGGGTCGTAGTCGCCGGTGACGCAGGCGTTGTCGTAGCCGGCGGCGCGGACGGCGTCGGCCGCCGCGGCGTCGTAGGCGCCGTACGGGTAGCAGAACCCGGGCACCTCCGCCTGGAGGACGTCCTCGAGCAGCCGCCGGCTGTCGGTCACCTCGGCGGCCAGCACGTCCGGGTCGGCGCCGGCCAGCCGGGCGTGGCTGACCGTGTGACTGCCCACCTCGTGCCCCGCGGCGGCCACCGCACGGACCTGGTCGGCGGTCATGATCGGGAACTGCGGCCCGGTGTCCCACGAGTTGGTGGCGCCCATGTGCCCGGCGACGACGTACACCGTCGCCGTCATGCCGTGGCGCTGCAGGACCGGCACCGCGGTGGTGAGGAAGTCCGCGTACCCGTCGTCGAAGGTCAAGCCGACCAGGCCCGCGGCCTGGCCCCGGTCGACGGCGCGGACCAGCTCGGTCTGCGAGACGCCGCGCAGGCCGAGCCGGCGCAGCAGCCGCAGGTGCCGGTCCAGGCGGTCGGGGTGCACGCGGATGCGGTGCGGGTCGGGCTCGGTCGAGGCGCTGATCGAGTGGTACATCAGCACCGCGGGAACGCGCGGGCTGCCGGCGGCGCTCATGCCGCCGCTCCGGACTCGACGACCGGCTCGGCCGCGGACCCGACGGCGGTGCCGGGTGCGGGGAGCGGCGTGCCCAGGGCGGCGACGGCGTCGATCAGCTCGGCCGCGTACCGCTCGGGGGCCGACCGCCGCCGCGCGACGTCGGCGTCGGCCAGCGCGGCCTGACGGAACCGCGGCCAGTCGGCGGCCACCCGGGCGACCGCGTCGGCCCAGGCGCCCGGGTCCCCCTCCGGGACGGCCTGCGTGCTCGCGTACCCGGCGGCGGCCTCCCGCAGGCCGCTGTGGTCGCTGACCACGAGGGGCCGGGCGGCCAGGACCGCCTCCACCGCGGTGTTGCCGAACGACTCCTCGCCCTGGGCCGGCACCAGCACCACGTCGGCGTCGGCCAGGTGCGGCCAGACGTCGGCGCGGAAGCCGAGGAACTCCACCCGGTCGGCGAGGCCGGCGTCGGTCACGGCGGCGCGCAGCTCCTCGGCGAACCACTCGTAGCCCGGGAAGACCGAGCCCACGACGGTGAGGCGGGCGTCCACGCCGCGGCGGCGCAGCTCCTGCAGCGCGGCGACCGCGACCTGCGGGCCCTTGCGCGGGTTGAGCCGGCCGACGAACAGCAGCCGCAGCGGACCGTCCAGCCGCGGCCGGGCCGGGACCACCTCGGCGGGGCCGCGCACCGCGTTGTGCACCACGGTGGCGCGCCGGCGCAGCCGCGGGGCCACGTCGGTGAGGACGTCGAGCGTGAAGCGGCTGTTCGCGACCACCCGGTCGGACAGCGCCGGGCACAGCGCCATCCCGCGGCGCAGCAGCCGGGGCGCCGACTGCTCGGCCTCGTGCACGTGGCAGATCGACCGCCGGCTGGCCAGCCGGGCCAGCAGCGGCCACGAGGGCAGGGTCAGGGTGCTGACGTAGACGCCGGCGCCGCCGTGCCGGCGCAGCAGCCGCAGGGCGGGCAGCACGCCGCGGACGGCGTCGGCGAGCAGTCGCAGGGCGCCCCGCGGCCGCAGCGCGGAGTTCCGCAGGACCGGCATGGGACAGGTCTGCACGCGCACGCCGTGCGCCTCGAGCTGCGGCACGAGGGGGCCGGGTGCGGGGACGGCGACGGTCACCGTGAAGTGGCCGGCCAGCGCGATCGCCGACTCCAGCAGCATCCGGTCCGCGCCGTAGAGCTCGGCACCCGGGTGCACCACCAGCAGGGGCGGGCGGATGCCGGGGGTCCGGTCGGTCATCGCGGCAGCCGGTCCATCTCGCGGAACCACTTCCGCAGGGCGAGGACGAGGAAGAGCCCCTCGGCCAGCCCGAGAGCCGCGTAGACCGGCACGAACACCGAGGTGGCCCCGAAGAGCACGAAGGTGCACGCGAGGACGCCGTAGTCGGTGGGCAGCGCCAGCAGCGAGCGGGCGATGCCGACCTGCCGGGTGGGGCCCTGCGCGCGGGTGGCGACGCCGTGCTGGGCGCGCAGCGCCTCGTTGAGCACCATCGCGAAGAAGATCACGACGTCGACGAAGCAGAAGCCCAGCGGGATGAGCAGCACGGCGGGGTCGACGTCGGTGAAGCGGTACAGGCCGATGGCCACGGCCAGGTGCAGGCTCGCGACCTTGGCGGCGTCGACCATGTGGTCCAGCCACTCCCCCGCGGGGGAGCCGCCGCCGCGCAGCCTGGCCAGCTGGCCGTCGGCGGCGTCCAGGCCGTAACCGAGGACCAGGCAGCCGGCGACGGCCAGGCCCATCGGCACCGACGGGGACACCAGGGCCAGCAGCGCGACACCGGTGGCGGTGAACGCGGCGCTGAGGGCGGTGACCTGGTTGGGGGTGCGCCCGGCGGTGAACGCCAGCGCGGCGAACAGGCGGCCCAGCGGCCGGTTCACGAACCGCGAGTAGAGCGGGGCCCCGTCCGCGCCCTTCTGCGCCGCGGACAGGCGGTCCAGCGTCGCCCGCAGACCCGGCCGCGGCACCGGGCCGGTCGGGCGCGGTGCGGCGACGACCGTCGTCCCTCGGCCCCCCTCCCCCACGTCGGCGAGGGCGTTCCGCATGCCGTCCACTGTGGCCTCCCGTGTTGCACCGAGCTGATCGGACGACTCGCCCCGTGCAGATGCGCACGCACCGTGTCATCGCTCCCCGTCAGCATCGCCACGCGGGGAGCCCGCCGGGAGTCCTGGCCCGACGCCCTCACCCGCACGGGTCACCCGGCCCCGGCGGCCCGTGGCCCCGGTCACCGCACAGCGCGAACGCGCGACGACCCACCGGCGCGGGTGCGCCGGTGGGTCGTCGGGAGGGTCGGGCCGGGGCCGTCAGGCCGCCGGACCGGTGAACAGCAGCAGCGGGGCGCCGGCCTGGTAGCCGACCTCGACGGTGATGAGGTCCCGGACGTCGGTCGGCACGCTGAACACGTACACGCCCTCGCCGGTCGCGCCGGGCTCCACCGTGCCGGTGAACGGCACCCGGGACGGGTCGTCCAGCGGGGAGGCCGGTGCCCGGTCGGCCCCGTAGGAGAGGTTGACCGAGACGCCGTCGAGCGAGACGGCCTCGGAGGTGCCGTTCTCGATGCGCAGCGTGAGCCGCAGCGCCGGACCGGCGACGTTGCCCGGGCCGACCGCGGTGCCGTCGATCGCCTCGACCGAGGCGATGGAGGCGACGATGCCGTTGCCCACGGCCGCGGGGGCGTCGATCGCCACCTCCGGCAGCGAGGGCGGCGGCTCGTCGACGTTGTCGGTGGGCCCGGTCGGCGTCGGCGTCGGCGGCAGCGGCGCGACCGTCTCGTCCTCCGGCGCGCCGGAGGTGGGCGCCGCGCTGGTCGGCGCCGCCGCGGCTGTCCCGTCGCCGTCGGCACCGCGGATGACCAGCACCAGCGCGAGCGCCACGAGGACCACGAACGCCACCGCACCGGCGGCCACCAGGCGCCGACGGCGCGGTGCGGGCGACCTGCCGCCCGCGCCCGCCGGAGCCGTGCGCTGCTCGTCGTCCACTGCGTCTCCCCCGCGGCTCACTGCTGACCCGCCGGGAGGTGCTCGTCCGCCGGGGCGGGCGCGGGCACGGGCAGGGGCACGACCTGGGCCAGGTGCGGTCGCCGGACCGGCACCGGCCGGTCGGCCGCGGTGGCCCGCCGGCGGCCGCTGGGCCGCCGCTTCGGGAAGCGGCGCTCGGCCAGCACGCGGGCCAGTTCCTCGTAGCCGGCGGCGACCTCGTCCCAGTCGTAGCCGCGGGCCAGCGCGCGGGCGCGCTTCCCGGCGCGCACCGTCCCCAGCGGGTCGGCCTCCACAGCGACCACCTCGCGCGCGACGTCGGCGGGGGTGCGGAAGAAGCGGCCGGTGTCGGCCACGACCTCGCGGTTGAAGTCGACGTCGAAGGCGGTGACCGCCGCGCCGGCGCCGATCGCCCGCAGCAGCGAGGGGTTCGTGCCCCCCACCGAGTGACCGTGCAGGTAGGTGCAGCAGTTGGCGTAGAGCTGGTCGAGCAGCTCCTGGTCCCAGACGCCGCCGAGGAAGCGCACCCGGCCGTCGGCGCGGGCGTGCACGCGGCGGGTGTACTCGTCGGCGTAGGGCGCGGAGCCGACGACGACCAGCGGCTTGCGCGCGGTGCTGGCCGCGTACCCCTCGACGATCACGTCGACGTGGTTCTCCGGCTCGAAGCGGGCGACGACCAGGTGGTAGCCGCGCGGCTCGAGGCCGAGCTCGGCGAGCCGGTCGCTCCCCGGCTCGATCAGCGGCGCTCCGTAGGTGAGCAGCGTGGTGGGGGCGGCGAACGCGTCGCGGTAGTAGTCGGCGATGCCCTGCGCGTCGGCGATCAGCGCGTCGGACCAGCGGACGGCGAGCGCCTCGGCCACCCGGTAGTACCGGCGGCCGACCGGGCCCCACTTGGCCCGCTTCCACTCCAGCCCGTCGACGTGCGTCGCAACCGGGATCCGGGCGGCGCGCAGCACCGGCAGCAGCGGCGAGTTGGCCGCGTTGAAGACGATCGCGGCGTCGGTCCGGTGGGTGAGCAGGTGCCGCACCGACAGCGCGGTGTGGCTCAGCGTCTCCAGCGAGCGCTTCCGCGCGGCGGGCAGGTGCACGAGCTCCATGCCGAGGTGCTCCGCCGGCGGCGGTTCCTCCGCGCCGGGCACGGTGCGGCAGTAGACGACGACGCGGTGTCCACGGTCGGCCAGCCGGCGGCCGACCTCCTCGACGGCGGTCTCGAAGCCGCCGTAGCGCGCGGGGACACCGCGCGTGCCCACGAGGGCGATGCTCAAGCGGTCCACGGGATCTCCGTTCCTCGGCGTCCGAGCGGATCGGACGACACGGGGGTGCACTACGCACCGGTGCCGTCGCTCCCTGTGAGCATCGACGGCTGCGAGTTCCGGCGGGAGTCCACGCCGGACGCCCTCACCCGCACGGGTCACACCCGGGCGGGTGGCCCCCTGCAGGGCCCCGCCGCGAGCGTGCGAGGGGCGGGGGTAGGGGGTCCTTCTAGTAGGCGCCGGAACGGCCGAGGACGGCGCGCACCGTCTTGGCGAGGATGAGCAGGTCCATCGCCAGCGACCAGTTCTCGACGTAGCGCAGGTCGAGGCGGACGGCCTCCTCCCACGGCAGGTCGCTGCGCCCGGACACCTGCCACAGGCCGGTGAGGCCGGGCTTGACCAGCAGCCGCCGGTGCACGGAGGTGTCGTAGCGGGCCACCTCGCCGGGCAGCGGCGGGCGTGGCCCGACCAGCGACATGGTCCCGCCCAGGACGTTGAACAGCTGGGGCAGCTCGTCCAGCGACAGCCGGCGCAGCACCCGGCCGACCGGGGTGACCCGCGGGTCGACCCGCATCTTGAACAGCACGCCGTCGGAGATGTTCTGCGCCATGAGCGCGTCCACCTGGCGGTCGGCGTCGACGACCATGCTGCGGAACTTCAGCATGGTGAACGCCTGCCCGTTCACGCCCACCCGCTCCTGGCGGTAGAGGACGGGGCCGCGGCTGGTCAGCTTGACGGCGGCGGCGATGGTCAGGAGCACCGGGGCGAGGACGAGCAGCGCGAACGCGGCGGCGGCGCGGTCCAGGCCACCCTTCACCACCCGGCGCCAGCCCTCGAACCGCGGCTGCTCGACCGACAGCAGCGGCAGCCCCTCCAGCGGGCGGATGTGCAGCCGGGGGCCGGCGACCTCGATCAGGCCGGGGGCGACGAGCAGCTCGATGCCGGTGCCCTCGAGCTGCCAGGACAGCTGGCGCAGGTACTGGGCGGCGGTCTCGCTGGCCGAGGTGACCGCGATCGTGTCCGCGCCCAGCCGGCCGGCCAGGGCGACGACCTCGTCCAGCCCGCCGACGGGGACGCCGGCGGCGTCGGCCACGCGGGCCCGGTCGTCAGGGGTGACGCACGCGGCGACGACGTCCATGCCGGCGAACTGCTCCCGGCGCACCCGGCCGACCAGCTCCAGGACGGCGGTGCCGCGGCCGACCACGACCACCCGCTTGGTGCAGCGGCCGCGGGCGCGCAGTCCCCGCAGCGTGCACCGGGCGGCCCAGCGGCCGAGCAGGGTGACCAGGGTCAGCGCCGGGACGGCGACGACGACCAGCGCCCGGCTGAGGTCGAGACCGGCGGCGTAGGAGACGAAACCCGCCACGGCGAGCAGCAGGAACCCGGCCTTGCCGACCGCCCGGTACTCGTCGCTGCCGGTGCCGAACACCCGCTCCGAGTGGGCGCCGGTCGCCTGCAGCAGCACCGGCCACACGACGAGGAGCGCCAGGGCGGCCCAGAACAGGGACGTGCCGGGCGAGACGGCGGTCGGCCGGGTGACGAGGACGGCGGTCGCGGCGACCGCGGCGACGACCACCTCGAACACCGTGAGCGCGAGGGAGTACCGGCCGGCCCACGACGGCGGGCCGGACCGCGGCCGGACGCGCACGGCGTCGGCGTCGATGTCGGGCGGCCGGACGGCGGTCCCGAGTCGGATCCTGGAGTGGTCGAGCAGCACGGTTCCCCCTGAACGCGCGTGACGGTGTGTAGCCGATGTCACGCACACGAAGGAACGGTCAGCCGGTCACCAGCTCTTTTCCCCCGTCGCGACGCTCGGCGACCTCGTCACCATCACACCGCGTCACGAGAGGGTCAATGCGGAGAGTGAGCGTTCACCCGAACGGGAGCACGGAGCGTCACCCCGTCACCGGACGGGGGGACCACTCAGCTCCGGGGGTGGACGACGTTCTGCGCCGCCTCCAGGCCGCGGGCGAGGAGCTCCTCGGTCGCGTCGGCCGCATCGACGAGGAGCAGGTCGAGCTCCTTGCGCTCGGTGGCGGAGAAGTCCTTGAGGACGAAGTCGGCGGCGTCCTGCCGGCCGGGCGGGCGGCCGATGCCGACGCGCACCCGGAGGTAGTCCTTGGTGCCGGTGGACCGGGTGATCGACCGCAGCCCGTTGTGACCACCCTCGCCGCCGCCGCGCTTGAGCCGCACGCTGGCGAAGGGGATGTCGAGCTCGTCGTGCAGCACGACGAGGTCGGTGGCCGGGATGGAGTGGTAGTCCAGCAGGCCGCGCACCGGGCCACCGGACTCGTTCATGTAGCTCGTGGGGCGGGCCAGCACGACGCGGCGGCCGGCCAGCCGGCCCTCACCGATCAGCGTGCGGGCCCGCTTGCCCTTGCCCGGGGACAGCTTCACGCCGGCCCGGGCGGCCAGTTCGTCGAGCACCATCGCGCCGACGTTGTGCCGGTTGCCCGCGTAGGACGGGCCCGGGTTGCCCAGCCCCACGATGAGGAAGGGTCCCTCGGACACCGCAGCAGGGGGGGGGGGGGGGGGGGGGGGCGCGGCGGGGGGGGGGGGGGGGGGGGGGGGGGGGGGGGGGGGGGGGGGGGGGGGGGGGGGGGGGGGGGGGGGGGGGGCGGCGGGGGGGGGGGGGGGGGGGGGGGGGCTGGGCGG